>NZ_JAMBLP010000002.1:0-349576 GCF_023336985.1 Marseilla massiliensis | reverse complement strand
GACGGCACCATGCGGCCCGCCCCGCAGCCACCTGCCGTATTGCATCCCGGCGGAGGCCGTCCGGCACCGCGAAACGGCCCGTACGGCAGCCCAGAACGGCACATGCTACAAAAGGCCCTTGGCCGGGGCCCACAGAGCCGTTGGCAACGCCAGCGAAAAAAAAGCGGGTGCGCCACTTGCGACGCACCCGCCATGGGGAACAGGCTGCCTGACGCCCCGTCAGCGCCTGACAATCCTGACAGACTGCTTCCGTGCGCCGTCGGTGTACACCAGCACATAGGCACCGGCCGGCAACGAGGCAAGGCTCCAGCTGCCGCTCACGGTGTGGCGGCCGGCCACGAGGGCCCCTGCGAGCGTGTATACGCCCACGTTGCCGATTGTGGACGACGTGCGGAGCGTGGTGCCGTCGAACGACAGCGCGGCGTCGCTGCCGGCTGCGTCCACACCGTCGGCCGTGGCGGCCTTGAGCGTGAGCCGGCTCCAGTTGGCGTCGGCGGCAAACAGCGGATAGGCGTCGCCGCTCACCGTCAGCGTGACGGCCTTCAGGTCGGCTATGCCTGAGAACATGCCCACATAGAACACCGGGGCTGCCGTGCCGGCATATCTCGTCCAGTCGATGTCAGACAGCGAGGTGCAGTCGGCAAACGTGCCCGACGAAAACGTCACCTCGGCCGGAAGCACCACCTTATACAGCGACGCGCACCCCGAAAACGCCCCCTGCATGCTGCTCATGCCGGTAAGGGCCGTGGCGGCCGAGAGGTCGGCAAGCCGCAGCGACGCGCATCCCGAGAAGGCGCTCTTGAGGCTTGTAAGCCCAGTGCAGCCGGAAAGGTCGATGGTGGCCAGCTTCTCGCAGTTCATGAACGCGCTGCTGCAGTTGGCGAAGTTGGCCGCCCCGCCGCCTTCGGGCATCACCACGGCCTCGAGCGCCTTGCAGTTTACGAAGGCTCCGTTTTTCGACAGGCTTCCCTGCACATACAGGTCGGTGCCCGGCTCAATAGCGGCTTGGCTCATGTCTATGCGACGCAGCGCCTTGTTGGTGGCCATGAAGCCCGACGTGCCCAGGGCCACGGCCAGTTCGCCGAATGCCGCCGTGTTCCACGTGCCGGTGAGCCTCACCACCTCGGCGTCGCGCAGGTTTGACGGTATGGCGGCGGCGTCGACGGTTATCTCTGTCTGTGAGCCCCCGCCCGGCGTGGCCCCGCCCGGGCACGGTATCTCTATCGGTGACTTGTAGTAGCTGAGCTGCAGCCTGTCGTATTCGGTGCCGTCGCCCAGCTGGCCCCCTCGGTTGTTGCCCCAGCCATACATCTTGCCGTCGGCAGTGACCACCATCGAGTAGTTCTGCCCCGACGAGAGCACCGAGCAGACTATGCCCCCGGGCAGCAGCGGCTTCACCGGCACGAGCGAGAACGGCATGTCGGACGACGAGCCGCTGAGCAGCTTGCCCTTGCCGTCGCCCAGCCCTCCGTTGGCATTGCTGCCCAAGGCATACACCCGCGTTACTGCCCCGCCCTCGCCAATGGCGAATGTTGTTGTCTGCTCGCACCCCGACACCTGGGCCACCGGCCCGTCAAGCGTAGTGACGTGGGTGAGCACGCTGTATGCCGGCTCATACTCGCCGCCGGCGAGGGCCATGCCGAGCAGGTTTGAGTGGTTGTCGCCCGTGGCCCATAGCGAGCCGTCGGCCTTGACGGCATAGGTGCGGTTGTCGATGGCCTTGACGTATGCCCAGTCGTTGTCGGCGCCTATGCGCACGGGCTTCGGCCTGCTTTCCGTGTCGCCCGTGCCCAGCTGCCCGTTGTAGTTCTGCCCCCAGCCCCATAGCGAGCCGTCGGCCTTGATGGCCATGGTGTGCGACACGCCCATGGTCACCATCTTCCAGTCGTTGTCGGTGCCTATGCGCTCGGGCGTCACCCTCGCCCCGGCCCCGTCGAGCCCCAGCTGGCTGCTCGAGTTTGAGCCCCATCCCCATATAGAGCCGTCGGTCTTGAGCCCTATGGCACTGTAGCCCCAGAAGCGGCTCGCCGCCACGTCGGCCCAGTCGCTGTCGGTGCCCACGCGCACGGGCTGCCGGTGGTCAACGCCGTCGCCCGTGCCCTGCACGCCGTTCTCCTGCGTGCCTACGGCCCATAGCGAGCCGTCGGCCTTGATGAAGAAAGCGTATGCCTTTCCGCCCACGGCCTTCTTCCAGTCGGCATCCTGCCCCACCATCTGCCACTCGGCGGTGCGCTCGGCCACCCCGGGCACGCCCAGCTGGCCTTTCTCGTTCCATCCGCAGCTCCACAGCGTGCCGTCGTCGCGGATGGCATAGGTGGTGGCGTCGCCTGCATCTACATACTTCCACACATGGTTCTGTGCGGCCCCCGCAGCCGACAGGGCCAACAGCCCCGCCGACAGCAATGTACGTGTAATCCTTTTCATATTAATGACTGTTTTGGGTTGATTGATATTGCTTGAAAAAACGGTGCCATGCCCACCGTGGGCACCACCGGGCCGAATTGTCCACAATGGCCTCAGAGCACCACCTTGGCCACCGACGAGCCACCGCCGCGGCACACCACACGGAGCAGGTAGAGACCGCGGCGCGGGGCGTTGAGCGTGGCCCTACCGCCAACCATTGGCGCCACGGCCACCACGGCGCCCGAGAGGTCGGCCAGACGGACCTCCACGCCGTCGGCGCGCTCTACGGCCAGCCTAAGCCCGGCGGCCTTGAAGCGTGTGGCCGGCGAGGCGGCGCCAACGGCATCGGCCTTGCTGGCCGAGAAGCCGTCGCCGTTGTCAATCACTGGGCATATCATGAACGACGCGCCAAGTGGCGTGCCGAAATAGTTGACGGGTATGGTGTAGCCGTAGCCCTTGTAGCTCACAAACGAGTTGTGGGCCAGCAGGCCCGACGCCTGCTCCTCGGCCATGGGCTGCCCGTCTACCTCGGTGAGCATGCGTATGTCGGCCTTCGACAGGTCGGAGCCAAACCCTTCGACGGTGACAAAGAACAGGGGCTTGTCCCATATCTGCAAAGGCCTGTCGAAGCGGAACTCGCCCACGGCGGCGCCACGGGCCGAGCACTCGCCGGGCCGGGCCTCGCGTATGTCGGCAACGGGCAGGTAGGCCACCTCGAGGGGCAGGCCGTTGAGCACCATGTTGCCGTCGGAGCCCTCCGACGGGTACCACACCCGCAGCAGGAGTTGCTGCCCGGCCTCATACCTCGCGGGCTTGGCGACGAAGTAGACGTTGACGCCCGTGATGTGGGCCCCAGCCTGCGATGTCATGAACAGGTTGCCGTAGCCGTCCATGCCGGCGCTGTTGGTGCCGCCTATGCTGCCAGCCCCGCCACTGAGGGGATAGCTGCCCAGCCTGTAGGTCTCGCCCCACTTCCTGCAGTTGGCCGTGGTTATCTCTGCCACTCCGCCCACCAGCAGCTCGCCGTCGGCCCGGTACGACAACCGGCCACCGTCGGCGTCGTAGGCCACCAGCTCCGGGAACGGATAGACTCCGGGGGCGGTGTATGTCGCGGCGGCGGCGCGGCCTACGGCTGTTTTCTCGGCCGTGCCCGGAAGGGTCCAACTGAACCCCACCGCAACAGAGGGGCCCGGGCATTCGTACTTCACCTTCTTGCCCTGCGGGGCCCAAAGGAAATGCTTGCCGTTGACAAGGCTGTTGGGAGAAAGGTAGTTGCACACCGGGCTCTCGTCACGCGGATGGGTGCCGAGGCAGCTCAGCCCTTCGGGGTAGTTGTATGAAAACACTACCGAGCCTTGGGCATGGCGGGGCGGGGCCAACTCTGACCGGGCTGACACTTCCGGGGCGGCAGCCTGCGGAAGGGCGCCACCCCGGCGCTGGGCCAACTGACCGAAAACGGAAACCGAAACGGACATGGCCGCAAAAATGAGAATGCTTTGTTTCATCATTGCCTACACTATTTTTTTATGAATTATGATAATGAAGTGAACACTAAACCCGACTGAACGCTCTGCAACGACATGGCTGAATGGGAACAACGGCTTTAGGGCAAACAACTCAGCATACCAAAGCAATGAATGAAGCGCAACCGAACGCCACCCGCCGGACGACAAGCCCAACACATCGTCAAAACATCTCGTCCTGACAAATTTATAGATTAATAAGGCATATTTACCCCCCTCCCTGTTAATATTTGTTAACCAAACAGACAATACAATCAAAGCAAACAAGACGGCTTACATATAGGAGAAGGAAGGGGGGAAGAGTTAAGGGTGAAGGGTGAAGTGGTAAGGGTGAAGGATTAAGGATTAAGTGTTAAGGGTGAAAGCCGTGCGGGCTGATAGTTACGGCCATAAGCCAAAAGCTAATGTCTGCACTCCTGTACTCCCGAATTCCGCATTCCGATGCAAATGTCTGTACTCCTGCATCCCGCATTCCGTACTCCCGATGCAAATGTCTGCACTCCTGCACTCCCGCATCCCGATATAATTCAAAATATTGGATGAACAATTTGTACAACAAGATTATTTTGCGTAATCTTACGGCCGCATCCACAACGCGCAACGGCGGAACGGCCGCAAGCGCCTGCCGACGCCCAAAGGCATGGCAGGCGCGGTATCTACACGGCAAAAGAACTATTCATTACCTCAACCAAACATTAGACAACTATGTCCATACGCAGAATGGAAGGACGCGACATCAACGAAAGGCATCGCACGTCCACCACCCTTGAACTACTCTTCGACCTCATCATCGTGGTGGCCGTGGCACAGGCCGCCGGCGGGCTTCACCACATGCTTGCCGAAGGCATGTATGCCACAGGGGCGGTGTGCTACATGATGGCCTTCTGGTGTGTGTTCATCGGATGGATGAACTTCAGCTGGTTTGCCTCGGCCTACGACACCGACGACGTGCCCTACCGCATCACCACCGCCATACAGATGCTTGGCGCCATGATCCTGGCTGCCGGCATAGGCGACATATTCCTCCATACCCCCGACCTCACCACGGCTTTCATCGGCTTCGTCATAATGAGGCTCGCCATGGTGACGCAATGGCTGCGCGCCGCCCGGCAACACGAGGCCGGCCGGGCCACTTGCCTAAGGTATGCCGTGGGCACAGCCCTGGCACAGGCGCTTTGGTCTGCCACTCTGTTTTCAGGGGGCGCGGCGCAGACGGCGGTGTTCGCCGTGGCCGCCATGGTGGAGCTGGCCGTGCCGTACATCGCCGAGCGCAAGGGTGGCACGCCGTGGCACCCGCACCACATAGCAGAGCGCTACGGCCTGCTGGTAATCATAGTGCTCGGCGAGTGCGTGGCCGGCATCATCAGCATGGCCGCGAAGACCGTACACGAAGACATGAGCCAATGGGCGGAGTCGGCCCTGCCGGTCATCGTGAGCTCGCTCGCCACGGTGTTCGCCATGTGGTGGACTTACTTCAAGCTGCCCACGGGCTCGCTGCTCGCCGGCAGGCGCGGCGTGGCCTTCCCGTTTGCCTACATTCATTATTTCATATTCGCATCCCTGGCCTCGCTCGGCGCGGGGCTGGGACTGCAGGCCGACAGCCTGGCCGAGCCCGAAAACGGGCAACTGGTGCGTACGGCGGTAATAACCACAGCCAACGCCTGCGGTACGTTCCTCGTGCTCGTCAGCATTCTCAACATCGCGCTCTTCCGGCAATGCCGCAACGGGGCGGCGCTGCTGGCAATAGCCATACTGACGCCTGCCGTGCCCATGGCGATGCTGCTCGGCGGCATATCGCTGAAATGGGTGGTCATGGCCGCCGCGCTGGCCCCAGCCCTTTATGTGCGCACGCTGGACGCGGGCAAATGCTGACTTGCCGCAGACTTTGCAAAAGGCGTAGCAGACTACGCCGAGACAAAGCGGACGCAAGAGGATGAAGGCACATGGCAGGCAATGAAACACGACAATGCCAAACAATGCCTCATTATTTTTAAGCCATGCGTTGGGATTGTCACAAATAATCAGTAATTTTGCCACTTGCACAATGCAATGGCAAGCACAGCGGGCAAAGCATTGGCCGCAGCCCGTACAAAAGGAAAATGAAGCGGAAGCACATCCCCCGCCCTGACTTTACGCCACGCGGCGAAGCCCAGGCCGCAGGCCAACGCCTTGGGCGGCCGCCCGCAGCGGGCACCAACCCCGACGCCACCAACGGAAGGCATGGCGGAGCCATTGGCTTGCTGCACCAACGGTTTCAATACGTAAAGAAGTATGTTTGCAAGGACATCAATCATATTTTGCATCATCGTCATGCAGGCATGCCTGTCGGTTGCGCGCGACCGGATGCACGCCAGGCGCATCACCAGCGCCGACGGCTTGACCCACAGCCACGTGAACAGCATCTGCGAGACGCCCGACGGGCAGGTGTGGATAGGCACCTGGAACGGGCTGATGCGCTGTGGCAACGGCAAGACGGAGGGCATACGCTCAGACCGCAACGGACTGCGCATAGGCAGGGTAAAAGACCTCAGGCCCACCCCCGACGGCAACGTGACCTACGTCAACGAGGACGGCAAGCGAATGACGCTCGACACCAAGAGCCTCACGGTGTCTGAATGCCGCTCTGCGCCCGACAGGCCTGCCGCCAGGGCAGAGACCTGCCGCTATACTGTCGACGACGACGGGCTTGCCATCGAACGCCGCGGCGCCTGCTACCGCATTCCCTTCGGCAAGACGTCGAACGAGGGCCATCGCCTCAGGGTGCATTACGAAGACTCGCGCGGTGGCGTCTGGCTCAACTTCAACAATGCCGTATACCACCTCACGTTCACGCCATCGCCGTTCTGCTATGCGGGCTTCTGGGACGGCAAGGCCGCCATGCCGTTCCGGGCCACGGTGCGCGCCATTGCCACCGACAGCCGGGGACGGCTGGTGGCGGGCGGCAAGGACAGCATGCTCTACGGGCTCACCGAGGCGCCGCTCAGGCTCAACGACGACGTGTATGGCATAGCGGCCGACCCGCGGGGAGGCCTGTGGGCCGGCCTGCGCGCGTCGGGCCTGTGCCACGTGGCGCCCGACGGCCGCGTAACCTACCACACGGAGACAGGTATGGCCCCGCTGAGCCAGGTCTTCACACTGCTGCGGGTAGGCACCACGCTCTACGTGGGCACACGCGACAACGGGCTCTGGGCCCTGGACATTGCCGACAGGCAGAGGCCCCGGGTGAAGGCCCACGCGGCCGACAGCGCCATGGTGCACTCGCTCAGCCTGCTGCGCAACGGCAACATAGCCGTCTGCACGTCGCGCGGCTTCTGGATATGCACGCCCGGGCTGGGCGTTGTCAGCCGGCCGAGCGAGAGGCACAACGTGATCTGCGCCGCCGAGCTGCCCGACGGCACCATTCTCCTGTCGACAAACGGGCACGGGATGATGCGCCAAAGCCACGGCAAGAGCCTCGGGCTGCCAAAGGCCTTGCGCGCCATCGACAGCTATGCGCTGAACATGGCATGGGGCCCCGACAGCTCACTGTGGATGGTCACCGACGACAAGCTGATGCGCTACTCCTTCGGCGAAGACAGGCTCGATGTGTTTGGCGCGGCCGACTTCGGCGAGAATCTGACCTTCAGCGAGTCGCAATGCTGCATCTTCCAAGACAGCCTGCTGTATGTGGGCGCCATCCCCGGCATGATGGAGGTAGACGTCAAAGCCATCGACCGGTATGTCGAGGCAAGGGATGATGGCGGGGGAACCAAACCATGGCATGGCGCCATAGCCGTGGCAGCGGCCGTGGCCACCGCCCTTGGCGCAGCCCTGGCCTGCAAGAGCCGCAAGAAGGCCAAGGCCGCCCCGCAGCGGTATGGCGTGGCCCCGGGCAAGCCCGAGGTCGTGGGTGCAGACACGGCGTTCGTGGCTCGGTTGAACAGCGTGCTCAACTCTGTCATTGCCGACGCCGATGCCGACATCGACAGCATAGCCTCGAGTATGAACATGACGCGCAACATGCTGTTCCAGCGCTGCAGCGAGACACTGGGCGCCACGCCTGCCGCCCTGCTGCAACGTATGAGGATGGAGCGCGCCTGCCAACTCTTTGACGCCGGCGAGAGAAGGGTCAAGGAGGTTGCGTGGCAAACGGGGTTCAACGACCCCAAATATTTTGCGAAGGTGTTCAAGAAGACTAAGGGCATGACACCTACGCAATATGTGGAAAATCAGCGCGAAAAGGGTGGAAAGTAATCATTTTCCACCTTTTCTGTTGCTATTTTCCACCTCTATGTGCCGGGGTTTGCCTAACATTGCACAAAAACCAAATCAAAATCAACTGCAATGGAAGCAACCTGCATCAGAAAGGTGGCCGTGGTGCTGGCCGTACTTTCTTCTTTCTTCAACATCAATTCCTCGGCACAGGTGCCCGCATTCCCGGGAGCCGACGGCTACGGACGCTACACGCAGGGCGGCCGCGGCGGCACGGTATACTACGTGACCACCCTCGACGACTCCGACGAGCAGGGCACCCTGCGCTATGGCGTGACCAGGCTCAGCAAGGCCGTGATAATGTTCAAGGTGTCGGGCACCATTCACCTCAACTCACCGCTCAACATCTCGGCGAGCAACATAACCATAGCAGGGCAGTCGGCCCCCGGCGACGGCATCTGCATAGCCGACTACCCCGTCAGCGTCTCAGGCAGCCAGGTGATAATACGGTACATGCGCTTCCGCATGGGCGACCGCAAACTCAACGCCGACGAGGCCGACGGCGCCGATGCCCTCGGCGGGCGTTTCATGACCGACGTCATCATAGACCATTGCTCCATAAGCTGGTCAACCGACGAGTGCTGCTCGTTCTACGCCAACACCAACTTCACCATGCAGTGGTGCCTCGTCACCGAGAGCCTGCGCGAGAGCCTGCACTCCAAGGGCACCCACGGCTATGGAGCCATTTGGGGCGGACTGGGCGCGTCGTTCTACCACAACATGCTGGCGCACCACGGCTCGCGCACGCCACGCTTCGGCACTGGCGACCACAACGACCGGCCCGACCTGCACATGGTTGACATGCGCAACTGCGTGAACTACAACTATGCGGGCAACGGGTGCTACGGCGCCGAGGGCATGCACATAAACCTCGTGAACAACTATTACAAGTGGGGGCCGGCCACCGAGACGGCATCGTGCCGCAACAAGCTCATCTCACCGGGATATGCCACCCACAGCAATGGCGTGACGGCCATCTGGGGCAAATACTACCTTGACGGCAACGTGGTGACTGGCAACGGCAACGTGACGGCCGACAACTGGCTTGGCGTTTCCTTCAAAGGCAACAGCAGCATGGAAAACGGCATGGTGACGGCCGCCGACCTGAAGAGCTACACCGCCATGGGGCAGATACCCGAGTTCCACCAGCACACGGCCGACATGGCCTACGACAAGGTGCTGCGGTATGTGGGGTGCAGCAAGAGCCGCGACTCGTACGACGCACGCATCATCGAGGAGGCTGCCACGGGCACGGCCCTCTTCAGGGGCTCGAAGGGAGGGCTGCCCGGACTGATAGACACGGTGGAAGACCTTAGGCCCGACGATGCCGCCGACGACTGGAATCCATGGCCCGAGCTGGAACAGGCCGAGGCGCCGCAAGACACCGATGGCGACGGAATGCCTGACGCGTGGGAGCAGGAGCACGGACTCGACCCCGACAACGCCGACGACGGCAACCGCCGCGGCAACGACGGCTACACCATGCTTGACGTATACCTGGCCAGCCTCGTGGCCGACATCACCGAGGGCCAATACGAGGGCTCCGAGCTTATGGGCGTGCCGGGCGAGCCATACACCACATACGACTACGCCACCACCGACTCCGTGACATGGCCCATGGGCAGCAACAGCGACGCGCAGGCAGCCAGCATATCGGGCAACGGCAACGTGGCAGAGGCTACCTACACCAAGGGCGAAGGCTTGGAATACAGCAGCAAGACAACTACATACAACAACATAACGTTCACCACATTCACACCCGCAGAAGAGAGCAAGACGCCCAGCGACGCGGCGTATGTAGACTATGCGGTGAGGCCACGCTACGGGACAAGCATAGTGCCGTCAAGCATCACGTTCGACGCCATACGCATCGGCACCGGTGGCACGGCCATCGACATTGCGTGGATTGACGGGAACGGCACCGAGACAACGCTTGCCGAAGGCATCAAGCCTGTGCGCAACGACAACTCGGAGGAATACAAGAAGCACACGATAGAACTGTCGGAAGTGAAACGCGAGCACACCGCCGGAGTGTCTACTCTGCGCTTCTACCTGTACAACTACGCCCCGGGCAAGGGCATAGGGCTTGCCAACGTGTCCTTAGGGCTTAATGCCGAGGGCGGCACCAACGCCATAATGCCGCCGGCACTCTCACAGCCAAACAGCGCCACAGAGCCTCAACACTACGACCTGGCGGGCCGGCGAGTGTCGCCCGACGCCAAGGGCATTGTAATTGTAAACGGCAAAAAGGTAATCAGATGAGAAAGACACTGGCTTTGGCAATCGTGCTGCTACAGGCAGCGCTATTGGCCGCAGGCAACGGCGTGACGGGCCTCGGCAAGGCTTTCTACGACTTCGACGAACTGAAGGTGAACGGCACCACTGGCACGCCGCTGGGCGGCTTCGGGGCCGGAGGCATAAAGTACAACGCCAACGACGGCACGTTTGCCGCCATGCTGAAGCCCCCGGCCGACGCCTATGACTTCAAGCCGGTGAAGGGCGCACGCATAGAGATGACGGTAGACGGCCGTACAACGGTGCTCAAGGGGGCCAAGACTGCCGACGGCCGTACCGACGACGACGCGCTGTGGCCTACCCACCGCGTCAACTTCGGATGCATCGACGGCATAGAGGCCACGATGACGGCCTTCTCGCCTTTCGACAACAAAGACTACGACAACATGAGCCTGCCCTATGCCTTCTACGAGATTTCCATGGCCAACAGCGGCGACCGCGATGCAAAGGTGTCGCTGCGGTTTGTGTTCCCGGAATACGTGAAGACATGGGCCGTGGCCTCCGACTGCACCGGCGAGAAGACAATAAGGAAGGGCGGCACGGCTACGGCACGGTTTGTTGTTGCGTGGTATGACCACACCGACCCCGAGCTGGCCCACTACAAGAACCTTTACGCCTCGCCGCAGCCGATAGCCAAGCGCGGGCTGTAGGTTTTCTCGCGACTGAAGCACAACGCCGTCAGGCTGGCCGACGGCATGCGCAGCTCCTCGCTGCCCCACTGGCTGCAAAACCAGGTGGCGAACACGCTGTCGGCAATAGTCATCAACTCGATGTACAAGCGTGACGGGCGCGTGGCCTTTGCCGAAGGGCAGTGGACGTGCTTCGGCACCATGGACCAGATGTGGCTGGCGCGAACTGGAGTATTGGGCGCGCACGCAGATGAAGAACGGGCAGATTCACCACGACATGAACCTCATGGACGTGGGCAGCGAAAGGGAGAAGCGGTCGGCGCTCGTGGCTTGGGACGACACCGAGCACCGCGACTACCGCGACATACAGAAGTGGGTCGACCTGAACTGTGGCTTCATCATCTCTGTATACGAGGCTTACCGCACCACGGGCGACCGCGAGAGCTTCCTCAGGCTGTGGCCCAACATGAAGCGGGCCGCCGACAGGATAAAGGCTCAGGTGGAGCTGCTGGGCAACAAGGAGTATCCGCTGACCTTCGACGGGTCGGAAAACTCTTACGACGCCGGGGGCAACCCCGACCCGTACAACGCCAACATATCCGCCGTGGCCTACAGGATAATGGCGGAGCTGTCGGCCGAGACGGGCGAGGACGACAAGGCCGCCGTGCGCATAGCCGAGTGCGACGGCAGCGTGCGCCCCGGCGCCGGCGGCTTGGAAATAACGGGTGCCACCGAGGTGTTGCTCCTTGCGCGCGTGGAACCGACCCGCGATTTCTCAAAGCCGGCCTACACGGCCATGGTGGCATCGCTCGACTCGCTCGGCGGCTACGGCCTCCTGCTCGAAAGGCACGTGGCCAGGCACCAGCCTCTGTACGACCGAGTCAAGATAGACCTTGGCGCACCGGCCGAAGACCGCAGTCTCAGCAGCGAGCAACTGCTGGCCAAGGGAGGACGCAGCCTCGCCCTCATAGAGCGGCTGTTCAACGCGGCACGCTACAACGTGCTCTCTGCCACAGGGCTGCATGCCCCCTGCCTGCAAGGCATCTGGGGAGCAAAGATGACGCCCAACTGGGCGGGCGACTTCACCGCCAACGGCAACCTGCCCGTGGCCATATCCCACATGCTGCAGGCCAACACGCCGGAGCTGATGCTCTCGCTATTCAACCAGCTTTAGGCCCACATGGACGACTTCCGCACCAACGCCCGCGTGCTGTTCAACTGCCGAGGCATCCACATACCATCACACTTCTACACCCACGGCCTCGACTGCCAGTTCGACAAGACATGGCCCATGACCTTCTGGGTGGCAGGGGCACCGTGGTACTCAATGTTCTACTGGGACTATTACCTCTACACCCGCGACCGTGAGTTCCTGCGGCGGCGCGCGCTGCCGTTCATGGAAGAGTCGGTGGCGTTCTTCGAAGACTTCCTCACGGAGGGGGCCGACGGCAAGTACATCGTCAACCCGTCGTACTCGCCGGAGAACCACCCTAAGAACTACAAGATGCAGGCATGCATCAATGCCACGATGGACATCGCTGCCATCAAGGCCCTGCTGAGGGCCGTCATAGAGGCCAGCCGGACGCTCGGCGCAAACAGCGACCGGATACCGGCATAGCAGACCATGCTCGACAAGATGCCGGCCTACGGCAACAACGCCGACGGGGAGTTTCGCGAATGGCTGTGGGCCGACATGGAAGACAACCATGAGCACCGCCACGCCTCACACCTGATGGGGCTCTACGACCTGCACGACCCGGAGATCATGCAGTCGCGCGAGTTGAGGCAGGGCGCGCTCAAGGCCATCGACCGACGCATGGACTTCCGCCGCAAGGAGAACACCGGGGTCATGGCGTTCGGCATCTGCCAGCTGGCCTTCTCCGCCGCCGCCCTCGGGCAGGCCGACCGCTGCGAGGAGATGCTGGGATGGCTTGGAGACAACTATTTCCTCGACAACATGTTCTCAACCCACGACCCGCACAACATATTCAACTGCGACATATCGGGCGGCTACCCCTCTCTTGTGATGAAGATGCTGTGCTACAGCGAGCCGGGCCGCATCGACATCTTCCCGGCCAAGCCCTCGTCGTGGCGTCGGGGCAGCATAAAGGGCATGGCCCTGCGTGGCGGCATTATAATGGAGGAACTCAGATGGGACGGCAGCAAGACTACCGTCACGATCCGGGCGGATGACACGCAGAAAGTGTCTGTCACCATCTACGGGAAGCACGTGAAAAACGTCAGGCTGAAGAAAGGCAAGCCAACCACGCTGGCCCTGTAGCACGCTCACCATGGCGCACGCCCGGCGGCCACGCCGCCGGCATCGGGCACGCCTGCCGAAGCACATGCAGGCTTGGCCGGTCTGCACGCAAGAGATCTTTTAAGGATGGGGGCGTTTGCCGTAAACTCCCCCATCCATCATGTTCTATGCCAGGTCTCGCCAAAGCCCGGCGTCTGCCACATTACATAAGGGAATGGACGCCCCGTGGCATGCAACGAGGCAAGAGTGCTCCCGTCTTAGTAATATTCCATCGGCCAGCCCTATTCCAAGTTCCCCCCGGTCGGCCGTCAGGATTTCACTGTGCAGCATGGCAGGGTGATACACCATTGCCCTGCCGCCGGGGCTCTGTATAGCGCCGAGCGTCAACCAACAGGCGAAACACAAAACAAAATTCAATCGGTATTTGCATGATGTTAACAGAAGGTATGAAAAAAGCAGTTACAACATCTGTAACTGCCTTTCCTTTTGGTGGGCCATCCAGGGCTTGAACCTGGGACCTCCAGATTATGAGTCTGTTGCTCTAACCAACTGAGCTAAAAGCCCGGTGAAACAGATTAGCTCTGATTTCGGATGCAAAGGTACACTTAATAAATCAAATAACCAAATGTTTTTTGCAAAAAGTTTTAAAATATGATGCCTTTATATTAGGTGTATGGCCTTTTTTAACTAACTTTGCCCATCATTTGGCCGTTTGCGGGCCGTTTGCGGGCCGTCGGCGGCCTTGTCGGCCGGGCTAGCCAAAGCGCCGCGGCGGGCATGCAGGAACGTTGCGGTGGGCATGTACGATTGATGTCCGTACCTGTCGGCGGCGGTTGCCAGCGGGTTGCGGCGCTGTCGGGCGCGGCCGTAGCGGGCGCGGCCGCCGCATGATAAGAAAAAAGAAACCAAACACTCAATATCAATAAATGGAAAAAGAAAGTATCACGGAAAACGTCAGGCGCGGGCTATCGTCGGCACAGGCCGAGGAGAGCCGCCGCGCGCATGGTGAGAACGTTCTCACGCCTCCCAAGCGCACACCGCTGTGGAAGCTCTACCTGGAGAAATACAACGACCCCATCATCAAGGTGCTGCTCGTGGCCGCGGCCGTGTCGCTGGCCCTGGCCATCATCGAGAACGAGTTTGTCGAGGTGATCGGCATCTTCCTGGCCATCTTCCTGGCCACCACCATCGGCTTTTACTTTGAGCGCGACGCCGCCAAGAAGTTCGACGTGCTCACGGCCATCGGCGAGGAGTCGCCGGTGAAGGTGGTGCGCGACGGCAAGGTGCAGGAGGTTGGCCGGCGCGAGGTTGTGGTGGGCGACGTGGTGTTGCTCGGCGTGGGCGACGAGGTGCCGGCCGACGGCACCCTGTTCGAGGCCACCGACCTTCAGATCGACGAGTCGGCGCTGACGGGCGAGCCCATCATCTCGAAGTTTACCGACGTGCGCAACGACGGCGCCACCTACCCTTCCAACATGGCCCTGCGCTCAACGATGGTGATGAACGGCAGCGGGCGCATGGTGGTCACGGCCGTTGGCGACGCCACGGAGATTGGCAAGGTGGCTCGCAAGTCGACTGAGATGACGTCGGTGAAGACGCCGCTTAACATGCAGCTCGACCGGCTGGCCAAGCTCATCAGCAAGGTGGGCACGGGAGTGGCCGTGGCTGCCTTTGTAATATTCCTGGGCCACGACATCATGACCAACAGCCTGTGGCACACCGACGACTACCTGCGCATGGCCGAGACCGTGCTGCGCTATTTCATGGTGTCTGTAACGCTCATTGTCATGGCCGTGCCCGAGGGACTGCCCATGGCCGTCACGCTGGCCCTGGCGCTAAACATGAGGCGCATGCTCAAGAGCAACAACCTGGTGCGCAAGCTGCATGCCTGCGAGACGATGGGGGCTGTGACCGTGATTTGCACCGACAAGACGGGCACGCTCACGCAGAACAAGATGCAGGTGCAGGAGATGTGGGCCGAGGGTGCCGACGCCGGCCTGCTGCGCGCTGCCATCGCCGCCAACTCGACGGCCGAGCTCGACGGCGACAAGCCCATAGGCAACCCCACGGAGGGCGCGCTGCTGCTGTGGATGCACCGCGAGGGCCACGACTACCGCCGGCTGCGCTCTGAAAACGGCGTGGTGTGGCAGCTGCCGTTCTCTACCGAGCGCAAGTATATGGCCACCATAGCCGAGGTGCAGGGCCGCCGCTACCTGTTCATGAAGGGCGCCCCCGAGATTGTGGCCCGCTACTGCGACATGGGCGAGGCCGACCGCGCCGCCCTCCGCGAGCGGCTGCTGGGCTACCAGAACAAGGCCATGCGCACGCTGGCCTTCGCCTGCAAGCCCCTTGACGCCTCTGTCGACAGGGTTGAGCTCTCGCCGGCCGACGCCCACCTGGCGCTGCAGGGCGTGGCTGCCATCAGCGACCCGCTGCGCACCGAGGTGCCCGACGCCGTGCGCCAGTGTCGCAAGGCAGGAATAGACGTGAAGATTGTCACCGGCGACACGTCGGCCACGGCCATCGAGATTGCGCGCCAGATAGGCGCGTGGGACGACGCCACGCCGGCCGAGGCGCAGATAACAGGCCCTGAGTTTGAGGCACTGGGCGACGACGAGGCCTACGAGCGCGCCCATGTGTTGCGGGTGATGAGCCGTGCCAGGCCTACAGACAAGCAACGGCTGGTCAACCTGCTGCAGAAGCGCGGCGAGGTGGTGGCTGTCACGGGCGACGGCACCAACGACGCCCCGGCGCTCAACCACGCCCACGTGGGCCTGTCGCTCGGCTCGGGCACGAGCGTGGCCAAGAACGCCAGCGACATGACTCTCATCGACGACTCCTTCGGCAGCATCGTGCGCGCCGTCGAGTGGGGCCGCTCGCTGTACAAGAACATACAGCGGTTCATCTTCTTCCAGCTCGTGGTCAACGTCACGGCGCTGCTGCTCGTGCTCGGAGGCTCCATTGCCGGCACCGAGCTGCCGCTGACCATCACCCAGATACTGTGGGTCAACCTCATCATGGACACCTTCGCCGCCATGGCGCTGGCATCGCTGCCGCCGTCGCACGAGGTGATGGACGAGAAGCCCCGCAAGCAGTCCGACTTCATCATCAACCCCCACATGGCGTGGGCCATCTGCTCTGTGGGCATACTGTTCTTCGCCGCCCTGCTCGGCATGTTGGTATGGTTCAACGGCCGGGGCGAGGTCACCGTAGGCCAGCTCACGGTGTTCTTCACCGTGTTTGTCATGCTGCAGTGGTGGAACCTGTTCAACGCCAAGTCGCTCGGCTCGAGCCACTCGGCCTTCCACGGTTTCTTTGAAGACAAAGGGCTCATGATAGTGCTGCTCATCATACTCGTGGGCCAGTGGATCATTGTGACATACGGCGGCAGGATGTTCCGCACCGAGCCGCTCACGGCCGAGACATGGGGATGGATCATACTGTGCACCTCGCCCGTGATGATCATTGGCGAGCTGATGCGCGCCGTGTCACGACTGAAGCACAGGCCATGATGCAAACCACGTTTCTCACCCCCGGCACACCGCTGCCGCCCCCCTGCGCCGCCACGATAGGGTTCTTCGACGGTGTGCACCGGGGCCACCGCTACCTCATATCCCACGTCATCGACGTGGCTGGGGCCAAGGGGCTTGAGCCTGCCGTGGTCACATTCGACAACCACCCGCGCCAGGTGCTGCACTCCGACTACCGCCCCGCCCTGCTCAGCACGCCGGCCGAGAAGCTGGCGCTGCTCGGGCAGACGGGCGCCGCGCGGTGCTTCGTGCTACATTTCGACTCGCGCATGGCCGCGCTGCCGGCCAGGCAGTTCATCGAAGACGTGCTGCTCGGGCAACTCAACGTGCGCCACCTGGTAATAGGCTACGACAACCGCTTCGGCCACGACCGCGCCGAAGGCTTCGACGACTACCGCCGCTACGGCCGCGCCGTGGGCATCGACGTTGAGCAGTGGCAGCCCCTCGAGGTGGGGGGCGTGCGCGTAAGCTCGTCGGTGGTGCGCTCGCTGCTGCTGGCCGGCGAGGTCGACATGGCCTCCCGCTGCCTGGGCTACCACTACACCGTGAGCGGCACCGTGGCCCACGGGCGGCATGTTGGCACGTCGCTTGGGTTCCCCACGGCCAACATAGTGCCCGACGACCCCCTCAAGCTGGTGCCAGCGGCGGGCGTCTATGCCGTAGAGGCCTCCATCGAGGGCGAGGAGCGCCCGTTGCCGGCAATGCTCAACATCGGCACCTGCCCAACGTTCGACGGCACCGCCACCACCATCGAAGCCCACGTGCTCGACTACTCGGCCGACCTCTACGGGCGCCGCATAGGCATAGCCTTCGTCAAAAGGCTGCGCGACGAGCGCAAGTTCCGCACACCGGCCGAGCTCGCATCACAGCTCCGCCATGACATAGGCCACACCCGCGAAGCCCTGGCAGCCTCCCAAAGCTCCCAGAACTCCCAGAACTCCCAGCCCTCCCATAACTCCCAAAAATAAAAAAGAAGAAAAAAATGAAGAATGCTCTGATATACCTAATAGTTTTCATAGCCATACAGTGCGGCGTCAGCATAGGCGTGCGCGAAGTGTGGCGCATGGTCACCGGCTCACCCGACATAACCACTATGATGCTCGTTGTGTCGATGACCCTGTTCAGTGCCATCACCATAGCCATCTTCCTGCTCGCGCGGTGGTGCGAGGTAGCCCGCAGCTACGTGCGCTCCCGCCCCTGGACGGCACTGGCGTGGTGCGTGGTGGCCTCCGTCGGCGCCGTAATTCCGTCCACATGGCTCCAGGAGCAAATGCCCGAGCTGCCCAACTACCTGCTCGACGAGTTCTCCATGCTCATGGGCGACCGCTGGGGCTACCTGGCCATAGGCCTGCTCGCCCCAGTGGCCGAAGAGATAGTGTTCCGCGGTGCCATACTGCGCTCGCTGCTCCGCGGCATGCGCAACCACTGGGTGGCCATAGCCATCTCGGCCGTCATCTTCGCCATCATCCACGGCAACCCGGCCCAGATGCCCCATGCCATGCTCGTGGGCCTGCTGCTCGGCTGGATGTACTACCGCACCGACAGCCTCGTGCCGGGCGTAGCCTTCCACTGGGCCAACAACACCATAGCCTATGTGCTATACAATGTATTGCCCGCCCCCGACGCCACTCTAATACAGATCTTCGGCGGCAGCCAGACGCGGGTGCTCATGGCCGTGGGCTTCTCGCTCTGCATACTCGTGCCGGCCATCATCCAGCTCAACCTCAGGCTGAAGAAAGCCGGCGGCAGCCCCACCCCGACATGGAAGCGCTGACGCGCTGCCACAGCAGCCTCATCGCTTAACAGGCTGCTGCTGCCGCCAATAAAATGCATGAGGGCCTGCGGGACAATCCCGCAGGCCCTCATGCATTTTATTGGCCAGTCCTCCCAGTTCTCCCGGTTCTCTCAGTCCTCCCAGTCCTCCCAGTCCTCCCAGTCCTCCCAGCCATTCTCAAGTCACTCTCCCGTTCCTGGAGCTTCGTTATAGCTGAAAATTATCCTCCTGCCTATAGATATGTCCACCTGGGCGAGCACCTTCAACTCTTTGTTGTAATACCTCTGCTCCACAAAGATGCCGTCGGCACCGCCGATTGCCTCAAAGCCCTTTGATGCCATGAATTGCTCAAAGTCGCCCTTGCTGAAGTTGTCGGCGCTGCACCCTACAATCACCTCTCTGAGCATCGACTTGTCGTCGGTCAGCACGTATACTATGTCGACCAGCGGCCTCTTGGGCTCGGCCTTGTCAACAGTGAACATGTTGTCCATCCATTCCGACACCTTGTGGCCGGCCGACTCCTCGTAGGCGTTGATGGCGGTCATCGGGTCGTCAACGTTGAAGCACAACAGCGGCAGGAAGTAGCCGTTCTCGTCTTTTTCAAACACCTGGCCGCCGCCGGTGCCCGGGCCGTCGTCTTTGTTTTTCTTAAACTCCATCAGCCCGCTGTCGGTGAACACCGTCAGCGCAACCTTGCCTGCCTTGTCGCGGTAAACGGTGGCAAACATGTCGGAAGAAACTTGCTCAAAACCGGCATCGCGCAACATGGCCGCAAACTCGCCGGTGAGCAATATGTCCTTCGACGAGGCAAACTGCCTGACCACTGTGAGCCTGTCGCCCACAAACTCGTAGACGGCACGGGCAAACTCCGACTTGCCTGTGAAGGTGAATACGTAAGTGCCCAGCGAACTGCCCTCCTCGCGCTTGCTGCCGCGCCTGCCCTCGTATACGAGCACGTCTCTCACCGAGGCCTCAAAGTTGAGCAGCGGCATGGTGTAGCCCGACGTCGACAGGCGCGTCGAGGTGAAGGTCATGGTGGCATACCTGCCGTTGTTGTCGTCGGCAGACCTCACTTCAAGCCTTATCTCCCTGGCCTTGTTGTAGTAAACGTTGCTTTCGCTGTCAGAGTCTTCAAAGCCGTTGTCCGACAGGAACTTCCTGAACGACGTGTTGTCGGGGCTCAGTATGCCTTCCTTGTCTTTCTCAAACTCCTCCACTATCGACATCAGACTGTAGTCGCCTTTCGCCAGCTGGTACTTTCGCGACACATGGGTGCCGTCGCCAAACCTAACCACGAAGCTCTCGCCCAGGGCCGACGTCTCGCCGTAGGTCTCAACCGTGTTGCCGAGGCCCTCTTCGTAAGCCTTTATGTGGGCGGCGGGCTCTGCCACGCCAAAAGCATCCAGGTCGGGGCTCTGCAGGTCGTAGGCCACATCCTCGGCCTTGGGCAAAAACTTCATCTGCGCGTAAACGTTATCGTCGCTGTGCCTCCAGGCTGTCACCTCGAGCTGCACGGGCATGCCTTCCTTGTTGAACACAAACACGTCGCCATCGCTCTCGAGCGCCTTCCACCCGTTGGCGGCGGCCAGTTCCTCGAAGTTTTTGTTAAGTCCCCAGTCGTAGCTGTCGGCAATGGGGTAGATGGCATAGGTCAGCGGCCTGAACAGCAGCGAGGCCAGCTTCACCGCCTTTGTCTCTATGTCCACCAGGTAATACCTGTATGGGTTCTGCGGGTCGGTGGTCTCATAAAACATTATCGACGAGTTGTAGTAGCTCAGTATCCCCTCGTATATAGCCTCGATGTCCTGCATGCGCTTGCTGCCGAGCTGCTTCTCCCTCGAGTCTACCTCGCTCATAGGCATCTGCCCAATGCCGCGGCAGATGGTCTCGGTGTCTGGCCACGAGGCAAACGTCGGGAACGCCGTGGCTTTGCCCGACGACACCACAGCCTGGCTTATGTTTATCCTCTCGAGGCTCTTGCCTGTGGCCAGAGCCCTGAGGTAGTCGATGTCTGAATAGTCTATCAGGCCCTCCACCGACAACGAGCTTATGCCGTCGGCCACGGCCCCCACCTTCTCCTCCAGCTCACCGGGCCGGTCGGTGGCCACCATCAATTCCTGTGCACTGACATGCAATGCCGCCATGGCCATTGCCACGGCCACGAGCACTCTGTAATATACCTTGCCCATCATTGTCCTCCTTTCATTGCTTTACGGTTATTTTATACGGCTTTCCACCCACTGTCACCACATACGTGCCAGCGTCCAGCCTCACTGCGTATGCGCCCATGGCCACGGCAGTGCCGCCGGCCACCAGCCGTCCCGACATGTCGTAGACCCTGACGTCGCTGCCCTCTCGGCCGCCGTTGCTTACAGTCAGCATGCCCCCGGGCCCTGCCGACAGGTCTATGTTGCCGGCGCCCGCCTGTGCCACTCCCGTGGGGTGCAGCACCACCACCTTGGTGTGGCTGAAGCCCCTGTCGCCCTCAACGCGGGCCTTCACCCCGTCCGTCTGCACGGTGATGGTAAGCCCGTCGCGGTCGGGGAAAGCCCCCTCGCCCACGTGGGCTATGTCAAGGCTGTAAATCACCACGCTCTCGAGCCTGTCGCATCCGCTGAAGGCCCCCGCCCCTATCGACGTGATGTTGTCGGGCAGGATGATTTCCCTCAGCAATGCGGCGCCAGCAAAGGCGTTGTCGGGAATGGCATTGTCCAGCATTCCTTCCGGCGAATACTCACGGGCCTGCACAACCCCAATCCCGCGGGTTGTCCTGACAATGGCCTGGGCGTGCAGCTCTGCGGCTGCCATCGCCCCCAAGGCAACTAATAGTAACGTCTTTTTCATAAACTGTTTGTTTAATGTGGTTATTACTGTCTACGAAGGCTCCCAGGCCTCCTAAGAGGCCTAAGAGGCCTAAGATTCCTAGGCAACCTATGCCGCCTAGGCAACCTAGGATCCCCAAATCTTCATCTACAAAAATAGCCATTTCATCGTTACACTTTGTTAAACTATCCGATTTTAACTTTTAAAAAATCGCATCGCCCGCCCATTTTGTTTCTATGGCGAACTCCATTGTCCGCCATGCCCGGCCCGCCACGGCCGCCCGCTTATCCCGGCGCGTCACTTTATGGCATACCCGCCCTTGTCTACATACATCATGGCCTTCTTGTCGTCGGCCACGGCACTGATGTAGCGCTCGTACTCTCGCAGCACGTCGGCAATTATCTCCTCCTGGCTCAGATACTGAATGTCGTTGCCCGAACGCCCGTCGCTGTAGTAAGTCACCGGGATGTACTGCTTGTTGGTGCTCACGTCGGGCGTGTTCTCCTCGTCGATAAGGTACTCCGATATGCTGCGCCGCTCGGCTGCCACGCCATACCTGAAGTTCCATATCCTCTCGTGCCTTATCACAATCTCCACCGACAGGGCCCCGCGGCGCCCCTCGTTCACCTCCACGTCGATGCCCCGGCCGGCAAACTCGGCGGCGAGCTCGGCGAAGGCCGGCCTCACCTTCTGGCTGAAAAAGCGCTGTATGTCGGTTTTCTGCGAGAAGGTGAGTATCTGCGTCAGGCGCTCCCGCCAGTGGCTGCCGTCCCAGTTGCGGCTGCCGTAGGGCAGGTTTGAGCTGTGGTAGAGCATGTCGGTGTGCAGGGCCCTCACCAGGCAGAAGCACAGCACCAGCATTATCAGGCCGAAGGGCAGCGCCATCACGAGCGTCATCGTCTGCAGCGAGCGCAGCCCTCCGGCGTATAGCAGCGCCATGGATATCAGTGCCAGCAGCACTCCCCAGAAGGCGTTCTGCCACTTGGGCGAGTTGGGCGCGTTGCCTGACGATATGCTGTTCATCACGAGAATGCCCGAGTCGGCCGACGTGACGAAGAACACGGCTATCATGACTATGCCCAGCACACACAGCGCCCCGGCCATGGGAAACTGGCCGAAGAAGCTGAAGAGCAGTATGTCGGGCTGGTCGGCCAGGGCCGAGAGGGCCCCTCCGGCCACGTGGCTGTCTATGTGGATGGCCCCGGCGCCGAACACCGTCATCCACATGAACACAAAGAGCGACGGCACGAGCAGCACGGCCACTATGTACTCGCGTATGGTGCGACCCTTCGATATGCGGGCTATGAACAGCCCCACAAACGGGGCCCAGCTTATCCACCACGCCCAGAACATGACAGTCCAGCTGGTAAACCACCCCCGGCCGTCGGTCTCGAAGGCAAACGTGTTGAACGTCAGGCCGGCAAGGCGCTGCACATAGTAGCCCAGGCTCTCGCTGAAGGCGCTCAGCAGGAAGGTGGTGGGCCCGAGCAGCAGCACGAAGGCCATGAGCAGCACGGCCAGGCACAGGTTGGCCTCGCTGAGCCGCCTCACGCCACGGCTCACGCCCGCCACGGCCGAGAGTATGGCCACGGCGCTCACCGCGGCTATGATGGCGCACTGCAGGGCGAAGCTCGTGTGGCCCAGCAGGCCTATGTGCACCAGCCCGGCGTTGAGCTGCACCACGCCGAAGCCCATCGACGTGGCTATGCCGAAAAAGGTGCTCACCAGGGCAAACGTGTCGGCGACGTTGCCTACCACACCTTTTATGCGCTCGCCCAGCAGGGGGTAGAGGCCGCTGCGTATCGACAGCGGCAGGCGGTAGCGGAAGGAGAAGTAGGCCAGTATGAGCCCCATGAGAGCGAAGATGGCCCAGGCGTGCAGCCCCCAGTGGAAAAACGTGGCCAGCATGGCTTCCTTGGCGGGGTTGGCCACGGTGGGCAGCGCCGGATGGACGTAGTGCGACATGGGCTCGGCCACGCCGAAGTACATGAGACCGATGCCCATGCCGGCGGCAAAGAGCATGGCTATCCATGAGAAGAAGCTGTACTGGGGCCTTGAGTTGTCGGGCCCGAGGCGTATGTTGCCGGCCTTGCCGAAGGCCAGCACCAGCAGGAAGATGAAGAAGAGCGATACGAGCATGGTGTACACCCAGCTGAACTTGCGGTATACGTACGACTGGACTGCGAGCAGGGCCTGCTCGGTGCGGTCGGGCCACAGGGCGCACAGCAGCGACAGGGCCAGCAGGACCAGCAGGCCGGGAATGGCCACGGTCCGTGTGAAGGTGGTTTTTTCTTTCAGTATGTTCATTTCATCGATAATGGGTTGACCCCCATGCCCCAAAGGGGCGCTGGCGCAAACCGCAAGAGGGGTGGCGCCGGGGGCGGCCTCGGGCCGCGGGCAGGGAACGGCGGCGGAAGGCTCTCGGTGAGAAAAATGCGCGGCAGCCATACAACACAGCCCCTGCCATGGTTGCCGCACGCTTTATGCAAAAATACAGAAAAAATGCGGAAAACGGGCCGCCACCATGCCATCTGCCGACAAACAGGCACAAAGCCACACCATAACGGCCACATCCCACAGCCCCGCGGCGATAGCTTTATGAATATCCGCATGCTGCCAAATGTGAGGAGGAAGAAGACTTTTTCAGGAGTTAGAAGGAGTTAGAAGAAGGAAGAAGGAGGTAGAGGACATTTGCTGGAGTTAAGACTTTTTCAGGAGGTAGAAGGAGTTAGAAGAAGGAAGAAGGAGGTAGAGGACATTTGCTGGAGTTAAGACTTTTTCAGGAGGTAGAAGAAGGAAGAGGGAGGAAGAGGGAGTTAGAGGACATTTGCTGGAGGAAGAAAGAGTTAGAGGCATTACCCGCTAAAACCGCTGTCTGCCGACTCCGGGCTACAGCAAGAGGAAGCCTAACAACCGTCAGCTACCTATAATTACTTGGCTACTTGCATACACTCACATGTTTTTTTGGCCCGCCGGCTTGGCCATTTCGGCAAAAAAGGCTATATTTGTGGCACCCAAGCCTTTGGCTGGGGCAAAGACGAAAACCTAACAACCATACGCAATGATTATGAAACACACTTCGCTGATATGCTGCATGGCCATGGCGGCCATGCTTTGCTGCGCAACAGCCGGGGCACAGCAGCCGCAGGCAACCGCAACTACAGTGGCCGCAGGGCCGGGGGCCAAAGCCACCCTCGAGCGCTTTGTCGGCAACATCTCTACATTCAACCGCCTCTTCCCGCAAGAGAAGGTCTACCTACACCTCGACAACACGGCCTACTTCAGGGGCGAGACGATGTGGTTCAGCGCCTATGTGGTCAGGGCCGACCGCCCTGCCCTCACAGACATGAGCCGGGTGCTCTACGTCGACCTGCTCGACCCAACGGGCGAGACGGTGGCCACGCGCAAGGTGAAGCTCGACCATGGCCGAGGCTCGGGCTCGTTCAAGCTCGACAAGTTGCTCACCTCGGGATTTTACGAAATCAGGGCCTACACGCGCTACATGCTCAACTGGGACGCCGCATGGGCCTTCTCGCGCGTGCTGCCGGTGTTCGAGGCGCCAAAGGCCGAGGGCGACTACTCGGAGCCCACCATGGCCGCCCACGACTACCGCAAGCGAATGCCATCGGCCAGGGCCAAGGCCGGCGACGGCAAGGCCCGGGTGCGCTTCTTCCCCGAGGGCGGGCGCCTTGTCATGGGACTGCCCTCGCGGGTGGCCTTCGACGTGACCGGGCCCGGCGGCGAACCGCTGCAGGCCGGGGGCACGCTCACCATGGCCGACGGCAGGCGCGTGGTCGTGGAGACGCTGCGCGAGGGCCGAGGGGTGTTCGACTACACGCCCGCCGAGGGCAGCGCCACGCTAACGCTCACCGACTCGGCCGGGCGGTGGCACGAGTTTGAGCTGCCCGGGGCCGAGTCCGAGGGCTGCGTGCTCACGGTGGGGGCCATTGAGGGCGACTATGTCAACGTGGCCGTGACGCGCTCCAAGGGCTACGACGAACCGCTGGCCATGGTGCTCGTCAACGGGGGCAACGTCGACGCGGCCGACATCCTGATGCCTGGCGAGCGAACGGCGCGCAGGCGCTTCTTCCGCCCCGACATGGCACCGGGGGTGAGCCAGGTGGCGCTGATAGACCGCAACGGAGACATAGTGGCCGAACGCATGGTGTTCGTGAGCCCGCAGGCGGGGGTCGACACCATCGCCTTCAGGGCCGAGGGCTCGCTCGCGCCATGCGGCAAGCTGGCGCTCGAGGCGCAGACGGAGCCGGGGGTGACGTTCTCGCTGGCCGTGCGCGACAGGGCCGCCGACGCCAACGGGGCCGACGCCGACGCCGCCACGTGGCTGCTGCTGTCGTCGGAGCTCAAGGGCTACATACGCAACCCGCAATACTATCTTGAGGCCGACGACGAGGAGCACCGCAGGGCCGCCGACCTGCTCATGATGGTGCAGGGGTGGCGGCGCTACGACGTGGCGCAGATGGCCGGCAGCAAGGAGTTTGTCAGGAGGCAGCCCATGGAAGACGGGCTCTACCTGTTCGGGCAGCTGCACCAGGCCAGCAGGCGCAACAAGACGGCCGGCGTGAAGCTCACGGCCACGCTCTACAACAGGCAGGGGGTGGCCATGGGCGGAAAGGCCACCACCGACTCGGCCGGCATGTATGCCTTCAGGCTGCCCGACTGCGAGGGCGAGTACACGCTGCTGCTCAACACCACCAACGCCGAGGGCAAGGCCAAGAACTACAGGGTGGGCATCGACCGCAACTTCGCCCCGGCACCGCGCCCGGTGTGGCCAGCCGAGACCGAGCCTGTGCCGATGGGCGAGGCCAGGCAGCTGGCGGTGCCCGAGGCGGGCTTCGACACGCTGGCCACGAAGCTGTCGATGGAAGACCGGGTGCACATGATAAGGGAGGTGAAGGTAAAGGGCAAGCGGCTCTTCGAGAAGGCGAGGGCCGGATGGGAAAACGAGCAACGAGGCGCGTTCAAGGCTTACGTGAGGTATGACTGCGACCGGGCCGCCGACGAGATATACGACGCCGGCGATGACACGCCCACCATCTTCGAGTGGCTCGCACAGAAAAACCCGTTCTTCGGAGGCAACGAGGTAGACCAGGGCGACGAGGGCTACGGGCTGGCCGAGCCGCAGGAGCTGCCCGTGGAGCAGCAGCTCTCGATGGTCAACGAGGGCGGGAAGCTGCAGACGGAGGTGAGCCAGATGGAAGAAATGCAGACGGAGAGCGCCCAAGACCAGTACAGGGGCTTCCTCACGCGCGACGGCATGTCATACAAGAACAGGCCCATAGTGTGGGTGCTCAACAACACGTTCTACATGGGCACGTCGACGCGGGGGGTGAGCACGGCTGACATTGTGAACATCAGGGCCGAGACGTCCGAGGAGATGCCCCGCTGGCTCGACGAGTACAAGAGCGTCTACATATCTGAAGACGAGGATATATGGCGCAACTATGTCGAGGCGCCCGAACTGGCGCGGTACAGCCCCGTCACCATCTTCCTCTACTCACACCATGAGTTCCCGGCCAAGAGCAAGGGGCTGCGCCACACCCACTTCGACGGCTACAGCCGCGTGGAGACGTTCCAGATGCCCGACTACAGCCTCATGCCGCCCATGGCCGACCACAGGCGCACGCTCTACTGGAACCCCGCCGTCAAGGCCGACAAGGACGGGCGGGCGCGGATAGAGCTCTACAACAACTCGTCGTGCAAGCAGATTGCCATCTCGGCCGAGGGCATCAGCTACGACGGGCGGGCCGTGGTCTACAGGCCGTGAGGCGTAAGTGAAAAGAATTAAGAATGAAAGGTTAAGATTAATAATTAAAGAGCGAAAGGCAAAGGGGGCCGGCGCGCCATCGGCGTGCCGGCCCCCTTCCGTGTGCCCGTGTGTCACTTCTTGCGTGGCTTGCGGCGTGCCCACCCCTCCTCGGAGAAGTCGGGCTCGTCGCCCTTGAGCCTCACGCCGTCGTTCTGGAAAAACTGGCGCCAGTCGTCCTGGCGGCCGCCATCGGCCCCGCCGCCGCGCTCGGCGCGCCGCTTCTTGGGCTTGCGGTCAAAGCGGGCGAAGGCCCCGCCACGCTCCTGGCCGCGGCCGCCGCGACCGCCGCGCGACTGTGAGGCCTGGGTGTCGTCGGCGTCGTTGCAGCGCACGTCGCGCCCGCGGTAGCGGGTGCCGTCGAGGGCGCGCATCACGCGGGCGGCGTCGCGCTCGGGCACCTCTATGTACGAGAACTTGTCGTAAAGGTCTATGTGGCCCACCTCCTGGCGGCCGTCAACGTTGCGGTTTACAAACTGCATCACCTCGCCGGGGTAGAAGCCGTCGGCCTTGCCCAGGTTGATGAACAGGCGGCGGTAGCCCTGCTCGGCCTTGCGCCGTCCGCCGGCGCCGCGCTCGGCGCTGCGCCGCTCTTTCTTCTCGCCGCGGCCCGCCGACTGCTCTATCTCGGGAGCGTCGGCGTAGTAGGCCAGGAAGCGGCCGAACTCGCGGCTCACCATCTTCTTTATCACGTCTTCCTTGTCGATGAACTCGAAGTGGCGGTTTATCTCGTCCATGAACGGGGCTATCTCTTCCTCGTTGACGTCTACCTTCACTATCTCGTCCATCACCTTGTAGAGCTGCTTGGTGCATATCTCCTGGGGCGTGGGCAGCTTGCCCTCAACAAACTGCTTGCCTATCTGCTTCTCCACGGCGCGTATCTTGCTGCGCTCGCGCGAGTGGACTATGGCTATCGAGGTGCCCTTCTTGCCGGCGCGGCCCGTGCGGCCCGAGCGGTGGGTGTAGCTCTCTATGTCGTCGGGCATGCCGAAGTTGATGACGTGGGTCAGGTCGTCAACGTCGAGGCCGCGGGCGGCCACGTCGGTGGCCACGAGCAGCTGGGTGAGGTGCTGGCGGAACTTCTGCATCGTAAGGTCGCGCTGCTGCTGCGAGAGGTCGCCGTGCAGCGACTCGGCGTTGTAGCCGTCGCGTATGAGCTTGTCGGCCACCTCCTGCGTCTCGCGCTTCGTGCGGCAGAAGATGATGGCGAATATGCGGGGGTAGTAGTCTACCACGCGCTTCAGGGCCAGGTACTTGTCCTTGGCGCTCACCATGTAGTAGACGTGGTTCACGTTCTCGGCGCCTTCGTTGCGGCTGCCCACCACAATCTCCTTGTGGTCACGCAGGTACGACTTGGCTATCTTCTCCACCTCGCGGCTCATAGTGGCCGAGAAGAGCAGCGTGTTGCGGTTTTCGGGCAGGCTCTCGAATATCTCGTTGATGCTGTCGGAGAAGCCCATGTTGAGCATCTCGTCGGCCTCGTCGAGCACCACGTTGCCCACGCCGCCGAGCTTGGCCACGCCGCGGTTCTTGAGGTCGATGAGGCGGCCGGGGGTGGCCACGATGACCTGGGCGCCGTGGCGCAGGGCGCGCACCTGGTTCTCTATCGACGTGCCGCCGTAGACGGGCACGATGTTGACGCCTCCCATGTACTTGGAGAAGTCTTTCAGGTCGTCTGCAATCTGCAGGCAAAGCTCGCGCGTGGGGCTGAGCACCAGCGCCTGGGTGTCGCGGCACCGTGTGTCTATGCGCTGCAGCACGGGTATGCCGAAGGCGGCTGTCTTGCCCGTGCCGGTCTGTGCCAGCGCGATTACGTCGTTGCGGTTGCCGAGCAAATAGGGGATTACTTCTTCCTGTACGGGCATGGGGCTCTCAAAGCCCAGCTCCGTGATGGCGCGGCGAATCTCTTCGCTGACGCCCAATTCTTCAAATGTCTTCAATCTAAAAAAAATAAAATAATACGTATTATCGCCCCATGCCCCAGCCCAACTGCTGACGACGGCGTGCGGCGCTTGCGGCTGCAAAGGTAGTGAAAATAACCGAGCATTATACAAAAAAGCTGAATTATTTTGCAGCCATGACCAAAATTGTTACTTTTGCAGCACTATGGAGATTTGTGTTTTCTGCTCGGCAAACGCCGGGCTCGACCCCGACTTCTACCGTGCCGCCGAAGAGTTGGGGCGAATCATTGGCCAGAGGGGCCACTCGCTGGTGTTCGGCGGCACCGACATGGGGCTCATGGAGTGTGTGGCTGGGGCCGCGCGCAGCGCCGGCGCGAGGGTCACGGGAGTGGTGCCGGTGCGCGTCGAGGAGCGGGGCCACACGAGCGCCCACATGGATGTACACATACCATGCTCCGACCTCACCGACCGCAAGGAGCTGATGATGGCGCGCTCCGACGTGTTCATAGCCCTGCCGGGCGGCATTGGCACACTCGACGAGGTGTTCACCGTGGTGGCCGCCGCCACCATCGGCTACCACTCGAAGACTGTATGCCTGTACAACCTGAAGGGCTACTGGGACAGCCTCATCGCCATGCTCGACGACCTTGAGGCCCGCGGGGCCGTCAGGGGCAGCTGGCGCAACCACATCACGGTGGCATCGTCGGCGTCGGAGCTGCCGCTATGAGCATCGAATGGGGGGGATATTTGGGAGTTCAGGAGACAGGAGTACAGGAGTTCAGACAATAGCTTTTGTGTACAATGGAGTTATAGGGAGGTAGAGGAAGGTAGAAGGAGTTACAGGGAGTTAGAAGACAATTGCTTTGGGGGATATTGGGGAGTTCTGGAGTTGTTTTAGGAGTTAAGGAGTTAGGAAGTAAAGGAGTTAAGACAATAGCTTTGGGGGATATTGGTGAGTTCAGGAGTTCAGGAGTTCAGACAATAGTTTTGGAAGCACGTCACCCTGGGGGCATGGGTAAAGTGGGAAGAGATAGTCAATGCCATTGTCCCCTAACTCCTTCTACCTCCTTATAACTCCTTCTACCTCCCTCTACCTCACTATAACTCCATTGTACACAAAAGCTATTGTCTTAACTCCTGTACTCCTGTACTCCTGAACTCCTAAAACAACTCCTTAACTCCTAAAACAACTCCTGAACTCCTAAAAACAACCCCTGAAAACCGCCCCTTATCCGAGCAGCCTCCGGGCCATGTCGCGGCCAAGCGCCTCGCAGGCGGCGTGGGTGGCGGCGTCGAGGCTCTGGCGTATCTCCACGGGCGTGCCCACGGCCTCGTAGTGCAGGCGCGTGTCGTTCCACTCCTTTATCTTGGCCACGGCCTTGCCGGCCCAGGCGTAGCTGCCAAACCAGCCCATGCAGTGGTTCTTTATGTCCTTGCCGGCCAGCTCGGAGAGCAGCACCTCCATCTCGTGGTACAGCCCGGCGTTGTATGTCGGGGCGCCCACTATGAGTCCGCGGTAGCGGAACACGTCGCGTATGATGTACGAGTGGTGGGTCTTCGACACGTTGTACATCACGATGTCCTTCAGCCCGGCGCGGCTGGCGGCGGCGGCCACCACCTCGGCGGCGCGCTCGGTGTTGCCGTACATCGTGCCGTAGCATATCACCAGGCCGGGGTCGGTCTCATAGCGGCTCATGCGGTCGTAGAGCTTCACCACGCGGTCTATGTTCTCGTGCCACACGGGGCCGTGGGTCGAGCAGATGTAGTTTATCTGCAGCCCCGAGAGCTTCTTCAGGGCGTTCTGCACGGGGGTGCCATACTTGCCCACAATGTTCGAGTAGTAGCGCACCATCTCGAGCCAGAACTCGTCGCAGTTTATCTGCGAGTCGACCAGCCCGCCGTTCAGGGCGCCGAAGCAGCCGAAGGCGTCGCCCGAGAAGAGGGCGCCCGCCGACGTGTCAAACGTCACCATGGTCTCCGGCCAGTGCACCATGGGTATCATGGCAAAGCGCAGCTCGCGGCTGCCCAGGCTCAGCGTGTCGCCCTCCTTCACCAGGTGGGTGCCGTCGGCTATGCCGTAGAAGCCTTTCATCATGTCGAACGTCTTGCTGTTGCCTACAATCTTCAGGCCGGGGTAGTATTTCTTTATGAGCCCTATCGACCCGCTGTGGTCGGGCTCCATGTGGTTGATTACGAGGTAGTCTATCTGCCGGTCGCCTATCACCTCGCGTATGCGCTCAATGAAGGGCACGAAGAAGTCTACCTCGACGGTGTCTACAAGGCACACTTTCTCGTCCACTATGAGGTACGAGTTGTACGACACGCCGTTGGGCAGCGGCCACAGCCCCTCGAACAGGGCCTTGTTGCGGTCGTTCACGCCAACGTAGTAAATATTGTTTGTTATCTCTTGCATATATGTTTAAATGATGAATTATGGTTATCCTCTTGTCGTTTGCCTGTCGTTTGCATGCCGCCCCGCGGCCGCTATCAATCCATGCAGCTGACGGCTCAGGCCTGCCGCAGGGCGGCCTTCATCTGCCGCCCGAAGTCCTCGTCAACGTAGTTGCCTATGCTGCGGCAGCAGTTGGCGGCAAAGAGCTGGGCGCAGTGCATCACGCTGTCCCACTGGCCGTCGCTGAGGCCGGCATCGATGTCGGCGCGGGTGATGCCATACTTTATCAGCCCGTAGACGAAGCCGGCGTTGAAGTTGTCGCCAGCGCCTATGGTGCTCACCGTGTCGGTGTGCTCCACGGGGTAGTCGCGGCTCAGGCCGCCGGCACCCCTCAGGGCCACCGGGCCCGCCCCCTGGGTGCAGATGAAGTGCTTGCAGTAGAAGGATATCTCGCTGCGGTAGACGGTGTCGGGGTCCGACTTGCGGAACATCACGCCGAAGTCTTCGGTGCTGCCGCGCACTATGTCGGCATACTCCAGGTTCTCGAGTATGTTGGGCGTCACCTTGATGAGGTCGGTGCGGTGCGAGGCGCGGAAGTTGACGTCGTAGTAGAGTATGGCGCCGCGGCTGCGGGCATACTCTATGAACGCAACCACCTGGGGGCGTATCACGGGGTTGACGGCATAGAACGAGCCGAACATCACCACGTCGTCGGGGCCCACGTCGGGGTAGGCGAAGTCGAGCTGGTCGTGGGGGTGGTCTTTGTAGAAAATGTACTCGGCGCTGTTGTCGTCGCCAAGGAAGGCCAGCGATATGGGCGACTTGCTGTCGGGATATACGCTCACGTTGTCGGCGTTCACGCCGTTGGCCTTGAGGAACGACACTATCTTGCGGCCAACGCGGTCGTTGCCCGCCTCGCTGATGAACGTGGCGTCGACGCCCGAGCGGCCGAGCGATATCACGCCGTTAAACACTGAACCGCCCGGAACGGCGCCTATGGGCTGGTCGTTCTTGAAGATTATGTCGAGCACAGTCTCCCCTATTCCAACTACTTTACGCATACTGAATCCTTTCCAATCTGCAAATATCTGAATTTTTTGGCAAAACGGCAAGCAACGCGCCACTTTTTCACAAAAGTTAATTTTCAGCGATGGCCACGGGCGGGCGACGCCACGGGCGGCCGCGCACAAAAAAACATGCCGCCAACTTCGCCCTGTCGGGATTTTGCTGTATCTTTGCCGCCATTATGGAATACAACACGCTCACGCTGCCCAACGGGCTGCGCATCATACACCTGCCGTCGGCATCGCCGGTGGTCTACTGCGGCTACTGCATCGCGGCCGGCACGCGCGACGAGGGCCCGGGCCAAGAGGGCATGGCCCACTTCTGCGAGCACACCACGTTCAAGGGCACCGCACGGCGCAGGTCGTGGCACATCATCAACTGCCTCGAAAGCGTGGGGGGCGACCTCAACGCCTTCACCACCAAGGAAGACACCGTCTACCACGCCGCAATCCTGCGCGACCACTTCCCAAGGGCCGTCGACCTGCTCACCGACATCGTCTTCCACAGCCGATACCCGCAGCAGGAGGTGGAGAAGGAAATCGAGGTGATATGCGACGAGATTGAGAGCTACAACGACTCGCCGGCCGAGCTCATATACGACGAGTTCGACAGCCGCCTCTTCGCAGGCCACCCGCTCGGCCACAACATACTGGGGCGGGCCGAGAGGCTGCGCACGTTCACACCGGCCGACGCGCTCGCTTTCACGGCAAGGCTGTACAGGCCCGACAACGCCGTGTTCTTCGCATATGGCGACATCGACTTCCGCCGGGTGGCATGGCTGCTCCAGAAGGCCACGGCCGACTTCCCCCCGGCGGCGCCACGGGGGCCAAGGCCGTCGGGGCCAATGCCTGCCTACACACCCGGCGAGACCACGGCCGACAGGGCCACCCACCAGGCCCACGTCATGATAGGCACAAGGGCCTACAGCGCCCACGACGACAGGCGCATGGCCCTCTACCTGCTCAACAACATGCTTGGCGGACCGGGCATGAACGCAAGGCTCAACATAGCCCTGCGCGAGCGCAACGGACTGGTATACACCGTCGACAGCTCCATGGTGAGCTACTCCGACACCGGCTCGTGGTGCATCTACTTCGGGTGCGACACCCACGACGTGCAGCGTTGCCGCCGCCTGGTAAGGCGTGAGCTCGACCGAGTGATGCAGAAGCCACTCACCCCGACACAGCTCGCCGCCGCCAAGAAGCAGATAAAGGGGCAGATAGCCGTGGCATGCGACAGCCGCGAGAGCTTCGCCCTCGACTTCGCCAAGGGCTACCTCCACTACGGCCGCGAGAAAGACCCCGCCGAGCTCTTCGCCATGATCGACGCCATCACGCCAGCCGCCATACAGCAAGTGGCCCAAGAGCTCTTCGCCCCCGACAACCTCACCACCCTGATCTACGGCAAGCCCTGACAGACACGCCGGCAGCCGGGAAGGCCCCAACAACCCTCCCGGCTGCCAACCGCCCACTCAGCCAAATCAGAAAAGGGCACTCCCAGCTCCCCCAGCCCTCTCAGCTCTCCCAGCTCTCCCAGCTCTCTCAGCTCTCCCAGCTCTCCCAGCTCTCCCAGCTCTCCCAGCTCTCCCAGCACTCCCAGTTCTCCCAGCTCTCCCAGTTCCCCCAGCACTCCCAGCTCTCCCAGTCCTCCCAGCTCTCACAGCTCTCCCAGTCCTCCCAGCTCTCCCAGCTCTCTCAGTCCTCCCTGCTCTCCCTGTTCTCCCAGCCCTTTCTCTCTCGATGCCTGTCCGTGGTAGTGCCAACTGCAATATATTTCTATAAATATATTGCAGTTGGCACTTACCTACAGGTATCTGGCTCGCCCACAGCATTGCCACCATGCTCCATCCATCCGTTAACCATCTTTAACCGCCGCCACCACCATCGTGAACCATTTGTGCATAGCCGCCCCCTACCTTTGCACCACGACACCGGGGGCGCCGCAGCCCCCGGTGTAATTAACCCAAAATCAACGCAAGAAATGGAAAAAATCTATTACCAGCCGCGGCCATGCCAGGCCGCCATTGAAAGACACATGGCCCAAGAGGCCCGACTGACCAGGGAGGCGCGCCGCATCATGGCCGCCGACCTGGCCATGCTGCTCACAGGGGCATACCCCGGGGCGGCACGCTGCGAGGCCTCGGTGACCGACCTCATGGAGGCCGCCCACAACGCATACAGCGAGGGATGCCTGCGCCATGCCGACGGGCAGCCGCTCACCTTCAGGCAGATTGTCGAGCTGACATGCCGGCGCATGGGCATCGGCGTGCCGAGAAACCCCAGGAGCAGGGCCGCCAGGGCTGCCATGCGCAAGGGCATGAGGGGCAACTCGCTGCTCGAGTGCTACAGGCTGTGGCTGGCGGCCGGCGCCGACGGCAAAACGGGCCTCAGGAGACTGCAATACAGCCTCTGACGCCATGCAATACTTACCTAACCGACAAGCAAAACAATGATTGTGGAAAAAGCCATGGAAGACAACAAAATGCTGAGCGAGCACTTCTCGCTCGAAGAGATGACACGCTCGGGAGTGGCCATCAGGATGAGGATAGACAACAACCCCGACGAAGAGCAGGTGGAAAACATGAGGCAACTGTGCCGCAACGTGCTCGAACCCGTCAGGCGCCGGTTCGGCGTGACCCGAATCACCAGCGGATTCAGGAGCCAGGCCCTCAACGCCGCCGTGGGCGGGGCGCCCGACTCGCAGCACCTCCGTGGCGAGGCCGCCGACCTGCACATATCCAACATGGAGGTGGGGCGCAAGGTGTTCGACTTCATCAGGCTGCACACCGACTTCGACCAGCTGCTCTTCGAGCGCAGGATCAAGGGGGGCTACTGGTGGCTGCACGTGTCGTTCACCACCCGGCGGCCCAACCGCCACCAGGCGATGCTCGACTGGCGGTGAGAACGGGCCGGGGGCGTCAGCCCTCGGCCTTCACCACGTTGAGGTAGGGATAGGGTATCTCGATGCCCTCGCGGTCAAAGCGCTCCTTGACCGACTTGAGCAGGTCGCACTTCATCGTGAACGCGCCGCCGGGGGTGGCCGCCCAGGCCCAGGCCCTAAGCGTGATGGCCGAGTCGCCCAGGGCCATCACCCTGACCACCACCTGGGGCACGCCGGCCTTGCGGTCGGCCTCGCTGCGGTGGTCGGTTATCAGGGGGTGGCGCAGGGCCTCGTCGGCCATCAGGGCCATGGCGCGGTCAAGGTCGGTGCTGTAGGACACGCCCACCTCGACAAAGGCGCACGTGTCGGTCTCGCCATACGACGAGTTGACCACGGTGCTCGAGTTCATCTTGCTGTTGGGGATGAGTATCATGCGGTTCTCGGCGTTGCGTATCACCGTGTGGCGAAGCGTTATCTCGACCACCGTGCCGGTAACTATGTCGTCGACCATCACGAAGTCGCCTACCTTGAACGGGCGCGAGAAGATGATGAACAGGCCGCCAACGATGTTCGACAGGGCGTCCTGCGAGGCCAGGCCCACGGCCATGGCGCCGATGCCGGCACTGGCCAGTATCGAGTTGCTCACCTTCTCCATGCCCGGTATGAGCGACAGCACGGCAGCCGTGCCTATGATGTAGACCACGGCCACCACTATCTGCCTCACGAAACCGGCCTTGGTCTCGTCGATGGCCAGCTTGCCCTGGCGCCTGAGCGAGCGGCGGAAAAGGTACTTGATGAATGCCGTCACGGCGCGCACAAACAGGTAGATGACGGCTGCCTTAAGGCAGAACATGGCCACCCAGCGCAGCGAGAGGCCGAAGACGGTGGTGTCGAGGATTTCGTTCAGGTTCATTTCTTTGCTATTTAGCGCAGGCGCAACATTGCGTGCGGATGCAAAGGTAATAAAACTTCTGCACAAGCGGGCATGACGGGGGCGCCTTTTTTACGCGCTGTTCCGCTACGGGAGTGCCTGCGGGGAGCGCGGGGCAGGCCAAAAGGGGGATGTACCCCGAATTGTACCCCGCGGGGCTATTGACAGGGCGGTGCCCGCGACGTATCTTTGCAATGTCATCCGGCCGGTGGCAGCATAACTTTAATAATCAACAAAAACAAAAGAAAGGAAACAAGACTATGGCAGTACAGTACAAACTTTACCAGAACAACAACTCCAGGAGCAAGCAGTTCGGGAAATGGTATGCCAGGGCGGTGATGGTCGACACGGTCGACACCAACAGGCTGGCCGAGCAGATAGAGGCCAACTGCACGGTGAAGCGGGCCGACGTGCTCGCGGTGCTCAGCGAACTGGTGGTGGTCATGAAGCAGGAACTGCAGAGCTCGAAGAGGGTGAAGCTCGACCACTTCGGAACGTTCAAGCTCGGGCTGGCCACGGGGCCGAGCCCCTCGGCCAAGGAGTTCACCGCGGCGCAGAACGTGAAGGACATACACGTGCTCTTCCAGCCCGAACTGCACATCGACAAGAACGGCAGGCGCACGAAGTCGTTCATCGACGGGTGCAAGGTGTCGGAGCTGCCGGGCGGCAACGCCAAGGACGGAGGCGACGCCAAGGCCGACGAGTGACGACGGGCGCACGCGGCACAGCATCTTCAACCAACCGTAACAACTAAAGGGGAAAGGAGGCATTATACATGAAAAACAGCACCTGGCAAACAGTCATCAAGGTGATCATCGCCGTGGCCTCGGCTCTGCTCGGAGCACTGGGAGCCACCGCCGCAAAGGCGGCATTCTGATACCGGGGCTGCCCGAGGCAGCCTGACCAACCGGAAAACGAGGCCCCCGCCGCGAAGCTACCGGTGCACTCTCGTGCACGGAGCGCCCGCGGCGGGGGCCGCCCGCTTGGGCCACGGGCATGCAAAAAACTCACTTTTGAAGCCGGCAAAGGCGCGTATCTCGGAAAATATTTGTAAGTTTGCACACCGATAAGCAAACCACTACATACAATGGACGCAGACTTTGACATAAGGCAGGAGCATGTCTCGGCAGCCGAGCGCGAGTTTGAGAACGCCCTGCGCCCGCTGCGCTTCGGCGACTTCAGCGGGCAGCAGAAGGTGGTCGAAAACCTCGAGGTGTTCGTAGAGGCAGCCAAGTACCGCGGCGAACCGCTCGACCACACGCTGCTGCACGGGCCGCCGGGACTCGGCAAGACCACACTGAGCAACATCATTGCCAACGAGCTCGGGGTGGGATTCAAGATTACCAGCGGGCCGGTGCTCGACAAGCCCGGCGACCTGGCCGGCATACTCACCTCGCTCGAGCGCAACGACGTGCTCTTCATCGACGAGATACACCGGCTCTCGCCAGTGGTCGAAGAATACCTCTACTCGGCCATGGAAGACTACCGCATAGACATAATGATCGACAAAGGGCCATCGGCACGGTCGATACAGATAGACCTCAACCCGTTCACCCTCGTGGGGGCAACCACGCGCAGCGGACTGCTCACCGCGCCGCTCAGGGCACGCTTCGGCATCAACCTGCACCTGGAGTACTACGAGCCCGACACGCTCATGAAGATACTCAAGCGGTCGGCAGGCATACTCAACGTGCCCATCGACGACGAGGCCGCCATGGAGATAGCGCGACGCAGCCGCGGAACGCCACGAATAGCCAACGCCCTGCTCAGGAGGGTGCGCGACTTCGCGCAGGTGAAGGGCAACGGGCGCATAGACATCGACATAACCACGCTGTCGCTCTCGGCACTCAACATCGACAGCTTCGGCCTCGACGAGACCGACAACAAGATTCTGCTGGCCATCATCGACAAGTTCAAGGGAGGCCCCGTAGGGGTGTCAACCATAGCCACCGCCATAGGCGAAGACTCCGGCACGGTGGAAGAGGTATACGAGCCATTCCTCATCATGGAGGGATTCATCAAGCGGACGCCCCGGGGGCGCATGGCCACCGAACTGGCCTACCGCCACTTCGGGCGCAACCCCTACTCCGGCAACATCATGCAGCAATCGCTGTTCGACGACAAAATTTGAATTAAGGATGAAGGATTAAGGATTAAGGATTAAGGATGAAAAATGAAAAATTAAAGGTAAGGGGCGAAATCCGCTCGGGCCAATAGTCGCAGCCACAGGCTGTGCCCCCAGAGCTCCCAGACCTCCCAGCTCTCCCAGACCTCCCAGTCCTCCCAGCTCTCCCAGACCTCCCAGTCCTCCCAGCACTCCCAGTCCTCCCAGACCTCCCATCAAAAAACCATCCAACAATGAAAATAGGAATATTCGTAGGCAGCTTCGACCCATTCACCACCGGCCACCACGCCATAGTCCGCAGGGCCCTGCCCCTGTTCGACAAGATAGTCATCGGCGTCGGCATCAACGAGCGAAAGAAATACATGTACAGCACCCGGGTGAGGCTCCAGCATATAGAGGCCCTCTACGCCTCAGAGCCAAAGATAGAAGTAAAGTCATACAACGACCTCACCATCGACTTCGCCGGTCGCGAGGGCGCCCAGTTCATCATCAAGGGCGTGCGAAGCATCAAAGACTTCGAGTACGAGCGCGAGCAAGCCGACATCAACCGAAAGATAGGCGGTGTAGACACCATACTGCTCTACGCCGAGCCACAATACGAGAGCGTGTCGTCGAGCATGGTACGCGAACTGATACACTTCGGCAAAGACGCAAGCGAGTTCATACCCGTCCCGCCCCAAGAGCAGCACACCCCCAGGCAAGCAACATCAAAGTAACGATTATGATAACATACAACGCAGACGGCGTCAAGATGCCGTCAATAAAGAAACGAGAGACCACGGCATGGATAAAAGCCGTGGCCGGGCTATACGGCCGTCGCGTGGGCGAGATAGGCTACATGTTCGTCGGCGACGAGAAGATGCTCGAGGTCAACCGCGAGTACCTCGGCCACGACTACTACACCGACATCATCACATTCGACTACGACGAGGGCGACCGCATCAACGGCGACATCGTCATCAGCCTCGACACCGTAAGGTCAAACGCCGAGCTCTTCGGCAAGGAATACTCCGACGAGCTCCACCGCGTCATCATTCACGGCATCCTCCACCTCTGCGGCATCAACGACAAAGGCCCCGGCGAGCGCGAACAGATGGAGGCCGCCGAAAACCAAGCACTGGCCATGCTCAAATAGTCTACACCGGAAGCCCAGCAGGGCTTCCGGCCAACAGCCCAGCACTCCCAGTCCTCTCAGTCCTCCCAGCACTCCCAGCTCTCCCAGTCCTCCCAGCTCTCCCAGAAAAAAATCCGCCCCGGCCGCCCTCGATAGAGTGGCGGCCGGGGCGGAACCCCCGGGCTTGCTTCAGCCCATCACTTCACAATCACCTTCTTGGCAGAGCCGTCAGCATACTTCACAATGTTCAGGCCCTTCTGCGGCACATCCCTGCGGCGCCCGTCGAGCGAGTAGTAAGCCTCAACCTCCTGCTTACCAGCAGGGGCCACGCCGGAGATGCCGGCGTTAGTGCCGTCGTTGTGGAATATGATGTCCACCTTCGGGCCCATGGCCACAAGCTCATAGCCATAGATGGGGTAGCCGCCCACCTCGCCGGTCTGCACCTGGCGCATTGTCTTGAGCTGCACCGTGGCCTTGCATACGCCGGTAACCTCGGTATTGCCATATGCCGGCCTTATCACCCACTCCGTCAGCATGTCCTTCGTTGACCCGGCAGACACAATGCCGGCATCGGTGCTCAGCACATCGGTCACACTGCTTACTCCCTGGCACTTAGAGGGGAAGCATATCTGGAAAGTGCCACCGTCTATCTGCGTCACCTGGAAGTCAACGGCACAATAGACATCTCCCTCGGCCGTATTCTTCACCGACAAGCCGGACAGCACCATCGTGCCCATGTCCATGGGGTCAAGCCCCGGGATATTTATCAAGCTGTCGTGCTTCTCATACACCTCCCATGTTGTTCCGTCGGCCACCACAGCCCCGTCCTCGTCAACAAACTGGAAAACGTTTTCGGTCGGGGTGTAATCGCTCTGCGCAAAGGCCATCACACTGCCCATGATGGCTGCAGCACACAAAGTAAACAGTTTCTTCATAATGCTCTAACAAGTTTTGTTATTAATGTTTGATGTTCTCTCTTTTCTTATCTTACCCAATGGTTGTGTCCAAATATGAACCAAAACATTGCACTTTGTCACAAAAACAGGGCAAATTTATGAAAATAGCAGTAAAAGAGAATACACACAAGCGTTTTTTTATGTTTATTTAACCGCTGTGCCGCGCGCTGTGGCACAGCCCGCGCCAACCCGGGCGCCAACGGCCGGGCCTGCGGCCCAATGCCCACAACAAAAAACAGCCGGTCGACGTACGCGCGGTGAAAAACACCTGTGCGTACGGCGACCGGCTGTGAAACCCGGCACGGCAGCCGTCAGTCGTCCTCTTTTTCCAGCAGCCTGACGGCCTCGAGCACGATGGGATTCTGCTCGTTCATCACTGCGAAATACTCGCTCATGGTCCACAGGTCGCGAGCCACGAGCGCCTTGAGCTGCAGCCTCAGGTATGGCAGCGTGCGCTCCAGCTCGGCCGTGTCCTTGGGCTCGATGCCCTGGCGGCGCCCCTGGCTGATGATGCTGTCGGTGAGGGCACCGGGCACGGCATACGACTTGTTGAAGGCGGCAAACGTCTTGTAGGCAGACTTCAGCGACTTGCGGTGGCGGTCAACATAGTGCAGGTATGCGTTGAGCACTATGCTCTTGGCCGAGAGCTCGCGGTGCAGGCGTGTGTAAACGGTGGTGTCGAGCGGCACGAAGAGGTCGGGCATGATGCCGCCCCCGCCATACACGGTGCGGTGGCGGCGGAGGGTGTAGCACTTGAGCGAGTCGGCAAAGTGTATGCTGTCGGCATTGGTCAGCTCGCCGTGCTTCAGGCGGTTGTAAACGTCCATGGCGTAGTCCTTGGCGTCGCCCTTCACGTAGGGCTTCTGTATGCACCGGCCGGCCGGCGTGTAGTAGTGGGCCACGGTGAGGCGTATCATCGAACCGTCGGGCAGGTCGATGGGGCGCTGCACGAGGCCCTTGCCGAAGGTGCGGCGGCCCACCACGGTGCCGCGGTCCTGGTCTTGCAGCGCTCCGGTGACAATCTCGGCCGCCGAGGCCGTGTACTCGTTGACCAGGGCCACCACGCGGCCGCTGGTGAAGCTGCCGTCGCCCTTGGCCTTGTAGTCTACGCGGGGGGCCGCGCGGCCGGAGGTGTAGACGATGAGGTCGCCCTTGGCCAGGAACTCGTTGGCCACGTCGACGGCTGCCTGCAGGTAGCCGCCGCCGTTGTCCTGCAAGTCGAGCACGAGGCTCTCCATGCCTTCCTTGCGCAGCCGCTGCATGGCCGAGGTGAGCTCGGCGTGGGTGGTGGCGCCGAAGCTGCCTATGCGCACATACCCCACACCGGGACGTATGATGTAGGCGGCGTCGATGGTCTCGACGGGTATCTTGTCGCGGGTGACGGTGAACGACAGCCGGCCGGAGATGCCGCGCCTTGTCACGCCGAGGCGCACCTGTGTGCCCTTGGGGCCGCGCAGGCGCTTCATTATTTCCTCGCGGGGCATCTTGACGCCTGCTATGGCGGTGTCGTTGACTGTCACGATACGGTCGCCGGCAACGATGCCCACGCGCTCAGAAGGCCCTCCGCTGACGGGCTGGATGACGAGCAGGGTGTCTTCTATCATGTTGAACTGAACGCCTATGCCCTCGAAGTTGCCGGCCAGCGGTTCGTTGAGTGCCTTCACTTCCTTGGCCGTGGAGTATGATGAGTGGGGATCCAGCTTTTCTATCATGCCCCGTATGCCGTCTTCTACGAGCTTGTGCTCGTCGACGCTGTCTACGTATAGGCTGTTGATGGCTACCTCGGCTATCTGTAGCTTGCGCATAGGGCTGTCGGGCCCCATGTTTATCCGCAACTGGGCCGAGGCAAGAGATGGCAACAGCAGTGCGGCGGCTATTATCTTTTTTGATGGTTTCATTGGTTTCGTTTTAAGGAGTCTGAAGGAGTTGTTTTGGAGTTAGAAGGAGTTATTTGGGGAGTTAGAAGGAGTTATTTTGGAGTTAAGGAGTCAGGGAGTCAGGGAGTTAAGACAATAGTTTCGACTTATGGCCGCAACTATCCGCCGGCACGGCTTCCTCCCCTTTTCCCCCTTAATCATTAATACTTAATACTTCCCATTATCCCCCCTTAATCCTTAATCATTAATCACTTAATACTTAATCCTCTTCCTCCGGGCGGTCTTCCTCTATTACAAGGTTCTCTATGATAAAGTTCTGGCGCTCGGGCGTGTTCTTGCCCATGTAATATTCAAGCAGCTTCTGCACTTGGTCTGTCTTGTGCAGAGTGACCTGCTCGAGGCGCATGTCGGGCCCGATGAAGTGCTTGAACTCGTCGGGCGATATTTCGCCAAGACCCTTGAAGCGGGTTATCTCCGGGTCGGGGCCAAGGTCGGCAATGGCGCGCACCCTCTCGTCTTCAGTGTAGCAGTAGCGGGTGATGAAGTCTGTCTTCTTGCCCGCGTCGGCCCTGGCGTCGGCAGCGGCCACCACGGCGCGGTTCTTTATCTTGGTGCGCCTGTTGCGCACGCGGAACAGCGGTGTCTGGAGCACGTAGACATGGCCTTTCTTTATCAGGTCGGGGAAAAACTGCAGGAAGAAGGTGATGATGAGCAACCGTATGTGCATGCCGTCCACGTCGGCGTCGGTGGCCACAATCACCTTGTTGTAGCGCAGCGTGTCAAGGCCGTCCTCGATGTCGAGCGCGGCCTGCAGCAGGTTGAACTCCTCGTTTTCGTAAACCACCTTCTTGGTGAGCCCGAACGAGTTGAGGGGCTTGCCGCGCAGCGAGAAAACGGCTTGGGTGTTTACGTCGCGGCTCTTGGTGATGCTCCCGCTGGCCGAGTCGCCCTCGGTGATGAAGATGCAGCTCTCCTCCTTGCGGTCGTTCTTGGCGTCGCTGAAGTGTATGCGGCAGTCGCGCAGCTTGCGGTTGTGCAGGTTGGCCTTCTTGGCCCTCTCCCTGGCCAGCTTGGTCACCCCGGCCATGGCCTTGCGCTCCTTCTCGCTCTCCTGTATCTTCTGAAGCATGGCGTCGGCCACGTCGGCGTGCTTGTGCAGGTAGTTGTCCACCTCGGTCTTCACGAAGTCGCCCACATACTTGTTTATGCTCACCCCGCCGCCCGGCGCCATGGTGAGCGAACCGAGCTTTATCTTTGTCTGGCTCTCAAACATGGGCTCCTCCACGTTGATGGCTATGGCGGCCACGAGCCCGTTGCGTATGTCGGTGTACTCGAAGTTCTTGCCGTAGAACTCCTTGATGGTGCGGGCAATGTGCTCCTTGAACGCGCTCTGGTGGGTGCCTCCCTGCGTGGTGTGCTGTCCGTTGACAAACGAGTGGTACTCCTCGCCATACTGGTTGGTGTGGGTGAAGGCAATCTCGATGTCCTCGCCCGTCAGGTGTATGATGGGGTATATGCCGTCGGTGGTCATGGTGTCGTTGAGCAGGTCCTTGAGGCCGTGGCGGCTGAGTATGCGTCGGCCATTGTGCATTATTGCCAGCCCGGTGTTCAGGTAGGTGTAGTTGCGGAGCATCGTCTCCACGATGTCGGCGTGGAAGGAGTAGCCCGTGAACAGTGTGGCGTCAGGCTCGAAGAATATGTACGTGCCGTTCTCGTCGGTACTGTCCTCGGTGGAGTCTGAGGTGAGCACGCCACGCTCAAACGTGGCCCGGCGCACCTTTCCGTCGCGGTACGACCTCACCTCGAAGCGCGAGCTGAGCGCGTTGACGGCCTTGACGCCCACGCCGTTGAGCCCCACGCTCTTCTTGAAAGCCTTGGAGTCATACTTGCCGCCGGTGTTGAGCACGCTGACGGCCTCGATGAGCTTGCCCTGCGGTATGCCGCGGCCGTAGTCGCGCACGCTGACGCGGAGGTTGTCTTCGATGTCAACCTCTATGCGGTCGCCGGCGTGCATCTTGAACTCGTCGATGGAGTTGTCGATGACTTCCTTGAGAAGTACATAGATGCCGTCCTCGGGCAGCGAGCCGTCGCCAAGCCGCCCGATATACATGCCCGGCCTTGTCCGCACATGCTCCATGTCGGACAGGTGGCGTATGTTGTCGTCTGTGTATTCCACGGGCTGTTGCCCGCCATTTCCAATGATGTCTGTGTTTATGTCGTTTTCATTCATGCTTGCTGGTTATTTGATAGAGAAGGCTAATTGATGGGAGAGCTGGGAAGACTGGGAGCTCTGGGAGCTCTGAGAGTTCTGAGAGGGCTGGGAGTTCTGGGAGTGCTGAGAGTGCTGAGAGTGCTGTTTACGCCGCTCAATTTGTTTCAGAGCTCCCAGATCTCTCAGAGCTCCCAGAGCTCCCAAAGCCCCCAAAACTCCCAGTCCTCCCAGTCCTCTCACAATCCCTTCCTATAGCACCTCCGGCGCTTGTGTTGCACCTTGTCCAGATACTGCCACTGACTCTGCACGTTCTCGTTGGTCTCCATCTCCACCTGGCTCTCGCCCCACTTGAAGCCGTACTTCCTGTACCAAGGTATCAGGTCGGCAAACATCAGGGCGTTGGCCCCTTTCATGCGGTACTCAGGCAGCACGCCCATGAGCAGCAGGTCGACACCTTCGGTCTTGTGGAACTTCAGGGCCCGCAGCACGTGCCACCAGCCAAATGGCCACAGCCTGCCGTCACGGCACTTCTGGAATGCCCTCGACAGCGACGGGATGGTGATGCCCACACCCACCAGCTTGCGGTCGGCGTTCCAGTCTTCCACCAGGGTGATGAGGTTGAGGTCGGCCATGGGCAGGTACATGTCCACATACTGGTCTATCTGCCTCGGTGTGAGCTGCGAGTAACCGTAAAGGTCCTTGAATGTCTCGTTTATCACCTCGAATATCTTCTGGCCGTAGCCCTCGCGCAGCACCTCGCGGCGGGTGAGCTTCTTCACGTGCAGGTTGTAGCGCTGCTCAACCATACGGGCCACCTTGGTGTACTTGTCGGGTATCTCGTCGGGCACGAACATCTTGAACTCCACGTAGTCGTTGTCCTTCTCCCATCCGCCCATGGACTCGATGTGCTGCGGGTAGTAGGGGTAGTTGTATATGGTGGCCTGGGTGCCCAGCTGGTCGAAGCCTTCGGTCAGCATGCCCTCGGGGTCCATGTCGGTGAAGCCCAGCGGGCCCACTATCTCGGTCATGCCCCTCTCGCGGCCCCAGTCTTCGACAGCCTTCAACAGGGCCGACGACACCTCGCGGTCGTCGACAAAGTCAATCCAGCCGAAGCGCACGCTCTTGCGCTGCCAGCGCTCGTTGGCGCGGTTGTTGACGATGGCTGCCACGCGGCCCACCACGCGACCGTCTTTGTAGGCCAGGAAATAGTCTGCCTCGCAGAAGTCGAAAGCGGCGTTCTTGTTCCTCGACAGGGTGCGCAGCTCGTCGCTCCTAAGGTTGGGTACATCATAAGGGTCGCCCCGGTACAGGTCATAGTGAAACTGGATGAATTCCTCGAGGCCCTTGCGGTCGGCCACTTTTACAATTCTTACTGATGACATTTTGAAAGCAATGTTTACTTTTAAAACACGTGGCGCATGGGGAAGCTTGACGATTCCGCCGCGCCCACTGCAAAGGTAGGCATAAAAATCAAAAAGAGAAAGAAATATTTGGAAATTTCAACATTTTAGAGTATTTTTGTAGCCAAACAAGACGATTGCGAAACAACATCAAAATTTGGGACAATGAATAACAAGACTATGTTCGCGCTTGCTCTTGGCTTGCTCTTATCCGCACCGGCAATGGCGCAGGACAACGGCAACGAAGGGCTGAAATCCTACAATTTCGTGGAGGCGCAGGGCGGCATGCAGTTCACGCCCACCGATGCAAAGAACAGCAAGTTGATAACGCCGATGACATCGCTGTCGTTCGGAAGGTTTTTCGCCCCTGCCGTTGGAGCCAGGCTGCACGTGAGCGGATGGCAGGGCAAGAGCGGGTTCGAGAGGGCCGGGCTGAGCTCTTACTACAAGTGGAACTACATTACCACCGACATCGACCTGATGCTTAACCTCAACAAGCTTTTCAGCAAGAAAAACCACGCCGTCAACGCCATGCTCATCGGAGGTATCGGACTGAACACCTCGTGGGGCAACGACGAGGCCCTAAAGCTGGCCGACAACCCGGAGCTCAACATGCCATTCGCATGGGACGGCACCAGGCTGAGCCATAACATCAGGGCCGGAATAAGGCTTGAGACCGACGTGACGAAACCTGTGGGCGTGTCGCTCGAGGTGACGGCAAACAGCCTCGACGACAGGTTCAACTCGAAATACAACAACAGCGACGACTGGATGATAACGGCACAACTCGGCGTAAGCTTCCGCTTCGGCCACAAGTACAACCAGCGCAAGGCTGCGCCCGAACCCGCCCCGGAGCCCAAGCCGCAACCCACACCGGCGCCCAAGCCCCAGCCCACACCGGCACCGAAGCCTGAGCCAAAGCCAGAGCCCAAGCCCGAGACGCTGAAGGAGGAGGTGTTCTACCAGATACGCCAGTCCGACCCGGCAAAGGCTACCGAAGAGCTCAAGGCCGTGGCCGAGTTCATGAAGCGCAACCCCGAGGCCAAGGTGAGCATCACGGGATACGCCGACAAGGGAACCGGCAACGCCAGGATAAACAAGAAGTACTCGCAGGAGCGCACCAACAAGTTCAAGGACGAACTGGTGAAGAACTATGGCATCAATGCCTCACGGATAATCACCGACGCCAAGGGCGACACCGTGCAGCCGTTTGCCGACAACGACAAGAACCGCTGCGTAATAATCATCGGCCCGGTAAAGTGACACCGGAAAGGCAACACACTGGGGTCAGCCCCTGACCGGGGTGGCCTTTGAACACACGAGCAGGACGTGGGTCCTGTCTGCGAGGGTGGTGGCGAAGACATAAACGCCGCCACCCTCGCCCAGTTTCAGCCGGCGGCGCAACTCAGCCACAGTCAAGGGGAAGTTCCTCACAGCCACGTTGGCACGGCCGATGCCCGACAACGCCTCGCGCAACAATCGCTTGTTCATCGTCGTGGCCCGCTCTATCACAAAGCCGCGCCCCGGAAAGCCGTCAACGGGCCCGCCCGACACAAACAGGTGACTGTCGCGGCCCAGGGCTTTCACACCGAAGCGGCGCTCCAACAGCCCGAAGAAACCGGCTTTCATCACCGAGGCGTTGGGCTCGTAGACCATCATGCCCCGAAGCCCATCAAGACTTGCAACGCCGCAGGGCGTGGACGGCACGGGGCCTATCCCTGAGGCATCGAAAGCAAAGTCCGAGCCGTCGTTCACGCAGTGCACAGACAACCCGACGCCACAGCCCTTGCCCATCACAAGCAGCAGCTCCTTGCACTCGCCGCCCACCGACACGATGTGCACCTCGCCCACCTCGCCACCCATGTCGGCCACGGCCTTGCGCCAGTCGAGCATGGGCGACAGCTTCACCATCACACTGTCGGCCTTGGCAAGCATCGCGCCGCGCAGCGCGGCCACGTCGGGCGTGCAGTCGCTCACGGCAAAAGTGCGCCCGCCAACCGCATCACGGCGGGCAGGGTCAACATATATCAGGCCCGCCGGGCCCATGCGCTCCAGATATTCGGCGGAATCGGCGCACACCACCTCCGCCCGGCCAAGGCCCAGCAGCCCGAAATTGGCCGAGGCAATGGCACACAGCCCAGGCTGCCGCTCCACATACGTCGCCGACGCAAAGGCAGGAGCCATGAAGGCAAAGTCGACACCAAAGCCGCCAGTGAGGTCCACCAACCGCCCGCCGCCGGCCACCCTGCGTGCCACAGCAGCCTTGTATGCAGCAGCAGCCTCGCCCGAGCATTGCTCCATCGACAGGTGAGGCGGATATACAATGCCGTCAACGGCAGCCCACGACGGCAACTTGCGCCGCGCCATCTGCCGCCCGGCAATCTGGTCAAGGGCAAAAGGCATGTCCACCCCCGGATGCCGCCCGCCCTGCAAAGCCAGCCGGCGCACATCGTCACCGGCATGTTCATTGATAAATGATAAAGTTTCTTGATTCATGACAGTAGTTTTTGGTTTCAGAGCTCAAAGCCCCACCATCCGGTCTCCCAGAGCTCCCAGTCCTCCCAGAGCTCCCAGCACCCCCAGCACTCCCAGAGCTCCCTGCACTCCCAGTCCTCCCAGTCCTCCCAGCTCTCCTCACCCCCTCTTTCCCTTCCTGTATTCCAGTCTGGCCCGGGTCATCTGTTCCCTTATCCCCCCTTCCTCCAGGAATCGTTTCTTGGCGGTATCGATAAGCCTGGCCAGCAGATAGTCAGCCTGGTGGATGAGCACAATGGCAATGTTAGCAATAGCCCCGGGCGAGCGCCCCTCCATCCGCTCACGGTAGAAAGCCGAGTCAGGGTGCTCCCTGCACACCCTCCTCGTCTGCACAGCCTTTGGCGATTCCTTGTGCCACAGCTCAAGGTTGCGCACACGCAGATAGTCAGCATAGTCGGCCAGCAACTCCTGCAGACTGGCCTTGGCCACATTGTACAGCTTGATTTCAGTTCTCTCGCGATGCCGTTGCCGCCGCACTGCCCTCCACAATGTTCTGTTTGCCGCTGCGTGCAGCCTGCAACATCTGGTCAACCGTCCGGTCTCCCTTGGAAAGATAGTGGTTTACAAAAAAGTAAGTGACATCATATATACACTCAGCCTTCTTGTAAGCTATCAGCTCCTCATAATGTCCCAACTGCGGTAAGAAAGCATTCGGCATAAGACATTGATTTCGTTAACATTAAGATTGTCAGACACAATATGCAAATATAGCCAAAATCAAGCAACAGCAAAGCTTTTTTCTTTAGAAAATACGCCCAAGCCACAAAAACCATACAAATAAGCCAATAAAAGAAAAGCCAAGACGAATTTGCCTTGCGGCATAACGCCATAAAGCTGCATTTTAATGATGAGGTAGCCAGCTCTCCCAGTCCTCCCAGCACTCCCAGCACTCCCAGCACTCCCAGTCCTCCCAGCTCTCCCAGCTCTCCCAGTCCTCCCAGCTCTCCCATCACTCTCACCCTTCCCTCAGCCTCCTCTCAAAAGCCATCCTATAAAGCACCCCGGCGCACGTCAGGCACACCGGGAAAGCCCACCACACCCCCACCAGGCCATACCCCAGCCTTATGCCAAGAAACCAGCCAAGCGGCAGCGACACAATGAAATAAGAGAAAAAGGCAATATACATCATAGGCTTTACGTGCGCCATGCCGCGCAAGGCGTTGGCAAACGTGCACTGCAACCCGTCGCCAAACTGATAAGCCATGAGCGGTATCACCGTCTGGGCCACCAGGGCACACACCTCACCACTGTCGGTGAACCAAAGGCTCAGCTGACCGCGCAACAGGAATATGGGCACAGCCACCACACAAGCAATGACAAGGATTATGCGGAAACCGGCCGACGCCGTGGCCCGCGCCGCCGACAGGTCGCCCTGCCCCCTGAAGTAACTCACGCGCACGGCCACGGCTGCCCCCATGCCGTAGTACACCATGTAGAACAGCTGCGACACCGTGAGCATCACCTGGTGGGCGGCGAGCGCCGTGGTACCTATCCAACCCACCAGTATCGCCGAGAGCGAGAATGCAGCCGACTCCATGCCCATCTGCAAGGCCAGAGGCCAACCCAGGGCGTTGACACGCCACAACAGATGCCTGTCGAGGCCGCCTGCACGGAACCCCTCGCTGTAGGCCGAACACCGCGGTGAGAAAAAGAACAGCAGGGCGAAGGCCGCGGCCATGCCCACGCGGGATACCAGCGTCGAGATGCCGGCACCAAGCAGCCCAAGCTCAGGGAACGGCCCTACACCGTATATGAGAAGCCAGTTGCCTGCAATGTTCACCACATTGCCGCCAACAAGCACGACCATGGGGGTCTTCGTGTCACCCACGGCATCGAAAAACTGCTTGAAAGTGTTCATCCAGCACACAAAAGGGAGCGAAACCATGTTAACCAACAGATAAGGGCGCATCAGCGGCAACAGTTCGTCGGGCTGGCCCAACAGGTGAAGCCCAAAGTAAAGGCCCGACAGCACAACAAGCAGCAGCACCGCCAGCAGCGTACTGCCCACAAGCCCGGCGCGCACCGTGGCCCCTATGGCCGCCGTCTCGCCACGCCCGTGACTGTAGCCCACCAAGGGCGTCAGACCGTACGAGAATCCCATGGCAAAGATAACGAAAAGCATGAACATGGTGTTTACAAAACTGGCTGCCGCCAGCTCTTCCATGCTGTGGTGCCCCACCATGAGCGTGTCGGCAAAACCGAGCACGATGTTGCCTATCTGCCCTACAACAATTGGCACCCCAAGCGAAATCAAAGGCGAATAATGCCTCGAGAAAGCATATTTCATCATAGCGGGCGCAAAGTTAGCACAATGACACCAAACAGGCAAGCCACTGCGCGTTTTTTAGGCTGGAAGGACAATAAAGAGCCATGGGCCAACGCCGCCACACAGATGTTTTTAGCCACAGACCGTCCCAAGGCAACATGGGGGATAGTCGTGGCTCGTTGCCATCTGCAATAAAAAATCCCCGCCGCGGAACGATGTCCGCAGCGGGGAAAGCACCATATATAACTTAAAAACCCAGTCAAGAAAACCACGCCTTACCATCATGGCTCAGGCCAAAAGGCCATGGCGTCAACCAATCTCAATCTTGCGGCAGGCCTTCTTGGCAGCCTCCTCGCATTTAGGCAGGTCGATGGTAAGCACGCCATTGTCGACATGCGCAGCCACCTTGTCCTTCACCACGTCGTCGGGCAACAGCAGCGTCTGCTCATACTTGCTGTAAGCGAACTCACGGCGCAGGTAGTGCTCCTTCTTGTCCTCATCCTTTTTCTCGGCCTTGCTCTCCATCTTGATGTGCAGGTTGCCGTCATCGTCGATGTTGACCTCAAAGTCTTCCTTCTTCAATCCCGGCGCAGCCACCTCAACCACGTAAGCCTTGTCGGTCTCCTTCACGTTGATGGCCGGTGCCGTAGCCTTGGTGCGCGGCATGAAGTCGGTGTCAAAGAAATCACTGAACACATCAGGTATCCATGAGTTTCTGTTCAATACTGGTAACATAATCAATCCTCCTATTTTTTGTTTTGTCCTTTATTGTTAATGTAGCGGCCCCGGCAGCCCAACCATACGGCCCGGCCCCTCGGCCTGCTGGAAGCCCTCGCTTTTGCTCGCAACTCCCGATAACGTAAGTGCAACTAACGTGCCACCCGACAAAAACACGCCAAACCCCGACAAACAATGACAAATAGTCAGCAAAGATTAAAATAATTAAGCTTTGGTGACAAGAAGACTGGGAGGGCTGGGAGAGCTGAGAGGACTGGGAGTTCTGGGAGTACTGAGAGTACTGCCACAACAATTCTACAGTTCAGAGCTCTCAGCTCTCCCAGAACTCCCAGCTCTCCCAGAACTCCCAGTACTCCCAGAGCTCCCAGAGCTCCCAGAACTCCCAGCACTCCCAGAACTCCCAGCACTCCCAGTCCTCCCAGCTCTCTCAGCCAATCACCTTCTCCGGCAGCTTCGGCATAGCTCCGCTTTGAGTGCACACATATGCCGATACATCCACAGCCACCTTGTGGGCCTCTTCCACAGCCATGCCGCGCAGCATGGCGGCGCAGAACGCCCCCGTAAACGAGTCGCCTGCCCCCACAGTGTCAACCACCTCCACGCGCGGCGTGGCCTGAAACGACACATGCCCAGGCGTAAACACATAGCTGCCATTGACGCCACAGGTAAGCACAAGCATGTCAAGATTGTACTTGCCGAGCATCAGCCTGCACTTGCCCTGCATGTCAAGGCCTGGGTATCCGAACAGCCTGCCAATGGCCACCAGCTCCTCGTCGTTTATCTTCAGCACGTTGCAGCGGCGAAAAGAGTCGCTCAGCACCTCGGCAGAATAGAAGTGCTGCCTCAGGTTGACATCGAATATCTTAAGCCGCCCGCCGCCGTCGGGCATGGCGTCGAGAAAACGGTTTATCGTCTCGCGCGACACCACGTTTCGCTGCGCAAGCGACCCCCAGCACACCGCACGGCAGTTGGCTGCCACGTCGGCCAGCTCGGGCGTAAACGGAATGTTGTCCCAAGCCACGTTCTCGCGTATGTCGTATGCCGGTATGCCGTTGGCGTCGAGCGTCACCGTCACCGTACCCGTGGGATAAGGCACGCGCGCCATGCTGTAGACAAGCCCACGGCTGTCGAGGGCGGCCAGGGTCTCGTCGCCCAGCCTGTCGTCGCCAACGGCGCTCACGGCCATAGAGTTGAAGCCAAACTGGCTCGTGTGGTAAGCAAAGTTGGCCGGCGCCCCGCCGAGCTTCTTGCCGTCGGGAAGCACATCCCACAGTGCCTCGCCGAGCCCCACGATGAAATTGTCTGATCTATCCATTCCTTATATCATTTTTTAAAACATCCCAACCAAAGCCCGGACACGAAGGCGCAAACCACGAAAATACGGGGCACAACATCAGAAAAGAGGTCTTCATTCACGGCATATCTTGCCTAATTCCGCATCCGGTGCTGAAAGCGCATGCAAACTTATAAATATTTTTTCAAACACAACGCTCAATCAGAGGCAAACCGTTTTTAGGCGACAACTGGCGGAAGGGTGCAAAACGGGCCGCAGGGAGGCTTGAAACGGGCCATACGGCGGCGCGGAACGGGCCGCGTGGCGCATTGGCCGGGCGGCGGCAGAAAGCGCCCCACGTGGCGCGGAAACGGCCTCTGCGGCCGTGCGGACGGACGGTTGCTGCAGCAGGCCGTGCGGCAGGCCGCCCCGGGCAACGGCCCCGGGCCCTGGCCTCAGAGACAGGACTGGCATAGGGTGGCGGCGCACGCTGCAGTCACCGCCCCTGGGTTGAGGGCACGGAAAAGCCCCGCTGGGCATCTCTGCTCGGCGGGGCCGTAAAAAGACATTATCAAAGTAAATTATTGATTGCCTGCATTATGGCTCGACACAGCCAATCAGTCGGCCAGCTTGGCCTTGATGAACTCGCGGTTCAGGCGGGCGATGTTGGCAATCGACTCGTTCTTCGGGCACTCGGCCTCGCATGCGCGGGTGTTGGTGCAGTTGCCGAAGCCCAGCTCCTCCATCTTCATTATCATGGCCTTTACGCGCTTTGCGGCCTCGGGGCGTCCCTGGGGCAGCAGTGCGAGCTGGCTCACCTTTGAGCTGACGAAGAGCATTGCCGAGCCGTTCTTGCATGCTGCCACACATGCGCCGCAGCCGATGCACGTGGCGCAGTCCATGGCCTCGTCGGCGTCTTCCTTCGGTATGAGGATGGCGTTGGCGTCTTGCGGCTGCCCTGTGCGCACGGTGACGTATCCCCCGGCCTGTATTATCTTGTCGAACGCGGAGCGGTCAACCATGCAGTCCTTGATGACGGGGAACGCCGCCGAGCGCCACGGCTCTACGGTGATGACGTCGCCGTCGTGGAACTTGCGCATGTACAGCTGGCATGTCGTGGCGCCTGTGTTGGGGCCGTGCGGGTGGCCGTTGATGTACAGGGAGCACATGCCGCATATACCCTCGCGGCAGTCGTGGTCGAAGACGAACGGCTCCTTGCCCTCTTCGATGAGCTGCTCGTTGAGAATGTCGAGCATCTCGAGGAAGGAGGTGTCGTCGGGTATGTCCTTCATCTCGCGTGTGTCGAAGTGACCCTCGGCCTTGGGGCCGTTCTGGCGCCAGAATCTCAGGGTGAATGAAATGTTTGCCATATCTATTAGTCCTTATAATTTCTCGTTTGTACTTTTATTGCCTCATACTCCAGCGGCTCCTTGATGAGCTCGGGGGCCTTCTCGTCGCTGCCCTGGTACTCCCAGCAGCCCACGTAGAAGTAGTTCTCGTCGTCGCGCTTGGCCTCGCCCTCCTCGGTCTGGTACTCCTCGCGGAAGTGGCCTCCGCACGACTCGTTGCGCGACAGCGCGTCGTATGCGATGAGCTCGCCCATGGTGATGAAGTCGCGCAGGTGTATGGCCTTGTCGAGCTCGGTGTTGAGCCCTTCCTTGGTTCCGGGTATGAAGAGGTTGGTTTCGAACTCCTTGCGCAGCTTCTTTATCTTGTCGAGTCCGGTCTTCAGGCCCTCGGCCGTGCGGCCCATGCCCACGTACTCCCACATGATGTGGCCCAGCTCCTTGTGTATGGAGTCTACCGAGCGCTTGCCGTGGATGCCCATGAGGCGGTCTATCTCGGCGCCTACGGCCTTCTCGGCCTCTGCGAACTCGGGCAGGTCGGTGCTCAGGCGCGGCCATATCTTCTGGTCGGCCAGGTAGTTCTGTATAGTGTACGGCAGCACGAAGTAGCCGTCGGCCAGTCCCTGCATGAGGGCCGATGCACCGAGGCGGTTGGCGCCGTGGTCAGAGAAGTTGCACTCGCCGATGGCGAAGAGGCCCGGTATGGTGGTCATGAGCTCGTAGTCCACCCAGATGCCTCCCATGGTGTAGTGTATGGCGGGGTATATCATCATCGGGTTGTAGTACTTCACGCCGTTGATTTCGTTGGCCAGCTCTCCGGGGTTGACGTCGGTTATCTCCTCATACATGTCGAAGAGGTTGCCGTAGCGCTGCAGCACCACGTCGATGCCCAGGCGCTCGATGCTCTCGGAGAAGTCGAGGAACACGGCGCGTCCGGTGTTGTTCACGCCGAAGCCCTTGTCGCAGCGCTCCTTGGCTGCGCGGCTGGCCACGTCGCGGGGCACGAGGTTGCCGAATGCCGGGTAGCGGCGCTCGAGGTAGTAGTCGCGGTCTTCCTCAGGGATGTCGCTGCCCTTCTTGGTGCCTGCCTGCAGTGCCTTGGCGTCTTCAATCTTCTTGGGCACCCAGATGCGGCCGTCGTTGCGCAGCGACTCTGACATGAGCGTGAGCTTCGACTGCTTGTCGCCGTGCACGGGTATGCAGGTGGGGTGTATCTGCACGTATGACGGGTTGGCGAAGTATGCGCCCTTGCGGTAGCATGCCATGGCTGCCGAGCAGTTGCAGCCCATGGCGTTTGTCGACAGGAAGTAGGTGTTGCCGTATCCTCCGGTGGCTATCACCACGGCGTTGGCCGAGAAGCGCTCGAGCTTTCCGCTGACGAGGTTCTTGGCGATGATGCCGCGTGCGCGCCCGTCGACAACCACCACGTCTTCCATCTCATAGCGCGTGTAGAGCTTCACGCGGCCGGCGTGTATCTGGCAGCTCAGCGCCGAGTAGGCCCCGAGGAGCAGCTGCTGGCCCGTCTGGCCCTTGGCGTAGAACGTGCGCGACACCTGGGCTCCGCCGAACGAGCGGTTGGCGAGCATGCCGCCGTACTCGCGGGCGAAGGGCACGCCCTGGGCCACGCACTGGTCGATGATGTTGTTAGACACCTCGGCCAGGCGGTAAACGTTGGCCTCGCGGGCGCGGTAGTCGCCGCCCTTCACGGTGTCGTAGAACAGGCGGTAAACCGAGTCGCCGTCGTTCTGGTAGTTCTTGGCTGCGTTTATTCCTCCCTGTGCAGCTATGGAGTGCGCGCGGCGCGGTGAGTCTTGTATGCAGAAGTTCAGCACGTTGAAGCCCATCTCGCCGAGCGAGGCGGCTGCGCTGGCGCCGGCCAGGCCCGTGCCCACCACGATGACGTCGAGCTTCAGCTTGTTCTTGGGGTTCACCAGGCGCTGGTGAGCCTTATAGTTGGTCCATTTCTCGGCCACGGGGCCTTCAGGAATCCTTGAATCTAATTGTTTAGCCATAACCTTTGGAATTATGAATGTGATTTATGATTTAAGATTTTAATAACATACGCCACACAGGCTGGGGGCTATGCCGAAGGCGAACGCGAGCACCACGACGAGGAATCCCAGCATGAGCAGGGTGGAATAAACGAGGCCGATGACCTTCCAGCGGGTGAACCACACCTTGCCGTTCCATCCGAAGGTCTGCATGGCGCTCCAGAATCCGTGGGAGAGGTGGAACCAGATGGCGACAATCCACACGATGTAGAGCACAACGTAAACAGGGTTGGCAAACGTGTCCACGATGTAGGCGAAGCCGTCGGCCGGGTCGTGTGCCACGCTGATGCCTGTGAGCTCGGCGAACATCATGTTGTACCAGAAGTTGAACAGGTGGAGCAGCAGGCCGAGCAGCACGATGATGCCCAGCACAAGCATGTTCTGCGAAGCCCACTCAACCTTGGCGGGGCGCGTGGTGACGGCGTAGCGCTCGCCTCCGCGGGCCTTGAGGTTCTGCATCGTCAGCATGAAGGCGTAGACGATGTGGATGATGGCCAGGGCTGCCAGAGCCACTGTGGCCACAAGAGCGTACCAGTTGGCGCCCAGGAACTCACAAACCATGTTGTAGCCTTCTCCCGAGAAGAGGGCCACGATGTTCATTGACATGTGGAATGTCAGGAATAGAATAAGCGCGACGCCGGTAACCGACATCACCACCTTTCTACCGATAGATGAATTGATTAACCACATAAATGATTGAAATTAAATTATTTAACTGTTAGAAATAAAAAATATTCCATCCTGCCGCATGACCGCAGCCAGCCGTCCATTCACTGTCGGCCCATGAGTACCGCTACTTGATAATAGGTAAACATCTACTTATTTTAGACCGCAAAATTACTATAAATTAATGATTAATCAAAGTATTTCTGGGCAAAAAATCAATTTTTATTCTTAATTTTGCGCCGTACTTTATCAGGCACGGGGGTTGGCAAGCCGGCCTCGCGACATACGGAGCGCCTGCCGGCAACGGCCGTTGGCGCCCACGCGACATGCCGTCGACGCTGCCGCAGACAACCCGGGAGCACCCGGGACAGGCAGGCAGCCCCGCAAACGAAGCAAGCAAGAGATGACACTGAACTACGACGTTATTGTGATCGGTGGCGGCCACGCCGGATGCGAGGCCGCCTCGGCCGCCGCACGCATGGGCGCGAGCACCTGCCTCGTGACCATGGACATGAACAAGATTGCGCAGATGAGCTGCAACCCTGCCGTCGGCGGGATTGCCAAGGGGCAGATAGTGCGCGAGGTCGACGCGCTCGGCGGGCAGATGGGCATCATCACCGACGCCACGGCCATACAGTTCCGGATGCTCAACCGCAGCAAGGGGCCGGCCGTGTGGAGCCCCAGGGCGCAGTGCGACAGGGGGCGGTTCATCTGGCGGTGGAGGCAGGCCCTCGACTCTACGCCGGGCCTCGACATCTGGCAAGACCAGGCCACCGAGCTCATCGTCGAGGGCCGACGGGCCAGGGGCGTGCGCACGATATGGGGGGCCGAGCTGCTGGCAGGCAGCGTGGTCATCACCGCAGGCACCTTCCTCAACGGACTCATGCACATCGGCCGAAGGCAGGTGGAGGGCGGAAGGATAGCCGAACCGGCGGCCCACCACCTCACAGAGAGCATCACGCGCCATGGCATACGCGCCGGCAGGATGAAGACGGGCACGCCAGTGAGGATCGACCGGCGCTCGGTGCACTTCGAGGACATGGAGGTGCAGGAGGGCGAGGCCGACTTCCACAGGTTCAGCTTCATGGACACGGGGCGCAGGCTGCCGCAGCTGCCGTGCTGGACATGCTACACCAACCCCGACGTGCACGAGGCCCTCAGGGCCGCCCTGCCCGACTCGCCGCTCTACAACGGCCAGATTAGGAGCATAGGGCCGCGCTACTGCCCGTCTATAGAGACCAAGCTCGTGACCTTTCCCGACAAGGGCCAGCATCCGCTCTTCCTCGAGCCCGAGGGCACCGACACCAACGAGATGTACCTCAACGGCTTCTCGTCGTCGCTGCCCATGGACGCGCAGATAGAGGCGCTGCGCCACATACCGGCGCTGCGCGACGTGAAGGTGTACCGGCCGGGCTACGCCATAGAATACGATTTCTTAGACCCGACGCAGCTCAAGCACACGCTCGAGTCGAAGGTGGTGGCCGGTCTGTTCTTGGCCGGGCAGGTGAACGGCACCACGGGCTACGAGGAGGCCGCAGGCCAGGGCCTCGTGGCCGGGGTCAACGCCGCCCTGGCATGCAGCGGGGGCGAACCCTTCGTGATGCGGCGCGACGAAAGCTACATCGGCGTGCTCATCGACGACCTCGTGACCAAAGGCGTCGACGAGCCCTACCGAATGTTCACCTCGAGGGCCGAATACCGCATACTGCTGCGGCAAGACGACGCCGACGCCCGCCTCACCGAGAGGGCCTACGCCATGGGACTGGCCACACGGCAGAGATACGACCGCTGGATGGCAAAGAAAGCGGGCATCGAAGGAATCGAGAAATTATGCAAGGAAACCTCGGTGAAACCACTCGAAATAAACCCGGCGCTCGAAAACCTGGGCACCACCCCGCTGCGCGAAGGCTGCAAGCTCATCGACCTGCTGGGCCGCCCGCAGCTCTCGATGGACGCCCTGGCAGCCATAGTGCCGCAGCTTAGAGAGAAGATTGAATCGCTGCCCGACCGGCGCGAGGAGACGGCCGAGGCCGCCGAGATTCGCATAAAATACAAAGGATACATAGAGCGCGAGCGGATGGTGGCCGAGAAGATGCACCGCCTTGAAGACATAAAGATAAAAGGGCGGTTCAACTACGCCGAGATGCAGCAGCTGTCTACCGAGGCCCGGCAGAAGCTGCAAAGCATCGACCCCGTCACGCTGGCACAGGCCAGCCGCATACCGGGCGTGTCGCCCAGCGACATCAACGTGATGCTGGTGCTCATGGGGCGCTGACGCCACAGCCCCGGAAGCCCCCTCGCCCGGCCGGAGACGGCACCCGGGCAAACAAAGTTCCACGTGAAACAATCAAGTAAAGCAAACATACGTAACTCATTGATTATGAACAACAAAACACTGATGGAGAACCTGAGGTGCATTCAGGACTTTCCGAAGGAAGGAATCATCTTCCGTGACGTAACAACGCTGTTCAGAAACCCCGACTGCCTGCGCATAATGGTTGATGAACTCTACGACATCTACAAAGACCACGGCATCACCAAGATAGTAGGAATAGAAAGCCGCGGATTCGTGCTGGCCTCTGCCCTCGCCATGAAGCTCGGAGCCGGAGTGGTGCTCTGCCGCAAACCGGGCAAGCTGCCGGGCGAGACGGTGCAGGAAAGCTATGAGAAGGAATACGGAACCGACACCATCGAGATAAGCAAAGACGCCATTTCGACCGACGACGTGGTGCTGCTCCACGACGACCTGCTGGCCACCGGCGGAACAATGCATGCCGCATTCAACCTCGTAGAGAAGTTCAGACCGAAGAAAATCTACGTCAATTTCATCATCGAAATCAACGACCGCGGACTCGACGGGCGCAGCACCTTCCCGGCCGGGACGGAGATAAGCACGCTCATCAGAGTGTGACACGAAAACGACCGACAACGCAAAAACCGCCGGAAGAGGCTCGAAAGAACCTTTGTCCGGCGGCTTTTGGATAATAAGGTTGCACAAATGGCGCGATGCCGCCGCCCGGCGCCACGCCCCACCCTGCTCTGCCACATACCGAAACGCGCAACGGCTACATGCCACACGGCGCGGGCAAATGGGCAGGAAACACTCTACGGGCCGCGGGCAAAAGCGCTTATGCAAAAACAGGCCAAACAAAACCACCACCAGGCTAAGGGCAACAGGGCTTTATTTGGCACGAGGCAAAAACCGCCACGCCGCACAAACCAAAGCATCATGCAGACAAAACAAAAGCCCAATGATGTTTAAGCCAAAGCATGGTGCAGATTAAATAAAAGCATCGTGACGTTTAAAACAAAACGCAATGATGTTTATCCCAAGGCATCATGACGCTTGGAACAAACCAGCAAAAGCCCCATCGCGAAGCCCCACCGGAGCCGACAGGCAGTGCAGCAACAGCACAAAGCCGCATCCTCACTGCCACGCCCCACACACAGAGGCACGCACACGACAAAGCGGCAAGGGGCTGGACAACCCTCGCATAGCCATCGGCACGTCACAGGCGGGAGCACAGGGCCGGGCTGAGCACGCCACGACAACGCCCGGGGGCAAAACGCAGCGCAGGCACCAAAGGCACCGGCAGCGGCAGAAAACAAGGCTACAGGAAAAAGCAAGCCTGCCACAGGCCGGGCCAAGCCCACGGGACGGGCCGCCAGCCACGGTCCAGGCCTGGCGCCCGCCCGCCCACCGCGGCCGGACGCGACCATAAGTTTCACGTGAAACAAAAGCCCGCTAAACATCTTAGAACAAAGCACTTACGACAGATGACGAAAGAAGAAAACGAGAAAAGACTGGCCTACTTGAAGAGCATAGTAAGCCGACTGCCGGAGAAGCCCGGCAGCTACCAGTATTACGACGAGCATGGAACGATAATCTATGTGGGCAAGGCCAAAAACCTGAAGAGCCGCGTGTCGTCGTATTTCCACACCGAAGTAGACCGCTACAAGACGAAGGTGCTGGTGAGCAAGATTCACGACATATCCTACACGGTGGTAAACACCGAGGAAGACGCGCTGCTGCTGGAAAACAGCCTTATCAAGAAATACAACCCGCGCTACAACGTTTTGCTGAAAGACGGCAAGACATACCCGAGCATTTGCGTCACCAACGAGATGTTTCCACGGGTGTTCAAGACGCGCACCATCAACAAAAAGTGGGGCACCTACTACGGGCCCTACTCGCACATCGGCTCGATGAACGCCATCCTGGAGCTGATAAAGAAGCTCTGCAAGCCGCGCACATGCCATTTCCCGATAACGAAAGACGGCATAGAACGCCACAAATACAGCGTTTGCCTGGAGTATCACATAAAGAACTGCGGGGCGCCATGCGTGGGCAAACAGTCGTATGAAGACTACCAGAGGGGCATTGCCGAGGCCCGCGAGATACTGAAGGGCAACACGCGCGGGCTGCTGCGCATGCTGCGCGACGAGATGGAGAGGCTTGCAGGCGAGCTGCGCTTTGAAGAGGCCGAGGAGGTGAAGCGCCGCTACATGCTCGTCACGGGCTTCGTGGCAAAGAGCGAGGTGGTGAGCCACACCATCGACAACGTTGACGTATTCTCGATAACAAGCGACGAAAAGACGGCTTTCATCAACTATATCCACGTCACGGGGGGCAGCATCAACCAGTCGTTCACGTTTGAATACAAGAAAAAGCTCAACGAAAGCGACGACGAGCTGCTGGCGCTGGGCATTGCCGAGATGCGCGAACGCTACCACAGCACGTCGAAAGAGATAATTCTGCCGTTTGAAATAGACCTTTCGCTCGAAGGCATAACGCTCACCGTGCCGCAGAGGGGCGACAAGAAGACGCTGCTCGACCTGTCGGTGATGAACTGCAAGCAGTACAGGTTTGACCGCCTGAAGCAGGCCGAGAAGCTCAACCCCGAGCAAAAGGCCGTGAGGCTGATGAAGGAGATACAGGAAGCCCTGCACCTGCCGAAGATGCCGTACCAGATTGAGTGCTTCGACAACTCAAACATATCGGGCACCGACGCCGTGGCCGCATGCGTGGTGTTCAAGAAGATGAAACCGAGCAAAAAAGACTACCGAAAGTACAACATCAAGACGGTGACGGGCCCCGACGACTATGCCTCGATGAAGGAGGTGGTGCGCCGGCGCTACACGCGACTCGTCGAAGAGCAGCAACCCCTGCCCGACCTCATCATCACCGACGGCGGACGGGGCCAGATGGAGGTGGTGCGCGAGGTGGTGGAAGACGAGCTGCGGCTGGCCATACCCATAGCCGGACTGGCCAAGGACGACCGCCACCGCACCAACGAACTGCTCTACGGCTTCCCGCCGGTGGTGGTGGGCATGAAGACCGACAGCGAACTGTTCCGACTGCTCACGCAGATACAGGACGAGGTGCACCGCTTTGCCATCACCTTCCACCGCGACAAACGCTCAAAGCACGCCCTGCACTCCGAGCTCGACGACATTGCCGGCATAGGCCCGAAGACGCGCGACGCCCTGCTGGCGGGCCTGAAGAGCGTGAAACGCATCAGGGAAGCCGACATGGCAACGCTTTCGTCCATCATCGGCCCGGCCAAGGCGGCGGCCGTGCATGCCCATTTCCACCCTGCCGGCGCGGCCGAAAACGCCGACACCACGACGCCAGGCACACCGAGGCAATAGGCCCGCCACGCGCTGCCGCAAGGCCGTTCACGCACAGCTGCAACTTCCATCATGCCCATAATATGGCTCACTGGATAAATCCTGGGGGGGCTTTAGGAGTTAAGAAGTTAGGAAGTTAAGGAGTTAAGACAATAGCTTTTCTTGCTATATTTGGAGTTATATGAAGTTAGGGGAGTTATATGGAGTTAGAGGACAATAGCGCAGACTGCCTTCCTGCAACCATGCTCCCAAAGCACCCACGTTTCCATAACTATTGTCTTAACTCCTTTACTCCCCTAACTCCTTAACTCCTAAATATACACTAAACTATTGTCCTCTAACTCCATATAACTCCCCTAACTTCATATAACTCCAAATATAGCAAGAAAAGCTATTGTCTTAACTCCTTTACTCCCCTAACTCCTTAACTCCAAAATATATCCAAACTATTGTCTGTACTCCTGAACTCCTGTACTCCTGAACTCCCAAGAATATGAAAACAATTGTCTTAACTACTTAACTCCCTGTACGCTTAAGCCCCCTATGTTTATCGGGTGTCGCATAACATCCTGACACACAATTAGTTGCACGTTAGTACACTCTTTATCCAATGCAACCCGCACAAAGAGGTGGCCCGCAACGCTCTCAGAACCGCACGATTGCTTCACGTGAAACATGCCGTTTTGCACTGTCAAACAGGCCATACCGCGCATCAGAACGGCCCTCGTTGCCGGGCCAAACGGCACAGATGCCTCCACGCTTGCTTATCCTGCGCGCAATGATGGCAACGGACGCTCCACTCCACCGGGCCGGCCAGAGGCCAAAAACAGTCGGCAATATTTTGTGATTCGACCGAAAAACATTATCTTTGCATAGCAAAAGCCACACAAACAGAATTATGAGGACAGTGATACAGCGCGTGAGCCGCGCATCGGTGACAATCGACGGCAAGGTGAAGTCGGCCATAGGCCCGGGCTTCGTGGTGCTGCTCGGCGTATGCCACGACGACACCGAGGAAGACGCCGAGTGGCTGGTAAGGAAGATTGCGGCGCTGAGGGTGTTCGACGATGCCGACGGCGTGATGAACCTGCCCATAACCGAGACTGGCGGCGAGGTGATGGTGGTGAGCCAGTTTACGCTGATGGCGTCGTACAAAAAGGGCAACCGCCCCTCGTGGATACGCGCCGCCGGCCACGACATAGCCATACCGCTCTACCAACGCTTCTGCGCCCTCATGGCCGAGGCCACGGGGCGGCCGGTGGCCACGGGCGAGTTTGGCGCCGACATGAAGGTGGAGCTGGTAAACGACGGGCCAGTAACCATCTGCATGGACACCAAGAACAAGGAGTGACGGCAGCTCCGTCGACAACAGGCTAAAGCGAGACGACACATGGAAGAGATGACAATAAGACAGGCCCAACAGGCCGTCGACGAATGGATACGCACCTACGGCGTGCGCTATTTCTCGGAACTGACCAACATGGCCGTGCTCACCGAGGAAGTGGGCGAACTGGCCCGCGTCATTGCGCGCACCTATGGCGACCAGAGCTTCAAGGCCGGCGAGCCCCACAACCTGGGCGACGAGATGGCCGACGTGCTCTGGGTGTTGCTCTGCCTGGCCAACCAGACGGGCGTAGACCTTACCGAGGAGCTGCGCAAGAACATTGCAAAGAAAACAGAAAGAGACAAAGACAGGCATAAAAACAACGAAAAACTGACCAAGCAATGACTGATTCAATACACAACGAACACGGCCACAGCCACCACGGCGAGGCCCCGAAGAAAAGCAAATACGAAGAGGCACTCGACAAATACAACCTCGACATCGACGACAACGCGGTGAAAGAAGAGGTGAAAAAGCTCATCGCCGAGAAGGTTCACGAGAACGACACGCCCGAGGTGAAGCGCTTCCTGATGGGCAGCATCGAGCTGACCACGCTCAAGACCACCGACTCCGAGGAGAGCGTGCTGGCCTTCACCGAGCGCGTCAACCAGTTTGACGACGCCTACCCCGACCTGCCCCACGTGGCCACCATCTGCGTATATCCATGCTTTGCCGAGACCGTGAGCCAGGCGCTCGAGGTAGACGGCGTAGAGATAGCCTGCGTGTCGGGCAGCTTCCCGTCGTCGCAGACATTCCCCGAAGTGAAGGTTGCCGAGACGGCGCTGGCCATCAAGGACGGCGCAACCGAGATTGACATCGTGATGCCCGTAGGCAAGTTCCTCAGCGGCGACTACGAGGGAGTGAGCGACGAGATTGGCGAGCTCAAGGCAGTGTGCGGCGACAAGAAGATGAAAGTGATTCTCGAGACTGGCTGCCTGAAGACGGCGGCCAACATCAAGCGCGCCTCGCTGCTGGCAATGTATGCCGGAGCCGACTACATAAAGACGTCGACAGGCAAGCTCGAGCCCGCCGCCACGCCCGAAGCGGCCTACGTGATGTGCCAGGCCATCAGGGAATACTACGAAGAAACGGGCATACAGATAGGTTTTAAGCCCGCTGGCGGCATCAATTCGGTCATGGATGCACTTATATACTACACCATCGTAAAAGAGCTCCTGGGCGAAAAATGGCTCACCAACCAGTGGTTCCGCCTCGGCACGAGCCGCCTGGCCAACATGCTGCTGAGCGAGATAGTGGGCCAGGAAACAAAATTCTTCTAATCACGGGGTGGGCTGCAGCTGCCGGCAAGGGCACGCTGCGGCCGCCGACACCCATGCCGCCCACATGCCCCGGTGCATGAAAACGGCCCGGGCAGCGGGTTTGCGGCACGTGCCCCACCCCACAGGCATCCTACGATGAACGGCAAGATAACTCTAAGGACTGAGCTCAGCAGCGACTACCGGGCCACGGAAAACACCGTGCGCGAGGCATTCTGGAATGTCTACGCGCCCGGAGCAGCCGAGCATTACCTGCTGCACTGCCTGCGCAAAAGCCCCGACTACATGCCACGGCTGGCCACGGTGGCCGTATGCGGAGACACGGTGGTGGGCGCCATAGCCTGCGCGGCTGGAAGCATACGCACCGACGCGGGCCGCACGCTTGGTGTGGTCACCGTAGGGCCCTTGGGCGTATTGCCCGACTGGCAGCGCCGCGGCATAGGCCGGATGCTGCTCGACCGCACGGCTGCCTTGGCTGCCATGCAGGGGCACCCGGCCCTGGTGTTGTGCGGCGACCCCGCCTACTACTCGCACCGGGGCTTTGTCAGCGCTGAGACTTACGGCATACGCACGGCCGACGACATGTTTTTCGACGCGCTGCAATTGCGCGAACTGTCGCCCGGCGCGCTGAAAGGCTGCGCCGGCACTTACCACGAGAGCCCGGACTATGCCATCAATGAGGCCGACGTGGCGGCCTTCGACGCGGCTTTCACGCCCAAGTTGAAGGTTGAAGGCACCCCTACCCAACTGAGGTTCAGGCAGATGCTCACCACCATGAGGCCGCGCTGACAGGCTGCGGCAGCAGCCGCCATGCGCCTCGACGGGGCTACCGACACAGCCGCACCGATGTCACGAAACTTGTGGATAAACAAAAAAGGCGCACTATTTTGTGCGCCTTATTACGAAGTCTACGTATGCCGTGAGTGCATCGCCTATCTCTCTGTCGCCCACCGAGCCGCGTATGAACGCATCACACTGCATGCGCAGCTCGTCCATACGCCTCTGGGCATACTCAATGCCGCCGTTTTTCTTGGTAAAATCCACTAAAACGGCGATTTCATCGGCAGTCACCGTGCCCTCCTTCACCTTGCGGGCCAGGGCAAACATGGCCTCGTCGCCCACGGTGTTCAAGGCATATATCACGGGCAGAGTCAGCTTGCCCTCGGCCATGTCGTTGCCGGTGGGCTTGCCAATGTCGGCCGACTCGAAGTAGTCGAAAATGTCATCGCGTATCTGGAATATCATGCCGAGGTTGCAACCAAACTCCTTAGCCGCCACGATGTCGGCCTCGGCGGCACCGGCCGAGAGCGCCCCAATGGCGCAGCAAGCCTCGAACAGGGCAGCCGTTTTCTGCCTAATCACCTGATAGTAAACGTCTTCCGAGATGCCTTGGCTGCGTATGTTCGACAGCTGCAGAATCTCGCCACTGGCCAGCGTGCGCCCCAGTTCGGCCAGATACTGCACTATTTGCTTGTTGCCGGTGTATGCCACGTGTAGCAGCGCCGTCGACAGCAGGTAGTCGCCCACAAGCACAGCCACCTTGTTGTTGTAAGTGGCATTGAGAGATGCCTGCCCCCTGCGCTCACCACTCTCGTCGACCACGTCGTCGTGCACGAGGCTGGCGGTGTGCAACAGCTCGAGGCCCACGGCGGCATTGAGCGTAGAGTCGGTCACGGCGCCGTAGTTGCGGGCCATGAGCAGTATGAGCATAGGGCGCATGCGCTTGCCGGTCTTCTGCCTTATATGGGCCAGAGCCTGCGAGAGCATGCCGTCTGTATGCGACAAAGAGTGGTCGAAAAGAGCGTTGAAATCGCCCAAATCACCCTCAATCGGCTTTCTAATCAGCGATAAATAGTCCATCCTCTGAAATTTGATACAAAATTAGTGAAATTATCGGGATATAGGAATTATTTTTGTAATTTTACGCTGAAAAAACCAAAGAAAAATGGATAAACTCTTCCTTTTAGACGCATACGCGCTGATATACCGTTCATATTATGCCTTCATCAAGAGCCCCCGCATCAACTCGAAGGGCCTGAACACGTCGGCAATCATGGGATTTGTCAATACGCTCAACGAAGTTCTGGCCAAAGAGAGGCCCACGCACATAGGCGTGGCCTTCGACCCTGCCGGGCCAACCTTCCGCCATGAGGCCTTCCCCGAGTACAAGGCGCAGCGCGAGGCCACGCCCGAAGACATCAAGAAGGCCGTGCCCATAATAAAAGACATACTCCGGGCGATGAGGATACCCATACTCGAAGCCCCCGGCTATGAGGCCGACGACGTGATAGGCACGCTGGCCACCAAGGCCGCCGAGGCCGGGGTAGACACATACATGCTCACTCCCGACAAAGACTACGCCCAGCTTGTGGGCGACAGGGTGAGCATGTACCGGCCCAGGCACGGCGACGCGGGATACGAGGTGATGGGCCCCAAGGAGGTGGAGGCCAAATACGGACTGTCGGCACCGTCGGAGGTAATCGACCTGCTCGGCCTCATGGGCGACACGGCCGACAACATACCGGGCTGCCCCGGCGTCGGCGAGAAGACGGCGGCAAAGCTGATAGCCGAGTTCGGCACTGTGGAGAACCTGCTGGCCAACACCGACAGGCTGAAGGGCGCGCTGAAAAAGAAAGTGGAGGACAACGCCAAGCAAATTGAGTTTTCAAAATTTCTGGCAACCATCAAGACCGATGTGCCGATAGAGCTCAACCTCGACGAACTGCGCACCGAACAGCCCGACGAGGAAAAACTGCTGAAACTCTACGACGAACTGGAGTTTAAGACGCTCGCAAACCGCATCATTAAAAAAACTGAAAACAAGCAAAAAAACGACAATCAGCAGCTTTCTCTCTTTGAAGAATTTACGCCCGACGGTGAAGAAAGCCCAAAAAACGCCAGCTACGACAGCATTAAAACAGTGGCACACGACTATAAACTCGTTGACAATCTGGATGATATGGTCGCCATTCGTGACTTTTTCATGACAAAACAAGCCGTCAGCCTGGACACGGAAACCACTTCTACGCAAGCCATCGAGGCCGAACTGGTGGGTTTGAGCTTCGCGGTAGAGGAACACAAGGCTTATTATGTGCCCGTGCCGGCCGAACGTGAACAAGCCCAAACAATTGTTAACATATTCAAACCACTATACGAGCACCCGAAAATACTGAAGATAGGGCAAAACATTAAATACGACCTGGAGGTGCTGGCAGCCTACGGGGTGAAGCTGGCCGGCCCCATGTTCGACACCATGATAGCCCACTACCTCATCCAGCCCGAGCTCAGGCACAACATGGACTTCATGGCCGAGGTCTACCTGCACTACCGCACCATACACATCGACGAACTGATTGGCCCGAAGGGAAAGAAGCAACTGTCGATGCGCGACCTCGCCCCGGAGCAGGTGTATGAGTATGCCGCCGAAGACGCCGACGTGACCCTGATGCTGAAAAACAAGCTCGAGCCCGAGCTGGAACGCATCGGGGCATCGTCGCTTTTTGCCGACATAGAGATGCCGCTGATGCCGGTGCTGGCCTCGATGGAGCTCGGCGGCGTGAGGATAGACACGGAATCGCTGGCCGAAACGTCAAACATTCTTACCAAGCGAATGAACGACCTCGAGCTGCGCATACACAGCCTGGCAGGCCGCGAGTTCAACGTGTCGTCGCCAAAGCAGGTGGGCGAGGTGCTCTTCGACGAGATGAAGATAACCGACAAGCCCAAGAAGACCAAGACAGGCCAGTATGTGACGAGCGAAGAGGTGCTGCAGACGCTGCGCGGCAAGCACGAGATTGTGGCCGACATATTGGAACACAGGGGTTTGAAAAAACTGCTCGGCACCTACGTCGATGCCCTGCCCAAGCTCATCAACCCCCGCACGGGCCACATACACACGTCGTTCAACCAGACCGTCACGGCCACCGGCCGCCTGTCGTCGAGCGACCCCAACCTGCAGAACATACCCGTCAGGGGCGAAGACGGCAAGGAGATACGCCGCGCCTTTGTGCCGGAGCCAGGCTGTCTGTTTTTTTCAGCAGACTACAGTCAGATAGAACTGCGCGTGATGGCCCACCTGAGCGGCGACGAAAACATGATCGAGGCCTTCCGCGAGGGCCACGACATACATGCAGCCACGGCGGCCAAGATATACAAGGTGGGCATGGACGAGGTGACGCGCGACCAGCGCACCAAGGCCAAGCGGGCCAACTTCGGCATCATCTACGGCATCACCGTGTTCGGACTGGCCGAGCGACTCGACATCAGCCGCGACGAGGCGCGCCAGCTCATCGACGGATACTTCGAGACATTCCCGCGCGTGCGCGACTACATGGAGCAGGCCAAGGAGCAGGCACGCACGCAGGGCTACGTGGAGACGCTGTTCCACCGCCGCCGCTATCTGCCCGACATCAACTCGCGCAACGCCACGGTGCGGGGCTTCGCCGAGCGCAACGCCATCAACGCCCCGATACAGGGCACGGCTGCCGACATAATCAAGGTGGCAATGATACGCATTGCCGAACGCTTTGCCCGCGAGGGGGTGCGCTCGAAGATGATGCTCCAGGTGCACGACGAACTAAACTTCAGCGTGCTGCCCGAAGAGAAAGAGATTGTGGAGCGCATAGTCATAGAGGAGATGCAGGGCGCCTTCGACATGAAAGTGCCACTCGTGGCCGACTGCGGGTGGGGTGCCAACTGGCTCGAGGCCCACTGACCCCGCACGCCGACCATCGGCAAGCCTGCCGCCCCACCCTGCCGCACGGCATGGCCAAACGGGGCAGACGACAATGCGAAACGTGCCGTATCACACTCTGATACGGCACGTTTTGCATTGCAAAACGACCTGTACGCCAAGATGACACGCGCCGCCCAAACGCCACCCTGACACAACACGCCACCCCATCACACCCACATCAGCCCTGCCTGGCGACGCACGCCGAAAGCCAACCCGGACTGCACCACCAGCACCATCGGAAGCCATGGCAGCCAGCACACAACCATGTTGCAAAACCACACGACGACAGCGGTGGTTTATATGAGGACACCCGATAAACATAGGGGGCTTAAGCGTACAGGGAGTTAAGGAGCTAAGACAATAGTTTTTCTTGCTATATTTATGGAGTTAAATGAAGTTAGGGGAGTTATGGAGTTAGAGGACAATAGCACAGACTGCCTTACTGCAACACGTTCCCCATGCTCCCAGGGCACCCATGTTTCCAAAACTATTGTCTTAACCCCTTAACTTCCTAACTCCTTGACACCAAAATATATCCTCAACTATTGTCTGTACTCCTGAACTCCTGTACTCCTGAACTCCTAAAAAAACTCCTTAAAAGCCCCTGGATTTATCTGGTGAGCAGTTTATATCTAAAAAAAACATACACCAAACGCACTCGCCCTACAAGCCTGAAGCGCAACAACGCAGCCAGATGCAGCAGCCTACATAAAGCAGGAAAGGCATTTTCACAATAGCGCCACGCAAAGACAAAAAAAACGGAAACGCATTGCTACAGATGCCAACCGGATGTAAAACACATTGAAAACAATGTGTTTCAAAAACAACAGTTAAGATTGCGAAACGACACCAACCGTTCCTGTATCCATAAAGAAACCAAAGCCTTACAGCCATTAGAGCATCAAAGCGACAGCACGACGCTGCTGTGGCAACTTACCTTCGACCTGCCGTAACCCGCATGGGGCCACGGCGAAACAAAGCACCCGGCAAGATGCCGCAGTGAGGGCACTGCAGTTTTGGGGGCATGGCATAAAAAACAAAACAAAGCACGCGCCTTCCAACGTTAATTACACTATGAATTTATATTACAACAATGACTTCAATCCATGGTAAAAAAGCAAGCCCCGCCCCACCCCGCTGCCGCGCCGACGCCCAGACAGCATCAGCCCCGGCCCACAGCAAGCCTACCGCTGCCCGCAGTCAGTGGGCAGGCGGAGCAAATACCAGCAACTGGTGCTGAAGAAATTGCGCACCCACGGCAGGGCCGCCAGCGGGGCGCAAAGGCGGCGCGGGCGCAAGCCGAACTTGGTTTCGTAATGCGGGTTGACCAGCCACAGGCAGCGGTCGGCCACGGCCAGGCCCGCCCGGGCTGCACAGCGCTCAAACGCCTCGACGGTGCAGCGCGTGGACTTGATGGCCATCAGCTCGGCCTCGGTGGCCCGGATCTCGCCGAAGGCCCGCAGAAGGGCGCGGTAGAGAGCCGCCGGCAGCAGATGGACAAAAGGCAGGTGCGACAACACCGCGCTGCGGGCTATCTGCTGGTGGCCGCCGAAAGGCATCTGCCAGGCCGGGAAGGCCACAAAGGCCACGCCCCCGGGGGCCAGCAGCCGGCCCACGGCGAGCATCAGTCTGTGGCGGTCGGCCACGTGCTCCACCACGTCGTGGGCTATTATCAGGTCGTAGCCCCGGCCCTGCGGCTGCAGCCCCGTGGCGTCGGCACACACGAACGAGGCACTAAGCCCTGTGCCGGCAAAGAATCGGCGCGCGTCGGCAATGCGCCCGGGGCAGATGTCAACCCCCGTCACGCTGCATCCGCGGCGCGCCCACGGCAGCAGGTTGCCGCCGTCGCCACACCCAATCTCGAGCACCCTCACTCCGGGCCCCGCCCCACTCCACTTGTCGGTATACGGCATGAAATGCCGCCCGGCCGTCAGCGCCAGCTCGTCGAAGTAGAGCCGGCGGTCGTTGTGTCTTGCCTGCATATCTGTCAGAAAAATGTTTGTACACTTACATAGATATGCCATCGGCCGCATTACTGCGCCGCCCGGGCCGCCATTTTCGGCCGCCGTCAGTATTTCAGCCTTATGCCCACAGGCCACGACAGTTGCAGCCTCTGCTGCTGCCACAGCGTGGGCGTGCCCCCCGAAGGCAGGTAGTAGGTGGCCCGTGGGGCGAAGAACAGTTCTACGCGGGGCGCAATCTCGTAGCCCACGCCCACTCCGGCGCCCACCGACAGCTGCACCGCGGGTCGGCCCGGTGCGTCGTGGCGGGTGAAGAAGAGACGGTTGTCGATGTTGTAGTCTACAGCCGACGTGTGCCACACCGGCACGTCCACAGCCACCCCGGCTGTGGCATAGAAACGCAGCGGGCCGCTGCCGGCTATGGTATAGGTGGCGTTGAGCGGCACGCCGATGTAGAGGGCCTTGTCGCGCCGGGTGATGTTGGTGGTGTCTGAAGAGCCCGTGACGGCCTCAGAGCGCATCAGCGTGAGCCTCAGGCCTGTCTCGAAGGCCCACCGCCCCGACAGCTGCCAACTGGCGGCCAGGCCCACGGCGACAGGCCGGGAATATGTGCGGCGGGTGATGATGGTGCCGCTGTTCATCATGCTTATGCGCATCAGGGCCTCGCGCTCGAGCGGGTCCATGCCCTCGGGCGGTGTATAGGTGACGAAGTGGTTGAGCCCCTCCCAAGTGGAAAGGGCATCCCTGGTGGCCGAACCTATGCCCGCCTCGGTACCCATGCCGGCGGCCGAGGCCAGCAGCCGTGTGGCCATGGCGGCGGCCGACCCGCCCAGCGACAGGGCCGTGCGCCTCGGGGCGGCATGCCCCACCGCCGGCTGTGGGGGCTGCACAGGGCGCGGCTCAAGCTGCCCCGGGGCCTCCACGGGCGCCACGGCGGCTGCTATCGGTGCGGGGGCCAACGGCCGCAGACCCACAGCCACAACCTGGGCGGAGGGCTGTGGCGACCGGGAATGGCGGCCACCGGCGCCACGGCAGGGCGCTCCCTGCCCCACCCTCGCCCCGCTGCCGCCCGGCAACTGACTGGCAACGGCCCCGGAATGGCGAGCCACCCGGACACCGGCAAAACCCGCCGGGCGCCTGGCTGTATCGCGATGGAGCAAAGCCGACACCACAGCCAGCAAGGCCACGACGGCCAACCCGGCCTCGCGCCGCCACCTGTCGACCATCAGGCGGAGCATGGCCCGGGCCCGGGCGAGGTTTGAGGCCGACGACTTGGGCTTGATGCCCACCAGCCGCGATATCTCGTCATGGCCCAGGCCGTCGAGCATGGCAAGGCGGAACACAAGGCCGTAGGCCCGCGGCAGACGGTCGACCATGGCCAGGAGCACATCGAGCGGCACGTCGGCGGCAGTGCTGTCGCCGCCCTGCCCCACGGCCACGGCGGCCTCGGCCCGGCACCGTCGGGTGGCGTCGGCCACCTGCTTCAGGGCGAGGTTTGCCATGATGCGGGCCATCCACCCGTACAAGCGGTCGGTGTGGCGCAGGCTGTCGAGGCGCGAAAACACGATGATGAAGCCGTCGTGAACCACGTCGCGCGCCGACTCGCTGTCGCCGGTGATGCGCCTGCACAACTCGAACATGGCTCCGCTGTAGCGTCGGTATAGCTCGCCCATGGCTCCACGTCGACCGTCGAGGCACGCACCCACCAACTCGGCATCGGTAAGCCGGCACAGTTCTCCCGTGTAATCTGTTTGCCTTTCCATCATCAGTTATGATATATTACCAATGAAAATACTGCGGACAAATTGCATTTTTCTTGATTTTTTTGTTGCAAAACGGCCATGGATATGCAAGCAGACGCCTGCAGCCAACCCACAGGGCGGACGCCGCCTTTGCCCAAGACGCGGATGGCTGGGCCGCGACAAAACGGAAGGAGGCATGCAGGAAAGGTATGCGGAATGGCTTGGCTGGAATGACGGAAATGCCGCAACAGGCCTTCGCGGCACGACACTCCGCCTGGGCTTGCCGCCCCGACCCTACCTACGCACGGTGAGCCGGGCCGGTACGGCCAATTGGTAAACAAAGCATAAACCTGCTAAAAGAACACAAATAAAACATGTGTAACATCATTTTAAACAGCAAATGGGCATAACGTATAAATATTTTCCGTATCTTTGCATAAGATTAGCTGCGCTCGGGCAACTGTGAGCAAGCTCACTTGCCTCTCTCTTGCGCAATCTTTGCATAAGATTAGCTGCGCTCGGGCAACTGTTGGAAATCCGAATCGCAGTAAGGCTGCGGTTATGACATAACATCAAACAAACATCAACAACATTTTAAAACTTACTTATTATGGTAAAAACTTTACGCTTTTCATTATTCGGGCTGCTCATGCTCCTGTGCGGAAGCATCAACGCAGCTGTAGAGAACGTGGACTTCACCACACTGGAAATCACCAAGACGGATGACGGATTCACACTCGAATCTGGCAACTACGCCTTCACGGCAGTGAAAAACAACGGTCAGACGGCACCCACACAGAACGGCTCGTCGAAGGACATACGCCTTTATGCCAAGAACACCATCACCGTAAACAGCACAAATGCAATGCAGAAGATGGTGTTCACCATATCAAAGCAGGGATTGAAGCGCCAGGCCGAGATCACCCCAAGCGTGGGCACAATGACCTACGACATGGACAACAGCCAGGTGACTTGGACTGCCGACGCCCCCGTGGCCGTGGTTGACTTCACCGTTGGCGACAAGGCCGTATACGGAAGCGAAGGCGCAGGCAAGGCCGGACAGTTTGACTTCAACTCCGTGGAGATAACCAACGACGAGGGCGGAGCCGTGGTAGAGGCACCTGCATTCTCGGTTCCGGGCGGCATCTACACCACCCCGCAGACCGTAACGCTCACCGCAGCAGCCGGTTGCACCATCCACTACACCATCGACGGCACAACCCCGACCGCAGAGAGCACCGTTTACACCGAGCCCCTCAACATCAGCGAGAACACAACGGTGAAGGCCGTGGCAGCCGACGCCAAGGGAACACTGAGCGGCGTGGCAACAGAGACATACACCTTCCCGGTGGTTTGCGCTGACATCGCAGCCGTGAAGCAGCAGGAGACCGGCACGCTGGTGGCCCTGACGCTGACCGACGCCCAGGTGGTTTACTACAACTCTTACGAGAACAACGGCAACACCAACAGCGACATCTTCGTGCGCGACGCATCGGGAGCCATCGACATCTACAACATCAAGATTGAAGCCAAGGCCGGAAGCATGCTCAACGGCACGCTCGTTTGCACCTACTCACCGTACAATGGCATGCCAGAGCTGGTGAGCAACGAGGGCACCGACGCCGCAACAGTGGCCGTTACAGAGGGCAGCGAGCCTGTGGCCAAGAAGGTGACCGTGGCCGACCTCAACGGCGAGACCTACATGTGCGACCTCGTTGAGATAAGCAACGTGAAGCTCTCAGAGGAGGTTTCGGGCAAGTATACCAACTACTACGCCACCGACGAGGACGGCGTGAACAAGATGATGCTGTACGACAAGTTCAAGCTCGGCATCGAGTTCCCGACAGCAGACAACACCAAGACGTACACCATCACCGGCATACTCGGCTCAGCCAAGCTGAGCGGCACCGAGGTGAAGGAGCTCTTCCCGACCAAGGCCGTGGAGGAGACAGTGAGCGGCATCAGCAGCATCGAGGCCGAGAACGCCCAGGAAGCCGTTTACAACCTCAACGGACAGCGCCTGGCCAAGCCCCAGAAGGGCCTGAACATCATCGGAGGCAAGAAGGTGATCGTGAAGTGACACGACACCCCGCAGGCCGCAGGCTGTGCCCGCCATAGCCGGCAACGCCACACAGGCGTTGCGGGGCGGGCCATGCCCGAAAACGAAACAGACAACAAAGACAAGGGTGCGCAGCCGAAAGGTTGCGCACCTTTCGTATGCGGGCCCACCAGATAAATGCAGGGCTTTTTAGGGGTTAAGACTATAGTTTTCATATTCGTGGGAGTTCAGGAGTACAGGAGTTCAGGAGTACAGACAATAGTTTAGGATATATTTTGGTGCTAAGGAGTTAGGAAGTTAAGGAGTTAAGACTATAGATTTCATATTAGTGGGAGCTCAGGAGTACAGGAGTTCAGGAGTATAGACAATAGTTTAGGATTTATTTTGGTGTCAAGGAGTTAGGGGGAGTAAAGGAGTTAAGACAATAGATTTGGAAACATGGGTGTCCTAGGAGCATGGGGAACGCGTTGCAGGAAGGCAGTCTGTGCTATTGTCATCTAACTCCATATAACTCCCCTAACTTCATTTAACTCCATAAGTATAGCAAGAAAAACTATTTTCTTAACTCCTTTACTCCCCCTAACTCCTTAACTCCCTAAAACAACTTCTTAACTACTAAAGAGCCCCTGGATTTATCTGGTGAGCCACCCGATGCGCTTGCCACAAGCCCCGACGCCCTGATTGCATCTGCCTGAAGCACAGGCAGATGGAAAGACGTGCCGTCCGGGTGTGCCAAACGGCCCATTTCGCCCCGCAAAACGGCACATACGGCACTCCCAAACAGTCCCCGTCGCACGCCAGGTCCGCCGCCGAACCTACAGAGACACCGCCGACAAGGGCACGCCACAGCCCGGGCAAACAACAAAAAAACACCGACGCCCTTTGTTTTTCAATCCTTTTGGCGTAACTTTGCAGTGAAAGTAAAGGCACAGAGCCACCACGGCCGCAGAGGCCAAAGGGTGGGGCGGGCTGATTATGAAAAGAAAAAAACATATCGACAATGGCTAAGAAAAACAACGAGCTCACGCCGATGATGAAACAATTCTTCGACCTCAAGGCGAAGCATCCCGACGCAGTGCTGCTCTTCCGCTGCGGCGACTTCTACGAGACCTACTGCGAAGACGCCGTGACGGCATCGCGCATACTCGGCATAACGCTCACCAGGAGGGGCAACGGGGCAGGGGGAAGGACGGAGACAGAGATGGCCGGATTTCCGCACCACGCCCTCGACACCTACCTGCCCAAGCTGGTAAGGGCCGGCAAGCGCGTGGCAATATGCGACCAGCTGGAAGACCCGAAGCTCACAAAGAAGCTCGTGAAGCGGGGCATCACCGAACTGGTGACGCCCGGGGTGGCCATGACCGACAACGTGCTTAACTACAAGGAAAACAACTTCCTGGCCGCCGTGCACTTCGGCAGGGCCGCCTGCGGAGTGGCTTTCCTCGACATATCGACAGGCGAATTCCTCACGGGAGAGGGCACCGCCGACTATGTGGAGAAGCTGCTGGGCAACTTCTCGCCAAAGGAGGTGCTGCACGAGCGGGGCCACAAGCCAGACTTCGAGCGCCACTTCGGCACAAAATACTTCACCTTCGAGCTCGACGACTGGGTGTTCACCGAGCAGACGGCACGGCAGAAACTGCTGCGCCACTTCGGCGTGAAAAACCTGAAGGGATTCGGCGTAGACCACATGCACAACGGGGTGGTGGCCAGCGGCGCCATACTGCAGTACCTCGAGATGACGCAGCACACACACATAGGCCACATAACGTCGCTGGCGCGCATAGAGGAAGAGCGCTACGTGAGGCTCGACAAGTTTACCGTGCGCAGCCTCGAACTGCTCAGCCCCATGCAGGAAGACGGCTCATCGCTGCTCGACGTGATAGACCGCACCGTGTCGCCCATGGGCGGGCGAATGCTCAGGCGGTGGGTGGTGTTCCCCCTGAAAAACGAGAAACCCATACAGGAGCGGCTCGACGTGGTGGAGTATTTCTTCCGTCGGCCCGACTTCCGCGGCTGCGTCGACGAGCAGCTGCACCGCGTGGGCGACCTGGAGCGCATCATATCGAAGGTGGCCGTGGGCCGCGTGTCGCCCCGCGAGGTGGCCCAGCTCAAGGTGGCGCTGCAGGCCGTGGCGCCCATCAAGGCCGCCTGCGCAACGGCAGACAACGAGGCGCTGAAGCGGGTGGGCGAGCAACTCAACCTGTGCGAGTCGATACGGCAGCGCATAGAGCGCGAGATAACGGCCGACCCGCCACAGCTCGTGGCCAAGGGAGGGGTGATAAACGCAGGCGTTAACGCCGAGCTAGACGAGCTGCGCAACATAGCCTACAGCGGCAAGGACTACCTGATGCGCATACAGGAGCGCGAGACAGAGCTCACGGGAATAGCCAGCCTGAAGATAGGATACAACAACGTGTTCGGCTATTACCTCGAAGTGCGCAACACATACAAGGACAAGGTGCCGGCCGACTGGGTGAGAAAGCAGACGCTGGCCAACGCCGAGAGGTACATAACGCAGGAACTCAAGGAGTATGAAGACAAGATACTCGGGGCCGAAGACAAGATACTGGCACTCGAGGCCAGGCTCTTCGGCGAACTGGTGATGGCCATGCAGGAGTTCATACCACAGATACAAATCAACGCCAACCTGCTGGCCAGGCTCGACTGCCTGCTCTCCTTCGCCAAGACGGCCGAGGAACACCGCTACGTGCGCCCGCAGGTAGACTCGTCGGACGTGATAGACATCAGGCAGGGGCGCCACCCCGTGATAGAGACACAGCTGCCGCCGGGCGAGAGCTACGTGCCCAACGACATAAGGCTCGACGCCGAGCAGCAGCAGATAATGATAATAACAGGCCCCAACATGGCCGGAAAGTCGGCCCTGCTGCGCCAAACCGCCCTCATAGTGCTGCTGGCCCAGACGGGCTGCTTCGTGCCCGCAGAGAGCGCGAAAATAGGCCTGGTGGACAAGATATTCACCCGCGTGGGGGCCAGCGACAACATATCGCTCGGCGAATCCACCTTCATGGTCGAGATGACCGAGGCCTCAAACATACTCAACAACGTGTCGCCGCGCTCGCTCGTGCTCTTCGACGAACTGGGACGGGGCACGAGCACCTACGACGGCATATCCATAGCGTGGGCCATAGTGGAATACCTGCACGAGCAACCAAGGGCAAGGGCACGCACGCTCTTTGCCACACACTACCACGAACTGAACGAGATGGAGAAAAACTTCAAGCGCATCAAGAACTACAACGTGAGCGTGAAGGAACAAGACGGCAAGGTGATATTCCTTAGGAAACTGCAACGCGGCGGCTCGGAGCACTCGTTCGGCATACACGTGGCCGAGATAGCGGGCATGCCCCGCAGCATAGTGAAACGCGCAAACGTGATACTCAAGCAGCTCGAAGCCGACAATGCGCAGGTAGGCTCGGCCGGCAAGCCCATAGCCAACCTGGCCGGCAGCCGCGAGGGCATGCAGCTGAGCTTCTTCCAACTCGACGACCCCGTGCTCTGCCAGGTGCGCGACGAGATACTGGGCCTCGACATCAACAACCTCACCCCGGTCGAGGCACTCAACAAACTCAACGAGATAAAGAAGATAGTAGGGGGAAAGTAGGGTGGAGCAACATTCATAAAAGCATACAAAACATAATGACCAAAGCCAAACCTTTCATAAAATGGGTTGGCACACATGGCTGTTTCAATGCTATAGACAGGTATTTAATGACCATTATACACAAAATATGGATTCATGAAACAATACGAGGCTGTAATAGAGACTATCGAAAGACTCGGAGGAGTTGCCACCTTAGGCGAACTGAACAGAGAGGTTTTCAAGATAAAAGATTGCAAATGGAATACCAAGACGCCATTTGCAAGCATCCGCCGCATAGTTCAAACAACAAATGGAATATACAAGATTAGGCCCGGGTTGTACGGGCTTGAGAAATACAGAAAGCAGATAGAAGAAAGGGGAATGGTGGTGGAGACAGATAAAAACAAAAATGCGGAAGACGTCACCCTGTTTAATCATTCATACTATCAAGGCATTCTGCTGATTATAGGGAAATACCATAACATGCAAACCTTTATCCCCAAACAAGACAAAAACAAGAAGTTCTACAATGGAAAAAGGCTGCAAGAGCTGTCCACGCTAAGCGAGCAACCGCCTTATTCATACCCACAATTCACTAAACGCAGTGCCACCATAGATGCAATATGGTTCAACAACCGCAACATGCCGCACTCTTTCTTTGAGATAGAGCATTCTACAGACATTCAGAATTCCTTGTTAAAGTTCAATGACTTACAGGATTTTCATGCAAGGATGGTCATTGTTGCCGACATAAACCGGAAGCCTGAATTTGAAGCAAAGATGCGTTTTCATGCTTTCGATGAGCTGCGCATGGATAAAAGGGTGGCTTTTCTAAGTTACGATGCCCTTGTCAAGCAATATGAAATGGAGTTAGAGAAGCAATCATTTGGCTTTATACTTTAAATGCTCATGAGCAGATACATATTCTATACAGACGAGGGCTATACAATATCGCCCCGTGGTGAAGAACTTGAAAGCCTGCAAGTATTAGGCATCGAAGACGGTGATACAAGAGAGGAGGCATTAGCTAATCTTTATAAAAACAATGAATGGATAGAACAAAACGGTTTTAAAGAATCACACATGCGTTGCTATGCCATATTGAAGCCTGAAATTTTGCAAGATATAAAGGATACTATGTCATATTTGAATGGGTATGCCGAAAAGCATACCGATGAATGCAAAGGCATTGACGATTACATTCTAAAAAAGATAAAGCGCGTTGTGAAATCCTGACAGATGTGACATTAACGTCCAAAATAGCAATAAGTCTACCAGATAACTCTACCCTTAAGTATACCATACTGTTTCTTTACTTTCAATATAGTATATGTAATATGGGCAAGGAAACATAAAAACACCACCAGATTGGGTTAAATTTTCGAGGCAGGATGGTTTTATAAATATATAAAGCATACTTTATTGATAAACGCAATGCGTGGTGTTGAAAATTAACGTTACGCATTGCGTTTATTTTTGGAGACTATTCAAACAATAAACATCATTCACTCCAGCTCAATCTTGCAGTCGTCGAGGCTTGTGACGGTGGCCAGGGCGGTGTAGTCTACGCCTGCCGAGCGCAGGTAGTCGCCGCCGTGCTGGAAGGCCTTCTCGATGAGGAAGGCCATTGCCTCAATCTTTGCGCCGGCCTGGGCGCAAAGGTCGATTACGCCCTTGGCGGCGTTGCCGTTGGCCAGGAAGTCGTCGATGAAGAGCACGCGGTCGGCCGGTGTGAGGAAGTCGGCGCTGATGCAGACGGTGTAGTCGCGGTCTTTGGTAAACGAGTGCACCACGGCCGAGAGCATCCTGTCCATCGTCTTGGGCTGCTTTTTCTTTATGAACACCACCGGGAGCTGCATCAGGTAGCCCGTGAGTATGGCCGGGGCTATGCCGCTGGCCTCTATGGTCACAATCTTGTTGATGGGCCTCCGGCCGAATATCCTGACCATCTCTCGGGCCAGTTCCATCATGAGGTTAGGGTCCATCTGGTGGTTTATGAAGCTGTCAACCTTGAGTATGCCCCCCGGGTAGCATTTTCCATCCTGCAAAATGCGCTGCTTTAGAAGTTCCATTTCTTTACTGTCGTTGTTTGGTTTACGCCTTTCCAGGCTGCCTTGCGAATGGCAAAGGTAAGCAAAATAACCGAGACAGAGCCATGCTCCGGCAGATAAAGTGGCCCCGTGCCGGTCTTTTTCGGCCGTCCGCCGACGCTCATGGGCTACCCATGCCCGTCACGCCGCCCTGCCGGGCCTGACGTCGGGCAGGAAGAAAGCTATCACGCCCATCAGCGGCAGCCACGTGCTCACCTTGAATATGTAGTCGATGCTCGTGGCGTCGGCCAGCCATCCGAAGAACGCCGAGCCTATGCCTCCGAGGCCGAACATAAGCCCGAAGAAGATGCCGGCCACCATTCCCACCTTGTCGGGCATCAGGTCGGTGGCGTAGACCACAATGGCCGAGAAGGCCGAAGCAATGACAAGGCCCGACATCACGGCCATGAATATGGTCCAGCCGAGGCCAGTGTAGGGCATGGCCAGGGTGAAGGGGGCGGCCCCGAGAATGGAGAACAGTATGACATACTTGCGCCCGTAGCGGTCGCCCATGAAGCCCCCGAGAAGCGTTCCGGCCGCAAACGCCGCGAGATATGCAAACAGGCAGTACTGCGACTGCTGCACGCTGACCCCGAACTTGTCGATGAGATAGAACGTGAAATAGCTCGTCATGCAGGCGTTGAAGAAGTATTTCGAGAATATCATCAGCACGAGTATGCCCATGGCCGCGCGCACCGTGGCCTTAGGCAGCGTGCCCGCGGCTGCCGCCCTCTGCGCCCGTCGGCTCCTGATGGCGGCAATCATGCCCGCATACCAGCGGCCTATGCGCACCAGCAGCGCCACGGCCACCAGGGCGGCCAGCGCAAACCAGCCCACGGCATGCTGCCCGAAGGGTATCACTATCAGCGCCGTGAGCAGCGGGCCTACGGCGCTGCCGCCGTTGCCACCCACCTGGAAGATTGACTGAGCCAGGCTCTTGCGGCCGCCGGAGGCCATCTGCGCCACGCGCGACGCCTCGGGATGGAACACCGACGAGCCGCATCCTATGAGCGCCACCGACAGCAGTATGGGCGCAAAACCCGGTGCGAAGGCCAGCGCCACGAGCCCCAAGAGGGTGAAGCACATGCCCGCCGCGAGCGAATAGGGCTGCGGGTGGCGGTCGGCATACTGCCCGACGAAGGGCTGGAGCACCGACGAGGTTGTCTGGAACACCAGCGTTATGATGCCTATCTGGGCGAAAGTGAATCCATACTTGTCTTTGAGCAACGGGTAGAGGGCCGGTATGACCGACTGTATCATGTCGTTCAGCAGGTGGCACGTGCCTATGGTGAACAGTATTGCATAGGCCGTTCCCTCAGCAGAGCGCTGCCGGCCATTCATTGTTTTTACCAGTCTGTTTGTCATCATTCACTCTTTTCTTGCTTTATCCTGTGCCCGCAGGCGCATTGCTTGCGCGGCCACGCCACCATGCCGCGGGCCTTTGCCGGCCGGCTCTGGGCCGGGCCGCGGGCCGATGGCTGTGGCAAAGTTACTAAAAATAATCCATACAAGGACAATGCCACTGCCAAAATGAAGGCCGTGGCAGCGCCAGGCATAAAGTCACGCCGCCGCCGTCAACGCTGCCCGGCGGACCCGCCGCCGCGGGCCCCGGCAACGCCTACGGCCGAGGGCGAGGCATACAGCCGCCTCCTGTATTCCATCGGGGTGAGCCCCGTGGCCCGCTTGAAGGTGTGCGTCAGGTGGCTGTCGTCGGTGAAACCCGTCTTGAGCGTTATCTCACCCACGCGAAGGTCGGTGTGGGCGAGCAGCTCCTCGACGGCCCTCACGCGGCATTGGGCCACATACCGGCTCAGGCTCTCGCCCGCGTGGGCCTTGAAGAACTTGCCTATATAGCTCGCGGCCAGGTTGAACCTGCTGCCAAGGCTGGCGGCCCTGAGCATGTCGGGATTGTCGAGATGAAGCCTTATGAACTGCAGCATGGCCATCATCTTGCTCTCCGAGTCGGCCTGACGCAGCGCCTCGCCGGCCACCTGCCTCGCGCTGCGGGCACAGATGGCCAGCACGCTGTCTATCAGGCACGAGGCTATGCGCTGCGTGCCATACGACGGCGCTGTGCATTCGCTGCCCAGACACTCCATCACCAGGGCCAGGCGGCGGGCGTCGGCAGGGCTCACAAGCGCCGACATGTCGGGCGACGGACAGGCCTCCAGGCTCTCTTTCTCGGCCGCGCTGAGGGCGCGGACTATGTATTGGTCGGACAGTTGCACGTAGATGATGTCGCACATGCCGTCAAGACGGTAGGTGTGGTTGGTGTAAGGCCTAACGAAGAACACCGACCCGCGGCCGAAGTTGCAGCGCCGCCTGCCCGACACAAACTCGCCGCTGCCCGACGCTATGTAGCAAAGCTCGAAGAAAGAGTGCTGGTGCTCGGCAGTGGGAAACCTGTCGTAATGGCGCACCCTCACCTCGAACGGCATGAAAAGGTTTTCTTGTTTCATGGCGCAAAGATACAAAACATAGTCTGATTTATACAACAACAGGCATTGCATTATGCGTAATTTTGCGCCGTTTTAACTCCTACCGGCTATCAGAGGCCTAAGTGACTCAGCGCTGTTGCGGCGCATACAGGCCGCCGCCTTTGACTGTGGAAGAGCCCGCCACGCCGAGGCAAAGCTCACGTAAAACTGTCCACAACATGACGCAAGCGCTTGTAAAGCCGCCAAAAGCAACAAAAGCACGGCCACGTCGGGGTAATGAGCGATTTGTGGTTAACAAAGACTAAGTAGTTGTTCAAAATCAATTGCCATCAAATTGTGCGCTATTTCGGCGATGCATGCCAAAGTCCGAAGAGAGAGCGTAGCGGGCTACGCGACCGATGAGACTTTGGTATGCGGCCCGAAAGAGAACACAAGATGGTGGCAAAGACATAGAGGACACCTGCAAGGTCTATTGTATCGGTTAATTTTGAACAACTACTTACAATATGGCAAGAAACGAACTGAAGGGTCACGGCGCCATGTTCGCCGCCAATTTCATGTGGGGCCTGATGTCGCCCGTCACCAAATTTGTGTTCCTGGGCAGCGCCATCACTCCGGTGCTGCTTGTCAACATCCGCATCATAGGGGCCGCTGCGCTGTTCTGGGCGGCCTCGCTCTTTGCCAAGCCCGAGCACGTAGACCACCACGACCTGCTCCGTCTGTTCTTCGCCGCGCCGCTCGGCATAGTGTTCAACCAGGGCGTCTACACCGTTGGGCTGGGCCTCACGTCGCCCGTCGACGCCTCCATCATATCCACGAGCACGCCCATCTTCACCATGGTCATAGCCGCCTTCTACCTCAGGGAGCCCGTCACGGCCAAGAAGGTTACGGGCATCTTCATGGGCGCCGTGGGCGCACTGATGCTCATAGTGAGCAACGGCGGCTCGGCGACGGCGCAAGACGGCAACGTTTGGGGCGACATTATATGCATAGCGGCCGAGGTGTGCTTCGCGTCATACCTGGTGGTATTCAAGGGCCTCATAAGCCGTTACTCGCCCGTAACGCTCATGAAGTGGATGTTCACATACTCGTCGATATGCACCATACCCTTCTCATACACCGACCTGGCTGCGCTCGAGTGGGGCGGCATGGGCGCCGGCCTGCTGGCAGCCCTGGCCTTCATCGTTGTCGGGGCAACGTTTGTATGCTACCTGCTCTCGCCCGTGGGGCAGAAGCACCTGCGCCCCACGGTGGCCAGCATGTACTGCTATGTGCAGCCCATTGTGGCCACGGGCATCGTGGTGTTCTACTGGGGCACCTCGTCGTTCAACATAGTCAAGGTGATGGCCATAGCCCTCGTGTTTCTCGGGGTGTACATGGTGACGCAGAGCAAGAGCCGGGCCGAGCTCGAGGCACACGCCGAAAGGATGGCCCAAGGCACAGGTGAAAGCTGACGGCCGCAGGCCCGGCCCTCCCTGCCTGACATGAAAATAGGTGGCCGCAAAGTGGCCGCTGTCGCGGAATATTATTAATTTTGCAGCCCGAAACAAGGCAACAGTCGTTTTATGGAATCAAAGAAAGACATGCGCCAGGCTTTCGCCTGGCTGCACCTTAGCGTGATGCTGGCCGGATTCACGGGCCTGTTCGGCAAGCTGATAACACTCAACGAGGTCGACATAGTATGGTACCGGATGCTCTTCTCGTCGCTCATACTGATGGTGTTTGTGGGCTTTCCGCGGGTGGGGTGGCGCAAGTTTCTGCAGATAGCCGGCTGCGGCACGCTGCTGGGGCTGCACTGGATGCTGTTCTACGGCTCGATAAAGGCCAGCAACATATCCATCGGCGTGGTGTGCATAGCGCTCATGAGCTTCTTCACGGCCATCTTCGAGCCGGCCATCTTCCGCCGCCGCGTGTCGTGGGCCGAGCTGGCCCTGTCGCTCATCACGGTGGGAGGGCTGCTTTGCATCTTCTCGTTCGACACGCGCTACCGCTACGGCATCATGATTGGGGTGGCCTCGGCGGCCATGTGCTCGCTCTATGCCATACTCAACAAGAAAGTGGGCGAGGGGGTGAAGTCGCGCACCATGCTCATGTACCAGATGTGCGGCGGACTGGTGGGAACCTCGGCCGTCATACCCGTTTACCTCATGGCATTCCCCGCCGAGGGCCCTGTGGCGGTAGTGCCCGAGGGCGGCAACCTGTGGTGGATGCTATGCCACGCGCTGTTCTGCACCGTGGGGCTTTACCTTCTGCAGATAATGGCCCTCAAACGGCTGTCGGCCTTCACCGTCAACCTTACCTACAACCTTGAGCCTTGCTACACCATCATCATTGCCTTTGTGTTTTTCGGCGAGTCCAAGGAGCTCAACGCATCGTTCTACGCGGGCATTGCCATGGTGGTGCTCAGCGTGGTGCTGCAGACCATGCGCGCCGCCAGGCGCCGCGGCCAGACGGCGGGGTAGGGGCGCAACGGGCCCCAAGGCGGCCTGCACGCTGCTGCCGGGGCAAGGCTGCCCACTGCTCACAAACCGGCACCGCCCTCCTGGCGGCTGTAAAGGCGCGAGCGGAGCCACCGTCTCACGGGCTGGTCGTAGAGCCGGCTCGTGGCGTATGCCGTCATCAGGGCCATCGCAAACACGCACAACGAGACAAAGGCATGTGTGGAGGCCGGCGCGTCGGGATGGTTGGCTATCCAATGCTTGTGTAGCATGGCGTAGGGATAGTGGGTGAGATAGAGTGGGTAAGACAGTTCGCCGATAATGCGGCAGACAGCCGTCGACCTACTGCCGGCAACGCTGCTGCCTGCACCGGCGGCCACGATGAGCGGGAATACAACCAGAATGGCGGCAGCATCAAACAGCCCGTTGAGCCACGGGGCACCGCCGCCGCCCAGCCGCGGCACCGCCGTGAGGACTGCCAGGGCGAGCGAGCACCACCAGAAACCGCCACGTAGGCGCACCCTGCAGCCGAGGCGCGAGAGCAGCAGCCCGCACAGGAAGGGCGTGAGCAGCCGGGTGAGCCCCACCTGCAGATGCTCGGCACTGAGCCCCCAGCCGCCAATGACGGTGTGGCGCATCACCTCGGCGCGCGTGGCAAGAAACCCGAACACGTCGACCTGCAGGCATAGAAGCACGGTGAAAACGCCGCAAACGGCCGCCAGCAGCGCCAAGACGGACTTTGGCAACCTGCGCAACACCAGCGCATAGAGTATGTTGGCCACATATTCCCACTGCAACGACCATATAGGGTTGTTCATTGGGTTGGTCTCTCCCCAGCCGCGCACGTCGAGCGAATTCGGTATGGGTATCATGGTAAACGACCAAAGCATGGCCAGCAGCACCGCCCACCACTCTGCCGTGGCCACATTGGGAAACTCGGGGCACTCTTGGAAATAGAGCATCAGGGTGCCGAAGAACGTGCCGAACACCACCATGGGGTGCAGACTGACAAGCCTGCGCTTGAAGAAGGCCCACACGGACATGCGGTCCCAGCGGTCGTCGTAGGCGTAGCCGATGACGAACCCGGAGAGTATGAAGAAGAAATCAACCGTCAGGTAACCGTGGTTCAGCGGGTGGGCGGCGCCCAGACCGAAGTAATTTTCCAATATATGGTAGGCCACCACAAGCACGGCGGCCACCCCGCGCAGCCCGTCGAGAATCTCGTAGCGGGGCTTCGATGACAGATATACGCTCTTGTTCATCGCTTTTGACGTTTAGTAAGATTGGCGCTGCAAAGTTAACGGGCGCAGTTGTAAGTAGGTGTTCAAAATTAATTGCCATCAAATTGTGCGCTATTTCGGAGATGCATGCCAAAGTCCGAAGAGAGAGCGTAGCGGGCTACGCGACCGATGAGACTTTGGTATGCGGCCCGAAAGAGCACACAAGATGGTGGCAAAGATATGGAGGACACCAGCAAGGTCTATTGTATCGGTTAATTTTGAACAGCTACTTACTGTATTTGCTCTATCGTTTTTAATTATTGCCATATATTTGCTTGCCTTTCACGCTATAATACTTATCTTTACACATCACATGAAAGAGTTCGGCTTCATACACATGGCTGTGCGCCCCGACGAGCAGATAGGGCTGCACGAACACCCCGAGTGGGAAATATCCTACGTGGTGCGCGGCAGCGGCATGCGCACCATGGTCACGGTGTGCGAATCGTTCGGCCCCGGCGAGGTGGTGATGGTGCAACCCGACATGCCCCACTGCTGGGCCTTCGACAGCAGCTACAGCGAGATAGAGTGCATGAGCCTGTTTTTCAGCAACAGTCTGCTTGAGCGCATATCGGGCCTGTCCGACGGCATGGCCGAGGTGGTGAGGCTGGCCACCGGCACCCCCGACACGGTGGCATTCGGCGGCAGGGCGCTCGCCACGCTGTCGGCGCTGATGGCGCAAATGGCGCAGATGGCCGACGCGCAGCGCATGGTGGCCTTCCAGCAGATGCTCTTGGCCATTGCCGGCAACGACGGCAAGAGAAGCGTGGGCAGGATGGCCGACGACGTGGAACAGCGCCTGGGCCGCATCAGGGTCTACATAAACTGCAACTAAGTAGGTGTTCAAAATTAATTGCCATCAAATTGTGCGCTATTTCGGAGATGCATGCCAAAGTCCGAAGAGAGAGCGTTGCGGGCTACGCGACCGATGAGACTTTGGTATGCGGCCCGAAAGAGCACACAAGATGGTGGCAAAGATATAAAGGACACCTGCAAGGTCTATTGTATTGGTTAATTTTGAACAGCTACTTACAACCGCAACATCACCATAGGCGACATTGCCGCACACGCGGGCATGAACCGCTCGGCCGTGTGCACCTTCTTCCGCCGCCACACCGGAAAGACGCTCATCGAGGCTGTCAACGCACGGCGCTTCAGCGTGGCAAAAAACCTGCTCAGGCGCAAAGACCTGCCCATACAACAGGTGTGCTTCCTCAGCGGATTCAACGATGTGCCTTACTTTTCCAGGCTCTTCAAGCGCACCGAAGGCATCACGCCGAAAGAATACCGCAGGCGCGAGCCCTGCCACTGAGGCCTCCGGCGGCAGCGCAGCGGCAGGCGGCGGCAGGCAGCCATCTGCAAGAGCTATCGTCTTGCATTGCGAAACGGCCTGTTCCAGCGCCCGATACGGCCCGTATGGGATTGCCATACGGGCCGTATTGCAAACGCCCCGCAGAACAGCCTGTACGGCATGTTGACCGGGACGGCAGTCAGGGAGAGCCATGCGCACAATCAGTCAAAATGTTCATAATCGCAGTAACTTGGGTACAAGCACCAAGGCCGGATTGTTATAACTTTGCAACCGTAAAGCAACCTACTAAAAAACAATACGGATATGAAGAAAGACTTGGGACCGCTGCTGGCGCTATACCCCATGCCGGCAACTGTGGTGGGGGCCGAATCGAATGGCAAGGTCAACTGGCTCATGGTGGCCCACGTGGGCATCATTGGTCACGACAGGCTGATGGTGAGCATGCACAAGGCCCACCACACCAACCAAATGGTGAAAGACAGCCAAAGGCTGTCGGTAAACATGGTCGACGAGGGCATGCTCCGCAGGGCCGACTACGTGGGGTGTGTGAGCGGGGCGAAGACCGACAAGCAGGGGGTGTTTGCCCACCACACCGGGCCGGGGGGCACGCCCGTAATCGACGAGAGCCCGCTGGTGATGGAGTGCGAGGTGACCGACAATTATGAAACCGACACGTTCGACAACTTCATCTGCAGGGTGACGCACACCATTGCCGACGAAAATGTGACCGAAGACAAGGGGAAACCCGACTACAACAGGCTGAAACCGGTGCTCTTCAACATGCCAGGATACTCTTACCTGCGCACGGGCGACGTGATATGCAGGTGTACGCTTCCGGGCAGGGAGTATGCCCGCGAAACAGATGGCGACAACTGAAACATAACACAACGTAAACGCATACAACATGAAAAGGATTGCAATGACTCTTGCCGCCATGCTCTTGCTGATGGCGGCAGCCGAAGCCAAGACGCTCATAGTTTACTACAGCTTCACCAACAACACACATGCCATAGCCACCGACATGCAGTCGCAGCTGCCTGACGCCGACCTGCTGAGGATTGAACCGGCCGAGAAGGGGCTCGACTACGCCGCCAACGGATATGCCATAGGCAGCGCCCTGATATCTGCCATCAGGGCCAATCCCGACGACCCGGACTCGTATCCGGCCATCGACCCGGTCAGCGTAGACTTCAGCGCCTACGACGACATTGTGGTGGCCACGCCGCTGTGGTGGAGCAACATGGCCGCGCCGATGCAGACTTTCCTCTTCGCCAACGGCAGCCGGATGACCGGCAAGCGAATGGCGCTGGTGGTGTCGAGCGCCAGCAGCGGCATAAGTGGGGTGGAGGCCGACGCCCGAAGGCTTGTGCCCGACGGTGTGTTCGTAAGCCCCAGCCTGTGGATAAGGTCGTCGCAGACGGCCAACTGCCACGCCCTCAACGCCGAATGGATAGCGCAGACGGGCATAGGCAGCACCTCGGGCATATCTGTGGCCGGGGCAGCGGCAGAGCCCTCGCTGACGGTCGACGGCACCACCATGAGCGTTGGCGGCCCTGTCGACAGGCTGAGCATCTACGACGCCGACGGAAGGCTTGTGCTGTCAACCGACGGAACGACGGCCGACATAAGCCGGCTGGCACCGGGGGTGTATGCCGTGAGGATGGTGCTGGGCGACAACGCCACCACGGTGAAGGTGGCCGTCGACTGACGACGGCCTTGGACGAGGCTACAGGAAGACTTCACGACAATGAAACGACTGATTGACATGGAACGACGCGATTTCTTGAAAAAGGCGCTCATGGCGGCCGGAAGCGTGGCCCTGGGCGGAGGGCTGGCCGGGGCGATAGGCAACGGCGAGAGCAACGAAAACACAAAAAACAACAAAGCTATGGACATTGTAGTACTTACAGGTAGCCCTAGGCGCAACGGCAACTCGGCCTACCTGGCCGAACAGTTTATCAAGGGGGCAAGGGAGAAGGGGCACAACGTGTTCCGTTTTGACTGTGCCATGCACAACGTGCAGCCGTGCAGGGCCTGCAACGCATGCGGCATGGACGGCCCATGCGTGATTGACGACGACTTTGAGACGGTGAGGCAGCGCATCGTCGACGCCGACATGGTGGTGTTTGCCACGCCGATGTATTACTTCGGCATGTCGGCACAGATAAAACGGGTGGTCGACCGCTTCTATGACATCAACGGAAAGATAAAGGGCCACCCCAAGAAAACGGCTTTCATGATGACCTACGCCGACACTTCGGAAAAGGAGGCCGAGCCTATGCTCACCCACTTCCGCACGCCGGCCGACTACCTCGGATGGCAAAACGTGGGCGAAGTGGTGGCTGCCGGCGTCTGGACGGCGGGCTCGGTGAAGAACACCAAGTATGCCGCCCAGGCCTATGAACTGGGAAAGAGGGTGTGAATGAAATTAAAACTATATTTTAAAACAAAGGAGTTAAGTTTTAGGAGTTAAGGAGTTAAAGGGAGTTATCGCTTCACTTCGTTCCGCTAAGGAGTTAAGACAAATGTCTTGCAATGTGCTAAAAACAATGAAAAGGAATAGAGAACAATGGATAAAGATGCTCTAAAGGAAATGAAAAGAGATGAAGAATAATAAATAAAAACCATATAAAAGAAATGATATGGAATAAAAACAAATGCATTGAAACATGCTAAGCTGCCATACACAAAAGCTATTGTCTTAACTCCTTGACTCCCTTTAACTCCTTAACTCCTAAAACATAACTCCTTGACTCCTAAAAAATGAACTCCAAAAAAACAACCATTTTAATTATGAAAAAAACGATATTTTCCATCACCATCGCGCTCGCGGCAGGCGCGAATGGCCATGCGCAGGCAACAAACGACCATGTGGATGAAAACAAAACCGACCGCACCGAACTGTGCCGCCACAACTACCGCATGCTGTTCGGTGGCGAAGCGCTGACCGGCAAGGGCACCGACCCGGAGATGATGGACATTCTTCAGAAGTTCATCTTCGGCGATGTGTTTGCCACCGGCAACCTTACCATGAAGCAGCGCGAACTGATAACATGCGTCACGCTGGCCTCAATGCAAACCCTGCCGCAGCTCACGGCCCACGCCGGAGCGGCACTCAACGTCGGGGCAACGCCCGAGGAGCTGCGCGAAGCCATCTACCTGACGGCACCGTTCATCGGCTTCCCAAAGACGCTCAACGCCGTGGCCACGGTCAACGAGGTGTTCGCAAAGAGAGGCATAAGCCTGCCGCTGAAAAACCAGGCCAGCGTGACCGAAGGCACACGCCACGCTCGCGGAGCGGCCATACAGGACAGTCTGTACAGCGGAGGCATATCGGCCGTGATGGAGGGAGTGCCGGACGGCTTGGGCGACGACGTGGCACGGATGCTCACCGACTATTTCTTCGGCGACATCTACACCCGTGGGGCGCTCGACATAGGCACCCGCGAACTGCTCGGCTACTGCATACTCGCTGTCATTGGGGCCGACAGCCAGCTGCAATCACACTACCACGGAAACATAAAGGCCGGCAACTCGCCCGAAACAGTAGCCGCGGCCATAGTGCAATGCCTGCCATACATAGGGTTTCCGGCGGCCATCAAGGCACTGAAAACCATAAGGCAGGAATACACAAAGACTGCCGCAGCAGGGGCCAAACTGGTGAGACTGTCGAAGATTGTGGTCGACCCGGCACGCATAGACGAGTACAACGCCATGCTGAAAGAGGAAATAGAGACGTCGGTGGCAGTCGAACCGGGCGTGCTCACGCTCTATGCCATGGCCGAAAAGGATGCCCCCAACAAGATTGCCATACTTGAGATATATGCCGACCGCGACGCTTACGAGAGCCACCTGAAAACCCCTCACTTCATAAAATACAAGCAGGGAACGCTCGACATGGTGAAAGACCTGCAGCTGATTGACACAAACCCGCTCATACCGGATATGAAAATAAAATGAAACAATGGCCCGGGCCACATGCCAATGAAACCATGGCATGCAGGCAAACGGCCCGTTCCACAATGCGGAACGGGCCGTTTGGCATGATGGCGGCACCGCTTCAATACGGCGGGGCTGCCCGTTGTAAAAAATAGTTGCAGCCACGGGCGCCCGCCATGCCACCGGCATGGCATGGCCACGGGCCGTGGCCGTCACTGCGCCGAGGCCCGGCGGTCGGCCTCGATGAGGGCAAGCAGCCTCTCGACAGCCTCCTCCTCGGGTATGTTCTTGGCCACGCACTCCTTGCGGCGGTATAGCGATATCTTGCCGCGCCCGGCGCCAACGTAACCGTAGTCGGCATCGGCCATCTCGCCGGGGCCGTTGACTATGCACCCCATGATGCCTATCTTAAGCCCCGTCATCGACGCCGTGGCCTCCTTGATGCGCGCTATCGTAGAGCGCAGGTCGTAGAGCGTGCGGCCACATCCGGGGCAGCTGATGTACTCGGTCTTGGTCATCCGCAGGCGTGCGGCCTGCAGTATGCCGAACGCCGTGGCCTCGATGTCGGCCTGGGGCAGGCTACCGTCGTTCATCAGCCAGATGCCGTCGCACAGCCCATCCATCATGAGTGCACCCATGTCGGCGGCAGCCTCTATCTGGAAGTCGCCCTTGCCGTCGGCCCCGTGGCGGTACATCTGGCAGAATACCACGGGGTTTTCCACCCCGGCAGCCATCATCTCGTGCACCAGCGCACGCTGCGAACCGAGCCTGTTGGCGTTGTTTGCCACGCACACCACCACCGCCTCGGGGTGGGCTTTGAGGCATGCCAGGTATTCGTCGGCCGCAACGCCATACTGCAACACGATGAACTTCACCGCAGCGTCGGCCATGCCCACAAACGGCAGGGCCGTATGCGGGAACACGGGGTATATCTCTGCCTCAGGATGGGCGGCGCTGAGGTCGGCCCAAACGTTGAAGTCGGCAAGCAGGGCCGGGCCCTTACGCCTTGCGGCCACTGCGGGGGCAGCGCCCGGCAATGGGTCAACTGCACCGCCGCCGGTGCGCCCGTCCACAGTCCAGTCGGCCTCGCCGGCCCATGCCGAGCCGTCGCCTATGTAAACAAAGTCGGCGTCCGACGGTGCCTTGCCGCCGATAAGGCTGCTCACCACCACCGGGACGGCGTCGCCGCCCACGCGCCCCACGCGCCGCGTATGCCGCCGGGCGGGGCTCACCCAGTTGAATCCGGGGGCCTCTTCGGCCGGTATGGGGGCGTGGCCGGCGCGGGCCGTCACATAGTCAACAAGGTGGCGGGCCACAGGTATCTCGGCTTCGGGCTCCTCGCTGAGCGACACGCGCACGGTGTCGCCAATGCCGTCGGCCAGCAGCGCGCCTATTCCCACGGCGCTCTTTATGCGGCCGTCCTCGCCCTCGCCCGCCTCGGTGACGCCCAGGTGCAGCGGATAGGCCATGCCCTCGGCCTCCATCGCGCCCACGAGCAGGCGCACCGAGCGCACCATCACCACAGTGTTGCTGGCCTTGATGGATATTACAACGTCGTCGAAGCGCTCGCGCCGGCAGATGCGCAGAAACTCCATGCAGCTCTCAACTATGCCTTCGGGCGTGTCGCCGTAGCGCGACATGATGCGGTCGGACAGCGAACCGTGGTTCACCCCTATGCGCAGGGCTGTGTGGTTCTGCCTGCATATGTCGAGCAGGGGCACAAACCGCTCTTCAATCTTGCGCAACTCGGCGGCATACTCGGCGTCGGTGTACTCCAGTTTCTTAAACGTGCGGGCCGGGTCGACGTAGTTTCCGGGGTTGATGCGCACCTTCTCGGCATACAGCGCGGCCACCTCGGCCACCTTGGGGTTGAAGTGCACGTCGGCCACGAGGGGCACCTCATATCCTTCTGCCCTCAGCGCGGCGTTGATGTTGCGCAGGTTCTCGGCCTCCTTCACGCCCTGTGTGGTCAGCCTGACGTACTCGCCCCCGGCGTCGGCTATGCGCTTTGCCTGTGCCACAGAGGCCTCGGTGTCGGTAGTCGGTGTGGTGGTCATCGACTGAATGCGTATGGGCCATTCGCCGCCCAGGGGCGTGTTGCCTATGCTCACGGCGGTGGTCTGCCGCCTGCGGTAGTTGAACAAGTCTGTCATTGTGTGCATTTTAAAATGAGGTTTGCCCCGCGACAAAGCCAAGCGAGCCCCTTGCCACGGCAGCAGGGCATGCTTGGCCCGGGGGTGCTTCAGTTCACCTTGTATTGGTATTTCACCTCGGCCAGTTCCTTGTTGGCCTTCTCAATCTTGGCCTTCAGGCCGCTCTTGTATGCCTCGAGGCGCCCGGCCAGGCCGGCATCGGCCAGCGACAGCATCTCGACGGCCAGTATTGCGGCGTTCTGCGCTCCGTTTACGCCTACGGTGGCAACGGGTATTCCCGGTGGCATCTGGATGATGCTGAGCATTGCGTCGAGCCCGTCGAGCATGCCCTTGATGGGCACCCCGATGACCGGCAGCGTGGTCGAGGCGGCTATTACGCCCGGCAGCGCGGCGGCCATGCCTGCCCCTGCTATTATCACTTTGATGCCACGGCCTTTCGCTCCGCGCGCAAATGCCTCCACGGCGTCGGGAGTGCGGTGGGCCGAAAGGGCGTTGACCTCAAACGGCACCTGCATCTCGTCGAGCAGCTTGCAGGCTTTCTCCATTACGGGCAGGTCGCTCGTGCTGCCCATGATGATGCTTACTAATGGTTCCATGCTATGTTGTTTAAGTTCGTTATACAAAGAGTATGCCCACCACGGCGCAGGCAAAGCCCACCCAGAATCCCGCCACCACCTGTGCGAGCGTATGCTGCCTGAGTATCATCCGGCTCGTGCCGAGCAGCCCGGCGAGCATGAACACGCCGCAGAGCCAGCCCACGGGGTTGAAGCCGAATATGTCGGCAAAGGCGAAGAGCGCCCCCGCCACGCCCCCTATGGCCGCCGTGTGGGTGCTTATCTTCCACCATGCGTTGATGACGGCGCACGTTATCTGTATCAGCAGGGCCGCTATGAGTATGCCGCCCATGAACCTTGGTATGTGCATCCGCTCCATCAGGTAGACGCAGGCGAAGTAACAGGCTATCGAAATGACGTATGGCACCATGCGGCGCTCCTTGCGCCCGAGCTCCACGGGCGTCCAGCCGTTGTACCGCCTGTATGCGTGGATGAGCAGGGTAGGGGCGAGCACGGTAAAGAGATAGGCCAGCCCCACCACCGCCGCCTTGTATCTGAATGGCAGCAGGCTCAGGTAGCTGAACACGAAGAGGGCCGTGAGGCCCACCACCGGCAGGTAGAAAGGTGTGAAGACAAGGCTTATCACCCTTGCGGCAATAATCAGGTTGCGGTGTTTCATTTGCGTAGTCGTGCTATGGGTATGCCGAGCTGCTCGCGGTATTTGGCCACTGTGCGTCGCGCTATGGGGTATCCGCGGCTTGCCAGCTCGTCTTTCAGGGCGTCGTCGCTGAGCGGGCGGCGCTTGTCTTCGGCATCGACGATGTCACGCAGGGCGGCCTTTATGCGCCTCGTAGACAGTTCCTCGCCGCTCTCGGTGACAAAGCTGTCGCTGAAGAAATGGCGCAGCGGGAACGTGCCCCAGCGCGTCTGGGCATACTTGCTGCCCGTGACGCGCGACACGGTGGATATGTCCAGCCCTGTCTTCTCGGCAATGTCCTTGAGTATCATGGGTCGGAGCGATGCCTCGTCGCCGTCTTCAAAGAAGCGGTGCTGCCAGTTGATGATGGCCTGCATGGTCAGCGTGAGCGTGCGCCGGCGCACCTTCACGGCCTCGATGAATCCCTGTGCGGCGTCAACCTTCTTCTTTGTGTACAGCAGCGCCTCCTTCATCTGCCGGCTCATCGAGCCCTTGTTGTCTTGGTATTGGCGCATGGTGTCGACAAACGACTGCGACACGCGCAGCTCGGGAACGTCGCCCGTGTTGAGCGTGAATGTCACCGTGCCGTCGTCTTGCGTGTCTACTATGAAGTCGGGGGTAATCTGCTGCACGCTGCGGCCAATGGTCTCGCCCATCGACGCCCCCGGCTTGGGGTTGAGCTTGCGCAGCTCGCGGATGAGCGTCTCGGCCTGCAGGTCGGTCAGCGAGAGCGACGACTGTATCTTGTCCCAGTGTTTCTTGGTGAACTCGTCGAAGTGGCGGCTCACCACTTCGCGCATGAGGCTCTTGAGCCGCGAGTCGTCGCGCCGCTCTATCTGCAGCATGAGGCACTCCTGCAGGCTGCGGGCGCCAATGCCGGGGGGGTCGAACTCCTGCAGCCGGGCCAGCACGCTGTCCACCTCGGCGGGCGTGGTCTCGGTGCCGTGGTATATGGCCAGCTCGTCGACGATGCTGTCTGTCGACTTCCGCAGCAGCCCGTCGTCGTCGAGCGAGCCTATCAGGTACTCCATGATTGTGCGCTGACGGTCGGTGAGGTCTGTCTCGCCCATCTGCTCCTTCAGCTCGTCGTAGAACGACACGGTGTCGCCGTATACCATCTCCTCGCGCTCTTCGGCCGTCGACGCCCCGCCGTGGTACACGGGCAGGTCTTCGTCGTCGCGGCCTATCCCGGCCAGCGCCTCGTCGAGGGCCGACTGCCTTTCCTCTCTCTCGTGCTGCGCTGCGTAGTCGTCGTCGGCAGCGTCGGTGTCGCCCCCGTCGTCGGCGCGCCCGTCGATGGCAGCGTCGGCGTCGGGCTGCGGCTCGGCTTCGAGCGCAGGGTTGTCATCCATTTCGGTGTTGATGCGCTCCAGCAGCTGGTTTATCGGCAGCTCGACGAGGTGCGACTGCAGCATCTGCTGCTGCGTGATGGCCTGCGTCTGCTTTAGCGCCTGTTCCTGTTTCTGAACCTGAACCTGACCTTGAGCCATAATATTGTCTGTAGTATGAGTATGTGTAGTCGTATGCAAAGATTGCGCAAGCGGCGGCAATTTTAACCTGCTGTCATATTTCCGGCCGTGCCTAATCTCGTGCAAAGTTAGTGCAATTAGCTTAAAGAGCAAAAGAAAACGTGATATTTATTTGATTGGCGCGGGGCCCGTGGCGGGCCGGCCGTGCCCATGGCGGGGGCCGCCACCTGTGGCGCGCCATTGCCAAACGGCCCATACGGGGATGCCGTATGGGCCGTTTTGTGGTTCAATACGTGCCGTTTTGCAAAGCCAAACGGCACGTTCTGCAAAACCCTGCCTTACAGAGCGTTATGCCATCATGCAACATCGGCCTCCACATCCGTGCGTCAGCCCAGCACAGAGGCTATGCGGCCGAGGCCCTCCATCATTCGGCTGCGCGGGCAGGCTATGTTGATGCGTATGAAGCCTTCGCCCGGCGAGCCGTACATGGTACCGCTGTTCACCATCACGCGGGCCTCGGCGGCCAGCCTGTCGGTCAGTTCGTCGGACGTCATGCCAAGGCTGCGGCAGTCTACCCACACCAGGTATGTGCCCTCGAGCGGGGTCACGCGCAGCCGCGGCAGCCTGTCGGCGAAAAACCGGCACAGCTCGGTGTAGTTGCCCCAAAGATAGTCGCACAGGGCGTCGAGCCACCCCTCGCCCTCGTTGTAGGCCGCCATGAGGCCCTCGACACCGAAGGGGTTGACGTCGCAAACCTCGTTGATGTTGATGGCCCGGTCTATCCTGGCCCGCGTCTCGGCATCGCTGGATATGATGTTGGCTATCTGCAGCCCGGCCGTGTTGAACGACTTCGACGGCGAGTTGGCCACTATGGCATTGCCGAGGCAGGCATCGGATACGGCTGCAAACGGCGTGTAGCGATGGCCTTGGTACACCAGCTCACAGTGAATCTCGTCCGACAGCACCCTCACCCCGTGGCGCAGGCAGATGTCGTTCAGGCGTTCCAGCTCTTCGGCCGTCCACACCCGGCCCACGGGGTTGTGGGGGTTGCAGAGCACCAGCAGCCGGGCCTTCGGGTCGGCAGCCTTGCGCTCCAGGTCGTCGTAGTCCATGGTGTAGCGCCCGCCGTTGTTCATGAGCGGGTTTTCCAGCACCTCGCACCCGTTGTTGCGCACCGAAGAGAAGAAGCAGTTGTACACCGGCGTCTGCAAAATCACCTTGTCGCCCGGCTCGCACAGGGCCTTGACCACCACCGACACGGCAGGCACCACGCCCGAGGTGTACAGTATCCATTCGCGCTCTATGCGCCAGACATGGCGCCGCCCGAACCATCCGGCCACGGCGTCGTAGTAAGCCTCGGGCACTTTCACGTAGCCAAACACACCGTGCTCCACCCTGCGCCGCAGCGCGTCGACCACGGGCGGAGCCGTGCGGAAGTCCATGTCGGCCACCCACATCGGTATCACGTCGCCGCCGGGTGCCGAGTCCCACTTGTAAGAATTGGTTCCCCTGCGGGGGATAAGCTCGTCAAAATTGTAGTACATATATGCTGTCTGTTGGTTAAGTTATGCCTTGCCGCCGTGCGTAGTTAGCCACTCCGCACGCCACCGAGCGCGCCCATCGCCCACTGCCGGGCCCGGGGCAACAGCCGCGGGGGCCGCCGGCCATGCCCCGCCATCGCGCCGCTTGGCCTTTGCAAAGTTAGTCATTTTCTGCCAAACAGCGCGTATCGCATTTACGGATGGTGCAACCCGCATCGCTTTTTTTATGCGCCTTTTATTTTGATAGCTACTTATTTTACTGTAACTTTGCCGCCGTAACGATAAAGAAACGATGAAAAAACTGTTTATAGAGACCTACGGTTGCCAGATGAACGTGGCCGACTCGGAGGTGGTGGCCGCCGTCATGCAGATGGCCGGCTACGAAGTCTGCGAGCGGATTGACGACGCCGACGCCGTGTTCCTCAACACTTGCTCCGTACGCGACAACGCCGAGCAGAAGATATACGGCCGCCTCGACACGCTCAACGCCGAGCGGCGCAAGGGCCACAAGATGATAATAGGCGTGCTGGGCTGCATGGCCGAGCGCGTCAGGGAAGACCTGCTGCAAAACCACCACGCCGACCTCGTGGCCGGCCCCGACGCCTACATGTCGCTGCCCGACCTCATAGCACAGGCCGAGACAGGCCACAAGGCCATCAACATAGACCTCTCCACCACCGAGACTTACCGCGACGTGGTGCCCCAAAGGCTGCACACGGCGCGCGTGGGGGGCTTCGTGAGCATCATGAGGGGCTGCAACAACTTCTGCCACTACTGCATAGTGCCATACACCAGGGGCCGCGAGAGAAGCCGAGACCTGAGGAGCATCATCGGCGAGGTGCACGACCTGCAGGCCCGAGGATACAAAGAGGTGACGCTGCTCGGCCAGAACGTCAACTCGTACAGGTATGAAACACCTGCCGACGGCAGCCCCGAGGGAGGCAAGGCCGTGAGCTTCCCCGACCTGCTCAGGGCCGTGGCCGAGGCCGCCCCGGGCATGAGGGTGCGCTTCACCACGTCGCATCCCAAGGACATGAGCGACGAGACGCTGCGCGTGATAGCCGAGATGCCCAACGTGTGCCGCCACATCCACCTGCCCGTGCAGAGCGGAAGCAACCGCATACTGAAGCTGATGAACCGCAAGTACACCCGCGAATGGTACCTCGACCGGGTGGAGGCGATACGCCGGATAGTCCCTGACTGCGGCCTCTCGACCGATATCTTCGTGGGATACCATAGCGAGACCGAAGAAGACCACCGCATGTCGCTCGACCTGATGCGCCTGGTGGGCTACGACTCGGCCTTCATGTTCAAGTACAGCGAGCGCCCCGGCACCTACGCGGCCAAGCACCTGCCCGACGACGTGCCCGAAGAGGTGAAGATACGGCGCCTCAACGAGCTCATCGAACTGCAGACCGAGATGTCGGCCGAGGCCAACCGGCGCGACGAGGGGCGCGAGTTCGACGTGCTAATCGAGGGCTTCAGCAAGCGCTCGCGCGAGCAACTGTTCGGCCGTACGGAGCAAAACAAGGTGGTGGTGCTGCCAAAGGGCAACCACCACGTGGGCCAGACGGTGCGCGTGCGCATCACCGGCAGCACCAGCGCCACGCTCTTCGGCGAAGAGGTGGCCGGCTGACAAACACCTGCGGCGGCCCGACCCGACGGGCCGCCGCCTGCAAAAGCAACTACAAGACATAACCCCGGACACGTCCGGACAACCCCAACCATAAGCAAATCATGAAGGAATTCCTGCTGATAATGCGCCGCTTCATACCGCCATACAAGAAGTACCTGGTGCAGTCGATAGTGTTCAACATTCTCTCGGCGGTGCTCAACATCTTCTCGTTTGCGGCACTCATACCCATATTGCAGATTCTGTTCAAGACAGGCGAGGCCAAGAGCGCAACGTCGCTCATGGCATTCGGCGACGCCAACGTGAAGGATGTGCTGATGAACAACATGAACTTCTACGTCAACCGGATGATTGCCGACATCGGGCCGAGCACCACCCTGCTATGCATAGGGCTGTTCCTGGCCTTCGCCACCTTCCTGAAGACGGGGTGCTACTTCCTCTCGTCGGCCGCCATCATACCCATGCGCACGGGCGTGGTGCGCGACATACGCAACCTGCTCTACAGAAAGATAACGTCGCTGCCGCTCGGATTCTTCTCAGGCGAGCGCAAGGGCGACATCATAGCCCGCATGACCGGCGACGTCAACGAGGTGGAAAGCTCCATCATGTCGTCGCTCGACATGCTCTTCAAAAACCCAATCCTCATCATAGCATACTTCTCGACGCTCATCTTCATAAGCTGGCAGCTGACGCTGTTCACGCTCGCCATCGTGCCGCTCATGGGCTGGGTGATGGGCAACGTGGGCCGCAAGCTGAAGCAGAACTCCAAGGAGGCGCAGGCACTATGGAGCGACACGATGAGCCAGGTGGAGGAAACGCTGGGCGGACTGCGCATCATCAAGGCCTTCTGCGCGGAGGAAAAGATGAACGAGCGCTTTGCCGACGTCAACGACCGGCAGCGCAACAGCGTGATGAGAGTGAACAAACGGCAGCAGCTGGCCCACCCCATGAGCGAGTTCCTGGGCACGGTCATGATTGTGATAGTGCTGTGGTTCGGGGGCATTCTCGTGCTCAACAACTCTACGCTGTCGGGCCCGACGTTCATCTATTACCTCGTTATACTGTACAGCATCATCAACCCTTTGAAGGAGTTCTCAAAGGCGGGGTACAACATTCCGAAGGGCCTGGCATCGATGGAGCGCATCAACAAGATACTCAAGGCCGAGAACCCCATACGCGAAAGCGACCACCCGGTGCGCATCAGCGAGTTCCGCCACAAGATTGAATTCCGCGATGTGTCGTTCAAATACGACACCAAGTGGGTGCTGCGACACATCAACCTCACCATAGAGAAGGGCAAGACGATAGCCCTGGTGGGCCAGAGCGGCGGCGGGAAGTCTACTCTTGTCGACCTCATACCGCGCTACTACGACGTGCAGGAGGGCGAGGTGCTCATCGACGGGGTCAATGTCAAAGACCTGGGCATACACGACCTGAGGCAGCTCATAGGCAACGTGAACCAGGAGGCCATACTCTTCAACGACACGTTCCGCAACAACATAGCCTTCGGGGTGGCCGGGGCGACGCAGCAGCAGATTGACGAGGCGGCCCGGATAGCCAATGCCTACGACTTCATAACGGAATCGGAGCATGGCTTCGACACCAACATCGGCGACCGTGGCAGCCGGCTGTCGGGCGGGCAGCGGCAGCGCGTGAGCATAGCGAGGGCCATACTGAAGAACCCGCCCATACTGATACTCGACGAGGCCACGTCGGCCCTCGACACCGAAAGCGAGCGGCTGGTGCAGGATGCGCTCGAGAAGCTCATGAAGACGCGCACAACCGTGGCCATTGCCCACCGCCTGTCGACCATCAAGAGCGCCGACGAGATATACGTGATTCACGAGGGCGAGATTGTGGAACGGGGCACCCACGAGGAGCTTCTCGCCGCCGGAGGATACTACAAGAAGCTCAACGACATGCAGAGCCTGTAGAGGCACGGCCCACACGTGGGCCCGGACTATATGTTGAATCGTGGCTGTGCTGTTGGAATACGGCACAGCCACGATTGCATTTACTGCCGTCAAACGGCCTCGTTTTTGTAAAGATATGCTACCGCGGTTGCCATTCCCGCCAACCATTTGGCTGACAGCACGTTGCGCCAACGGCCATTTCGCCGCGCCAAACGGGCCGAACGGCAATGCCGAACGGGCCATACGGCCGCATGAAACGGCCCGCATTGCCGGGCGAAACGTGACGATGGTAAATTCATCCACCATTTTGTAATAAAAAGAAACGGCACGGGCCACAACGCTCAGAAACTCCACCGGGCCTGCAGGTCGATGTCTACCATCGTGCTGCCGTCCACCTGCCTGTAGCCGCTGCCTATGGTGTCGCGGTCGAAATAGGCCGTCATGCCCACCTTGGCCGCCACCATCAGCCTCTTGCCCACGTCGGCCCGGGCCATCAGCGAGCCGCGCATGCCGTGACCATGGTAGGCCGGCATGTAGAAGCTGTAAGCCATGCCGCGCTCGTAGACATACAGCCGGCTGTCGTAACTGTCGGTGTTGAAGTAGGCCACAAAGGCGTCGGCCTGCAGCCACCCGTGCCTCAAGCCCACGCCCTGGCTCACCATCAGTCCGCGGTCAAGGCTGCCGTGGCCCGCCAGCGACATGTCGGCCTGCGTGCGCCCCGACCACTTGCCGTCAACGCCAATGTCCAGGGCCACGCGCGCCGTGTGCACCGTCCGGCTCTCAAGGCCCGTCTTTTGGCTGTTGTCTTGCTTGCGCAGGCGCAGCCGGTAGCGCGCGCCAAGGGCCCAGCTGCCGGCGTCGTATGCAGCCGACAGCATGGCGTCGGTGGCGGCCGACGGCCACGACACGCGGTAGCGGGGCCACGCAAAGCGGGCATGGTCGGCGTATGCCGCGAGCCTGAGCCGCGCTACCGGCCGCCATTCAGCTCCGGCGTATATGCCACTCTCGTTCTGCACGCGCCCCCCTTCGCTGAAGCTGTTGGCATAGACCGACGTGTATCGGTATGAATAAAACCTGTGGACTGCCACCAGGCTCACTGCCTCCGACAGCCGGGCGCCAAGCCGGTGGATGGCGGCCACGCGCCCACGCCGGTCGACAGCCGTCTCGCCGCCCACGCTGAACGCGCGAGACTCATAGCCGTAGTTGGCCCCGATGTTGGCAAAGTCGTTGCCCGAGGCATAGTGGCGGCGGTAGAGCGTGGCCGTGTCGGGGCGCAGGTCGCGGTCGTATCGGGTGTAAACGGCAGTCAGCCCGGCGTGGAAACCGGCCTTGGCAAAGCGCGCGTCTATGCCCGCCGCTGCCGAGTGGGTGTTGTTTTTCTTCTCCATCTCTGCCTTGGTGCGGTGGTATCCCGACGTAACGATGGTGGCCACGGTGCCGTCGTCGGCGTTGAGCGTGGCGTCGTGGGCGCGGTATGAGGCAAACACACTCATGCTCACGGCGTCCGACAGCCTCAGCGTCACGGCCGCCCCCTGCAGGTATGAGGCCTCCGAACGCGACGCCGTGGCCCGTATTCCGGCCGGGGCGCGCCCCATGGTGGCCAGCGCCGAGAGCTTGCCGAGGCTGAAACCGGTGTTGGCCACCAGTCCCATGCCGAACGAAACCGTATAGCGGCCCACCACGATACGCTCAACGGGCCCCAGCCGACGGGCCTCTATGAAAAATGAATAGAAGTCGTAGCCCATGCTGTTGCTGCCCGAGAAGAAGGGCTCGCCCGCATCCTGCGACGCCGCAAAGCCGGCCCTCAGCCTGCCTGCCGAACTGACGCCGAAGCGCAGCCAGTGCCTGTACTTATAGCCGAGGTAGCCGTTGCGGTCGCCGCGGCGGTCGTACATGGGCACGCTCACCATGGCCGTCACGTCGCCGTGGGCGCCTCTGAGCAGCGACTCGGCCGTGGGCCGGGGCGGCCGCAGGGGCTCGCCGGCGTAGGCAAAGCACTGCAGCAGTCGCCGGCGGGCATAGTCCAGGCTCTCTATGAGCTGCAGCTCGCCCATCGTCCTGATGGCTCCGTGGCGGTAGATGTGCTCCTGAATGTCGCTCACCTGGGCCTCGGTGAGAAACGGCAAGCGCCCCAGCTCGTCGCGGGTGGCGGCGTTGATGTTAAGGGGATGGGCCTCAAGGTCGCACAGCATGTCGTAGGCCTGCTCCCTGTCGCCGGCCGACCAGTCGTCAAACGCCGCTATGTCGTCGAGCCACTCTTCCCAACCGCCACCGCCGCCGGCCTGCAACGGCTGGGCCAAAAGCAGCGCAACCATCGCCGCCGCCACTCGGCTTGCCAATCCACCCATGATGAAACATTGTTATATACCATCGGCAAAGTTACGAAAAATATGCTGTATGTATCCGCCGCAAACACGTCGCTTTCACCTTAAAACTAAGCTGCAACGGAACCATCGGCCAATGGACGTTGGCCCGCATGGGAGCGATAGTGCAACGAATCTCCCGGGTTAACTCCTTTTAACCACCCGTCTCCCCGCACTAACGACAACAATACTTACCTTTGCGCAGCCGGAAATGCGGCGTTGAATGGATGAATGGACCGGCCTAACGACGCCCCGCGCCACAGCCGAAGGGGACGTGGCGGCGGCAGACGAATACCGATGCCTGTTGCCGACGTGCAAGCACGGCCATGCCATGCCACCGACGACAAAACTTAAAACAAACCATAAATGACAACAAAAACCATCACAGCATCGGCACTTGCATTGCTTGCCGCCATGCCAAGCGCTGCCGGCGGCAGCGTGGCCACCTACACAATACAAACCGACAAGCCCCGGCAGACGGTGCTGCACTTCGGCGCTTCCGACGCATGGAGCATGAAGTATGTGGGCCGGTGGCCCGAGGCGGAGCAGAGGAAGGTGGCCGACTGGCTCTTCTCGACCGACTGCGACGAGGCCGGAAAGCCCAAGGGCATAGGGCTGAGCCTGTGGAGATTCAACATAGGGGCGGGCAGCGAAGAGCAGGGCGAGGCCTCGATGATACAGCCGTCGACGCGCACCGAGTGCATGGTAGGGCCCGACGGCAAGTTCAACCCGGCCAAGCAACAGGCCGAACGCCAATTCCTGAGGCTGGCACGGGAGCGCGGCGTGCCGCATATTCTGGCCTTCCTCAACTCGCCGCCGGTGTATCTCACGCAGAACAAGCTGGCCACCAACACCGGCAGGGGCGGCACACTGAACCTCGGCAGCGACCGTTACGACGACTTTGCCGCGTTCGTCACCACGGCCATCGAGGGCCTTGAGCGATATGACAGCGTGACCGTCGACTACATATCGCCGCTGAACGAGCCCGACGGACACTGGAACTGGCTCGGCCCCAAGCAGGAAGGCACGCCGGCAACCAACCGCGAAGTGGCCCGCGTGGTGCGCTGCCTTGACAACCGCCTGGGCAAGGCCGGGCTGCAGACCAAGATACTTGTCAACGAAAGCAGCGACCTGCGGTGCCTGCTGGGCACCCACATGACCGACTGGCAGAGGGCCAATGAGCTGCGGGCGCTGTTCTCCAAGGACAGCACCGACACTTACGTGGGCCGCTGCCGCAGCGTGCTGCCGGTGATAGCAGGCCACAGCTATTGGACAAACACGCCCACAGACACCATGCGAAACATAAGGATGCGGCTGCGCGACGCCGCCCGCAGGCTCGGGGTTGACTACTGGCAGACGGAGCTGTGCATCATGTCGAACGACGTTGAGATAGGCGGCGGTGGCGGATATGACTTCAGCATGAAGACGGCCCTTTACGTGGCGCGCGTCATCCACCACGACATGGTTTACGGCAACGCCTGCAGCTGGTCGTGGTGGAGGGCCGCCGGAGGCGACTACCGCGACGGACTGATACGCCTGTACGGCAGCGACGGCATGGCCACGGGATGGGCGGCCGATTCCAAGCTGATGTGGGCCATCGGCAACTTCAGCCGCTTTGTGCGCCCCGGGGCTGTGCGCCACGACATCTGCGCCACGGCTGCCGACGGCTCGGTGGTGGCCGGGGGCGACACCGACGCCTACGGGGTGATGTGCTCGGCATACCGCAACACCGACGGCAGCTGGGTGGTGGTGGCCATCAACTACGCCGACACCGCCAGGCCGTTCGGCATAGCCCTGGGCGGCCGGAAGGCTGCATCGTGGGCCATGTACCGCACGTCGGACATCTCGGCCGAGAGCCTCGCGCCCATAGGCACCACCCTGGGCAGCACGGAACTTGCGCCGCGGTCGGTTACCACGTTTGTATGCCAACCCGGCAGCAGCCCCCAACAATGAGGCCCGGAGCAGGCCTGCAACGCAACCAGGGCAACCGCCCCAGCCGGAGGCCTTGGCGCGGCAAAGGCCCCGCACAGGTGTGTTAACTCCTTTTAACCGGACTTGTGGCCCGCCTGAAACCAACATTGCTTACCTTTGCAGGCATGACAACAACAGTGCACACCATAGAGATAGCCGACCTGAGCATAGGATACAAGACCCGCAACGGGGCAAAGACCATAGGCCACAGGATGAGCGCCACCGTGCGCGGAGGCGAACTGACATGCCTGCTGGGCCGCAACGGGGCCGGCAAGTCGACGCTGCTGCGCACCATGGCGGGGTTTCTGCCCAAGCTGTCGGGGGCGGTGAGCATCGACGGCAAGGACATGTCTGAATACTCTGCGGCCAAGATGGCGCGCACGGTGAGCATAGTCCTCACCGAAAAACCCGACACGGGAAACATGACCGTGGCCGAGCTCGTGGCACTGGGACGCTCGCCTTACACCGGCTTCTGGGGGCGGTGCTCCGACGACGACCGCCGCGTGGCCTACCGGGCCATGGCCACCGTGGGCATAGGGGAGCTGGCGCGGCGCAGGGTGGCCAGCCTGAGCGACGGCGAAAGGCAGAAGGCCATGATAGCCAAGGCGCTGGCGCAACAGACGCCGGTGATGCTGCTCGACGAGCCAACGGCCTTCCTCGACTTCACGAGCAAGGCCGAGGTGATGCGGCTGCTGCGCCAAATAAGCCATGAGACGGGCAAGATTGTGTTTATGTCGACGCACGACCTCGACCTCGCCCTGCAGGCGGCCGACACGCTGTGGCTCATGGACAACGGCGGCAAACTGGCCACGGGGGCCCCCGAAGACCTGGCCCTCGACGGGCGGCTGGAGGCTTTCTTCGGCCATGGCGACACAGTGTTTGACACGGCCACGGGCCTGTTTGTGATGAACCACGCCACTACCACGGCCACCACCGTGGGCGGACTGCGCGACAGGCGCTACGACATGCTGTGCAAGGCCCTGCGGCGCAACGGCATCGAACCGGCCGACCAATGCGGCGCAACGCCAGAGGTCGAGGTGGCCGAAGGGGGATACGTCATGCGCATGGGCAACGGATTGCAACATGCCGCCACCATTGCCGAGGTGATGAGGGCGCTGTGCCGGAACAGGCAACAGCAGTGACGCCGGGCTAATACAATAGATATTTGTGTAAAATGATTTCGCTATTGCGACGCCATCGTCGGCAAACGGCCAACCCACTGACACACAGCAACTTGGCAACAAGGGCAAAACGGCAGTGCAAAACGGGCCGCATTGCCATGCAAAACAGGCCGTCCGGGAATGCCGGACGGCCTGTTTTGAATCATGAAATGGCCTCTGCGGCCATGAAAGGCATGCAGGTGTAAAACATATTTCCAGCCTCGCAGGCGCAAGCCCACGGCCGCACACAGGGCCCGCGGCCTTGATGCCGCCTGCCTACAGGCGTCAAACAATCTGCCCGTCGGCAAAGGGCTCGGCAGCGATGCACTTCAGGTTTTTCTGCAACTGCTCCTCACTGCTTGCACCGACAAGCACCGACGTCACGCCCTTCTGGTGCAATATCCACGCCAGGGCCATCTCGGCCAGCGTCTCGCCGCGGCTCTCGGCCACGGCGTTGAGGTGGCGAAGGCGCTCAAGAAGCTCGGGCGTGAGCACGTCGCGCTTCAGGAAGTGGTCGCGCATCATGCGGCTGTCGTCGGGTATTCCGTTGAGATACCTGTCGGTGAGCAGGCCCTGTGCCAGCGGCGAAAAGGAGATGAAGCCCACGCCTTCCTTCTCGCACAGGTCGGTGATGCCCTCATCCTGCGGCGCACGGTCGAGCAGGTTGAGCCGCCCCTGGTATATGAGCAGAGGCGTGTCGCGCTCGCGCAGGTACTTCACGGCCACCTTGAGCGCCTCCAGCGGCCAGCGCGATATGCCCACATAGAGCGCCTTGCCGGCCCGCACAATGTCGACAAGGGCCTGCAGGGTCTCCTCGAGCGGCGTCTCAGGGTCGTAGCGGTGACTGTAGAAAAGGTCAACATAGTCTATCTTCATGCGCCTGAGGCTCTGGTCGAGGCTTGCCATCAGATACTTGCGCGAGCCCCAGTTGCCATACGGCCCGGGCCACATGTCGTAGCCGGCCTTGGTGCTTATGAACAGCTCATCGCGGTAAGGACGGAAGTCTTCGTCCATCATCCGGCCCATGGTAAGCTCTGCCGAGCCGTAGGGAGGGCCGTAGTTGTTGGCCAGGTCGAAGTGTGTTATTCCGTGGTCGAAAGCGTATCGGGCAATTGCGCGGCTGCGCCCGTAATAGTCGATGCCCCCGAAATTATGCCAGAAGCCAAGGCTCACCTTGGGCAGCAGCACCCCGCTGCGTCCGCAACGGTTGTATTCCATGCCGCCGGCATATCTCTTTTCGTCTGCAATATACTTTTCCATTGTCTTTATGTCTTTGCGTTAAGCACGGCAAACTTACTAAAAATATGCGAGAAAAACCCTTTGCCGGGAGTTATAAGAAGTTATAAGAAGTTAGCGGTAGTCAACGGTCAGGCCCCTGACTGCCACTTACCCGGCCATCCGTTCCTTCAGCCTCAGGCACGAGCACACCGCCCCGCACACCGTAAGGCAGCCCGCCAGGAGCATGGCGTCGTGGGGCGCCATGGGGCCGAACAGATGGAAGAGCATGGCCACGAGGGCCGCGCCGAGCGTCTGGCCGGTCAGGCGGGCCGTGGCCAGCATGCCGCTGGCGCTGCCGGCGCGCTGCGGCGGGGCCGAGCTTAGCAGCAGATGGTTGTTTGGCGACTGGAAGAACCCGAAGCCGGCACCGCACAACATGAGCCTCCAAACAAGCCCGAAGTGGTCGGTGTCGGCCGGTATGAACGACAGCAGGAAGCACCCCACGCTGAGCATAGACAGGCCGATGCCGCCGAGTATGCCCGGATGTACGCGTCCCACGAGCCATCCCGCCAGCGGCGCCACGAAGATGATGGCCAGCGGCCACGACGTCATGAGCAGTCCGGTGCCCACGGCATTGTAGCCGAAAGTGGTGACAAGCATGAACGGCATGCCCACCATGACGAGCATCTGGGCGGTGAACGAGATGACGCTCGTGGCCACCGAGGTGGTGAAGATGGGTATCTTGAGCAGGTCGAGCGGCAGCATGGGGTACTTCTTGCCTACCTGCATGCGCACGTAGACAAAGCCCACGGCCACCATGGCCACTGCCCCCAGCAGCACAATGAGCGGCTCGACGTCGTGAGAGTAAGCCTCGACGCAGCCTATGAACAGTCCGAACGTGGCGGCGTTGAGCACGGCCTCGCGCCAGTTGAACGTCCTGCCGACCACGCGCACGGGGTTGTCGGGCAGATGCTTGCGGGCCATGACAAACGTAAGTATGCCCACCGGCACGTTGATGGCAAACAGCCACGGCCATGGCGCCACGGCCAGGATGGCGGCCGAGAGCGTAGGCCCTGCCACCGAGGCTATGGCCACGACGGTGGCGTTGAGCCCAACCCCCTCGCCCAGGCGGCGCTTGGGGTAGATGAGCTTGACCATCGACGTGTTCACGCTCATCATCATCGCTGCCCCGACTCCCTGCACCACGCGGGCAATGACAAGCATGGCGAACGACGGCGAGAGCGCGCACAGCAGCGAACCGAACGTGAACACCACTATGCCGCGCACGTAAACCTGCTTGTAACCCCACAGCTCGCCCATCGAGGCAAACGGAAGCAGGAGCATCATTACCGCCAGCTGGAAGGCGTTGACTATCCAGATGGAGTCTTCCGAAGCCACCCCGAGCTGCGAGGCCATGCTCGGCAGGGCCACGTTGCATATCGTACCGTCGAGCACGGCAAGGAAAAGGCCGCAGAACGTGGCCGCCATGGCGTAGTAGATGCGTGGGCGGTGCAAACCGTCCCATTCGAGGTTGCCCTCTATGCGCAGCCTGCCCTGGCCGTCAGACCCTGCTTTTGTGTTTTCTTTGTCCATAACCTCACTTTTTTATATCTACAATCCTAAATACCGTGCAAAATTATAAAGAAAGCCCAACACACACAAACAAATTGACTGGAAAGAAAGGTTTGACAATCCACCGAGCACGGAGCACTGATAGACTGAGGGCCGCCAAGCCTACCGCATGGCCGCGGCACGGGCCCCCTCTGCTTGCCCCGGCATCCGGGCCTGTGTGCCGTGAAAATACAAAACGGCCCGTATGGCATTTCAATTCGGCCCGTTTCACGCTGCAAAACGGGCCGAATTGCAACCCGAAAACGGCCGTTTTGCAAGACACCTTCGGCGGAGGCAGCAGGCAATGGGCATTTTGTAAAAAGCATTTACCGCCATAGTAGGGTCACACCACGTATGCAACGGCAATCAACGTGGCTTTTCCCGATGTTTTTTTCAATACATCCCGACGCTACGGGCAATACTCGCCACCGTTTGACAAAACCATGTCGGAATGGGATTATTGAACATATTATACTACAAAAAGAATTTTCATGCGTAAAAAGTGGGCATTTTACACGATTAATAACTATCTTTGCACCATCCAATCCAAACAGTGATGCAGTGGCGGAAACAGCTGCATGCCGATGGCATGGCGCCCCAGCGCAGCCCCCGCCAAAGGCTCGGCGGGCCACGGCGAGGCAAAGGGCCAACCGGGACGCAGCCGACACGGGCAATGCGCCATGCCCGACCGGCGCAACTGAAAAAACAAACACCAAGCCGGCCTACGGCCTGTTTGGGTTGGCGAACAAAAGCAACAAGCAGCGGCTGGCTTTAAAAAGGCAAACCTGAAACGAACGTACCCACAACCAAAACAACATTCACAATATCACAAAACTACAAAAACAACCAGTAAAATGAAGAAAAGTCTATTAATGTTGCCTGCACTCATGATGTGTGCCCAGGCCAATTCGCAACAGCTGGCATTCCCCGGCGCCGAAGGATTCGGGGCCTATGCCACAGGCGGAAGAGGAGGAACAGTGGTACACGTGACCAACCTCAACGCATCGGGGCCTGGCTCGCTGGCCGACGCCGTGAGCCAACCCAACCGCACGGTTGTGTTCGATGTCGGCGGAGTGATAGACATCACAGGGCAGAACCTGACCATTGCCAGCAACCTGACCATAGCCGGGCAGACCGCGCCGGGAGAGGGGATAACCATCTACGGCGGACGCGTGATAATGTCTAACAGCTCTAACGTGATAATGAGGTACATCAGGATGAGGGGCAGCATAAGCATGCCTGAAGACAAATGCACGCTGACCATGGACTACTGCGACAACGTAATACTCGACCACTGCTCCATTTCGTGGGGACGGTGGGACAACGTTCACATCAAGGACGCGAACAACATAACTTACCAAAACTGCATCATCAGCGAGGGAATAGAGCCGCAACGGTTTGGGGCCATTACCGACGGAACGCGCAACTGGACCATATCACACTGCCTGTGGACCAACAACAAGAGCCGAAACCCGAAGATGAAGTGCTACCTGCAGTACTATAACAACGTGGTGTACAACTATGGCATCGGCATCGTGGGAGGCCACTCGGCGGCCGACAACTACCAGGACGTGATGAACAACTACTTCATCACGGGCCCGAGCAGCGGCTCGTCGAACAAGTATTTCGACCAATGGACAGAGACTGACCACCTGTACAGCACCGGCAACTATACCGACGACAACCGCGACGGCAAGCTCAACGGCAGACTGATAACCGACTACAACGGGGCAACGCCCATGCAGCAGCCCAACCTGAAGTGCCAGGCGCCGATGAACCTCGAGCCGGCCGAAGACGCATTCTATGCCGTGATGGAGCACGCCGGGGCGTCGAGGGTGAGAGACAGCCACGACCTGCGCATAATAGAACAGCTCGCCTCGCTCGGCACCAAGGGCGCGTTCATCGCCAACGAGCAGGACGTTGGGGGAATAGGCACGCTGGCCGGAGCCGACGCCCCGGCCGACTCTGACGGCGACGGCATGCCCGACGAATGGGAAAAGGCCAACGGCACCGACCCGGACAAGGCCGACGCCAACGGCGATGCCGACGGCAACGGGTATACAAACATAGAGGACTACGTGAACAGCCTGGCCCACAAGAGCGACTACATCATGTATCCGCAGGCCGTGACCGCCACATTGAAAGACCCCACCACGGTGGTGCTGACGTGGAAAAACGCCGAAGAGGGGGCCGACAAGATTGTGGTGGAGATGTCGGAGAACGGCGTCGACTACACTACCGCAGCCGAAGTGGAGGGCAACGCCACCACCGCCACCATACAGGGGCTGAAGGAAGGGCAGGTGTACTACTTCAGGCTGAAGGCTGTCAAGGGCGATGAGCAATCGCTTTACTCGGCCGCCGTGTCGGTAAACGACGAGCACATGAGGCCGGCGGGGGGCGTACCGGCCGGCACCGAGGCCTTCGTGCCGCAGGAGGGCAGGCTCTACAGGATAATAAACTACGGCACTGTGCCCTACAACTCGGGCACCACTTATGCCGGGGCGCCCAAGTACCTCACCTTCAACTCCGACGGAACGCTGGGCTCTACCACCGACTTCGAGTGGAACAACCCGGCCCTGCTGTGGGAGATAACGCCGGCAAGCGAGGGCGAAGGGCAGGTATACATACGCAACTACGCCACGAGAGAATACCTGAACCCGTCGACAGAGACCGTAGGCGACGGCGCCCGCGTGACGGCTGTGGCCCAGGCCGCGCCGTTCGAAATAGTGTTCTCAACCAACGAGACCGTGGCCCAGTCGGGCCTGCAGGGGCAAGTTGCCATGTTCAGGATAAACAGTCCGCAGAACAAAGGGCAGCAGTTAAGGCCCGTGACCTTTGAAGACAACTGGATATGGGGCAACGGAACGATAGCCCGGGCCGACATGGCCTTCACCTTCTCTTCGCTCGACGCCTCGCTGCTCGGGCTCTACACAAGCGCCCTCGACGACGCCATAGCAGCAGCGGAGCTGGCCGCCGCCGAGGCCACCGTGGGCAACGTGACGCTCGGCTACCCCGAAGAGGCATACTCAGACTTCACCTCCGCCATAGCCGAAGCCAAGGCCACGGCCGGCAAGGCAGCCGCGGGCAACGCCACGCAGGCCGAAGTAGACGCTGCAGCCGAGGCCATGGCCGCAGCCCGGAAAGCTTTCGACGGGGCACGCATAATGACACTTGCGGGCTACGACAGCAAGAAAGTGCACAACATCTACAGCTATGGCACGATAAGCAACTCAAGCACCGTCGACGCCACGGCGCAGGTGGAGCGGCGCTACCTGGCCACGGTAAAGAAAGAAGACGGCATCACCGACTCGCTCGTGTTCATCGTAGGGCTGAGCGAAGAGCAGATAGCCGCAGGCCAGGCCGACCCCGTGAGCGCCATGCCCGAGGCACAATGGAACATCGAACCGGGCGACGGCGGCTGCGCATACATCAGCAACACCAAGACGGGCACATACCTGCGCATAGCCGGCACGCTGTCGGCCGAGCCCGTGACGGTATACCCTTATTACGCCAAGGACGATAACGGGAAGCATGCTTTCTACATCGAGACATCGCCCGACAACAACCGATGCCTGAACGTGGGCACGCCCGACGCCGACGGCAAGGGAGGGTCGATAGCCTTTGCATGGCCGGCCGACAGGACCAGGCTGCGCTGGGTGGTCGACGAGCTCGACATAGCGTCGGCCATAAAGGGCACAGGCAACGACGGCGGCCGCGGCAAACCCACCGCCACCGAGTATTACAACATGCAGGGAATGAGGCTCGACAACGTGCCGCACAAGGGCATTTACATAGTGAAGACAACCTTTGCCGACGGCACAGTAACCACACGTAAGGCCACCAGGTGAGCCAGGCTGCCAGGCTGCACGCACAACATGGAAAGCTACGGCAGCAACGGCTGAACACAGAACGGCCCGTTCCGCATTGTGGAACGGGCCGTTTGGCATCTCAATACGGCCCGTTTCGCACCGCAATACGGCCCATTCGGGAACGCTGTCGCCGCAGGCCCCTCTCACGCCGGCGCCGTATGGCCCGGCAAACGACCACACGCCTTGCCGCAACGCCGCCCGCAAAGACTTGCAACAAGGCCTGCGCCTGTGGAAAACTATGTTGATAACTATGTTGAAAACCCCGTTGATAAGTGTGTTGAAACCACACCGACTTATCAACAACAAGCACACCAAGGCCCCGGACATGGGCATATCAACACACTTATCAAAGGCTTTTGATTAAGTTTTCAACGCTTTTCTGGCAGAAAAAGATATAAACTTATTAATTTTGCACCGTAATGCCGGATTGTTGATAAACCTACGATGGCGCTAATAATCAGCAAAAAACAATCAACAACTGATGTTGGCAACCGCTGCACAGACGTTGACATTGGAATACGCAAGAAAACCGACGGAAAGTTTTCAACATATCAACAGCATATCATACAGAACATTTCAGTTTTTAAAGGAAAGAAAAAACGTATAATAATTTTTATGCAATGGTGAAAAAGGAATGGACAACCCAAGGCTACATCGACGAGCCGGCACCGGCCGGCACCGACCTTAGTGCCGAGATACGCAAGATGTGCGAGCAGAAGAAGGCCGTAATACTGGCCCACTACTACACGCGCGGAGAGATACAAGACGTGGCCGACTTCATAGGCGACTCGCTGGCGCTGGCGCGCAAGGCCGCCGAGACCGACGCGCGCATCATAGTGATGTGCGGCGTGCATTTCATGGCCGAGACGTGCAAGATACTAAGTCCCGACAAGAAGGTGCTGGCCCCCGACCTCAACGCGGGGTGCTCGCTGGCCGACTCTTGCCGCGCCGACGACCTGCGCAAGTTCAAGGACGAGCACCCGGGATACAAGGTGGTGAGCTATGTCAACACCACGGCTGCCGTGAAGGCGCTCACCGACGTGGTGGTGACGAGCGGCAACGCAAAGAAGATTGTCGACTCTTTCCCAAAGGACGAGAAGCTCATCTTCGGGCCCGACCGCAACCTCGGGGCCTACATCAACAGCGTCACGGGGCGGCAGATGCTGCTCTGGGAGGGCGGCTGCCACGTGCATGAGCGATTCTCGGTGGCCGAGGTGGTGAAGCTGCGCCAGGCCCATCCCGGTGCCAAGGTGCTGGCCCACCTCGAGTGCAAGGGCCCCGTGCTGGCGCTGGCCGACGTGGTTGGGTCGACGGCCGTGATGCTGGAGTATGTCAAGAAGTCGGCCGACAAAGAGTTCATCGTGGCCACCGAGGCCGGCATACTGCACGAGATGAAGCGCTCATGCCCCGACAAGACTTTCCTGCCCGTGCCGCCCGAGATAAGCGAAGGGTCGCTGGGATGCTCCTGCAACGAGTGCGACTACATGAAGATGAACACCATGCTCAAGCTGTACAATGCCTTGAAGTATGAGTGGCCCGTGGTCGACGTCGACCCGGAAGTGGCCCGCGAGGCAGTGAAGCCCATCGAGCGCATGCTCAGCCTGAGCTGAGGGCGATGCCCGCGCCCACCCGGCCCCGCTGCCGCAGCTGTAGCCGGGCGTTGGCGCGGGCGTGGCCCCCGGAGCATGCAAAGGCATCGGCGCCGCACGCCACGGCCGGTGGCGGCATATGTGGCCGGCGGCATTACGTCGCTCCGTGCCGTTGGCCGCAATACCATAATATAGTGATAAAACAGCCCGCACGGCCATTTATGGCGCCGGCAAGTGGGCTTATGTCGGATAAAAGTTGTAACTTCGCACACTGAAACCATTTAAACAATATAATAGATGTCATTAAAATGCGGTATAGTGGGCCTGCCCAACGTGGGCAAGTCGACGCTTTTCAACTGCCTGTCGAGCGCCAAGGCGCAGGCAGCCAACTTTCCTTTCTGTACCATCGAGCCCAATGTGGGCGTGATAACCGTGCCCGACGAGCGCCTTACCCGCCTGGCCGAGATAGTGCACCCGGGCCGTATCGTGCCCGCCACGTGCGAGATTGTAGACATAGCCGGCCTGGTCAAAGGGGCAAGCAAGGGCGAGGGGCTCGGCAACAAGTTTCTCGGCAACATCCGCGAGACCGATGCCATAATACATGTGCTGCGTTGTTTCGACGATGACAACATCACCCACGTCGACGGAACCATCGACCCCGTGCGCGACAAGGAGATTATCGACACCGAACTGCAGCTCAAGGACCTTGAGACAATAGAGGCGCGGCTGGCCAAGCAGCAGAAGGTGGCGGCCGCGGGCAACAAGGAGGCCAAGACCGAGGTGGCCGTGCTCGAGGCCTACAAGGCTGCGCTGGAGCAGGGAAAGAACGCCCGCACGGTGCAGTTTGACACCAAGGAGGAGCAAGACGCGGCCCGCAACCTGTTCCTGCTCACGGCCAAGCCGGTGCTTTACGTGTGCAACGTCGACGAGGCGGCGGCCAAGACCGGCAACGACTACAGCGCGCGCATAGAGCGGATTGCCGCCGAGGAGGGGGCCGAGGCAATGGTCATAGCCGCCAAGACAGAGGAAGACATTGCATCGTTTGAGTCGTACGACGACAAACAGATGTTCCTCGAGGAGCTCGGATTGGCCGAGAGTGGCGTCAACCGGCTGATAAAGAAGGCCTACGCCCTGCTCAACCTCGAGACCTTCATCACCGCCGGCGAGATGGAAGTGAAGGCCTGGACGTACCACAAAGGGTGGAAAGCGCCGCAGTGCGCGGGCGTCATCCACACCGACTTCGAGAAGGGTTTCATACGCGCCGAGGTGATAAAGTACGACGACTACATAAAGTATGGCTCTGAGGCTGCCGTGCGCGAGGCCGGCAAACTGGGCATAGAGGGCAAGGACTACGTTGTGCAGGACGGCGACATCATGCACTTCCGATTCAACGTATAGCCTGTACGCCAAGTCTACAACCATAAAACCCAACGTCATGGATACGCTTGCATACATCGTGTGGAACCCCGACCTCACCGCCTTCATGGGCATGAGGTGGTATTCGCTGTGCTGGCTTGTGGGCCTGCTGCTGGCTTACCTCATAGTGAAGCGGCTCTACAAGGAGCAGAAAATAAGCCCCGAGCTGTTCGACCCTCTGTTTGTCTACTGCTTCGTGGGCATACTCATAGGCTCGCGCCTGGGCCATTGCCTGTTCTACCAGCCCGACTATTTCCTCTCGTCATGGCAGCATGTGGTCGAGATGATAGTGCCCATACGCTTCATGGCCGATGGCTCCGTCAAGTTCACGGGCTACGAAGGGCTGGCCAGCCACGGCGGCACGCTCGGCCTGATGGTAGCCCTCTGGATATACGTTCGCAAGACGCGGCTCAACATCTGGCGCGTTCTCGACAACATAGCCATAGCCACCCCGACCACGGCGTGCTTCATACGGCTGGGCAACCTGATGAACTCTGAGATAATAGGCAAGGTGACCGACGTGCCCTGGGCGTTCATCTTCGAGCGCGTCGACCCCATGCCGCGCCACCCGGGCCAGCTCTACGAGGCGCTGGCCTACGCCGTGCTGTTCTTCATTGGGTGGGCCCTCTACCGCAAGCACCCGCAGAAGGTGGGCACGGGATTCTTCTTCGGGCTGTGCCTGACGTTTATTTTCACCGCGCGATTCTTCATAGAATACACCAAGGAGATACAGGAAGCATTCGAGGCCAGCCTGCCTCTCGACATGGGACAGCTGCTCAGCATACCGTTCATAATTGTCGGGGTGATGTGCATGGCGGGCGGCAAGTGGATGCAGAAGTTAGGAACCGAACCACAAAAAAAATAAGACTATGAGGACAAGAAGACTGATCACGGTCTGCATGGCCGCACTGATGACGCTCACGGCGGCCACCGGCGCATACGCGCTGGCATGCAGCCAATGCCACGAGACGGGACAAGGCGGGCAGGAGTATGCCCCCAACGGTCACGGACACTACTACCGGGCGCAGCGCGGTTGCTGCCACGGCCGCTGGCGTACCGACTGCGTACAGGAATCGACTGGCTGTACCTACGGCCACGGTGCCTGCCGGGGCTATTACTGTGACAGCCGCCATGCCTGCTTCAACGGCTGCCCGGTGAGCGGCGCCGACGCCGCCACCTTCAAGCCGGTGGGCGGAGGCTACGCCAAGGATGCCGACGCCGTGTACTACAACGGGCGGCGTATGGAGGGCGCACACGTGCAGTCGTTCAAGTACATTGGGCGCGGGGTGGCGCGCGACAAGCGCCACACCTACATCGACGGTGTGCCAGCCGAGTGAACCATCCGACAACGGCACGCAGGGCCGGCATGGCGACAACACCCGCCGGCCCTGCGTGTTTTTTTGGCTTTATATAAATATTGAGAAATGAAGACGATAAGACTTGTTTACCCGCAATGGCAGGGTGGCGACATCGCACGGTGGATACCAGAGGTGAGCGACCCCGCCGTGGCTGCCCGCGGCTATGTGCTCGGGGCGCAGCTGCTGCAATTCCTTGCCCCGCAGAGCGACCAGGAGACTTATACGGTGCCTGTCGACGTGGCCCCGGGCGAGCGTGTTGTCACCGACGGGGTGCTCGACCGCGACGCCATAGTGCGACAGACAGAGGCCGCGCTGGCCATTCTGAAGGCGGCAAACCCCGACCGAGTGGTGACGCTCGGGGGCGAATGCTCTACCAGCGTGGTGCCTTTCACTTACATGGCCCACAGGTATGGCGGCGACGTGGCCATGGTATGGATAGACGCCCACCCCGACATAACACTGCCGGGCGACCCCTATGCGGGCTATCACGCCATGGCCGTGACGGCCTGCATGGGCATGGGCGACAAGAAGATTACGTCGGCGCTGCCCGCCGCCATACCCGCAGAGCGCATCATGATAGTGGGGTTGCGCGACTGGGAGCGCGACGACATACGGCTCAGGCAGCAGCAATTGGGCATTGCCCACCTTGCCCCGGAAGACGTGGTCGACGGCAGCGACGCGCTCACAGGCTGGCTTCGCCGTTGCGGAGCGTCGAAGGTGTTGGTGCATTTCGACATGGATGTGCTCGACCCTTCGGAGATAATAGCAGCCGTGGGCGTGGTTCCGGGCGGAATGAAGATGGCCGGCGTGGTGCGCTTAATCAACGACATAGCCCGCGAGAAAGACTTGGTGGCGCTCACGGTGGCCGAGCCCATGCCCCGAACGGCCATGCGGCTGCAGGCCATGCTGGCCGGCCTGCCACTGATGAAGTGAGCTGGCAGCGCCGCCCGACGGCACGTCTTTCGATGCCCGATGGCACATATTGCGCTGCCCGACGGCCGGTGTTAAAACGCCAAACGGCCCGTTCCGCAATGCGGAACGGGCCGTTTGGCGTTGCAATATGCGCCGTTTGGCACGGTGAAACAGGCCGTCTTGCAAACAGTTGTCGCACAGGCGGTTACGCCGTTGCGCGCGCGTTGCTAAACTTTTTAATGAATAAAGCCCCCTGCAGCGGCCGCCGCCGCGCCGTCGGCTCACACCTTGTCGCCGTAGCAAAGGTCGCCGGCGTCGCCCAGTCCGGGCACTATGTACTTGTGCTCGTTGAGCACCGGGTCGATGGCGGCACACCAAACGGTGGTCTTCTCGGCCGGCAGCGTGCGCCTGACGTGCTCAATGCCGTCGGGCGTGGCAAGCACACAGGCCACGTGGATGTGGCGTGGCTCGCCGCGGGTTAGGAAGGCCTTGTAGGCCATCTCCATCGAACAGCCCGTGGCCAGCATGGGGTCGGCTATCACGAGCGTCTTCCCCTCGATGCTTGGCGTGGCCAGGTACTCCACGTGGATGCCCACCTCGGTGTGCTCTTTGTTGGTGTACTCGCGGTAAGCGCTGACGAACGCGCAGGCCGCATGGTCGAACACATTGAGGAATCCGTTGTGGAACGGCAGGCCGGCGCGGAATATTGTGGCCAGCACAATGCCGTCGGCAGGCACCCTCACGCGCGACGTGCCCAGCGGGGTGGTCACCTCACGCTCCTCGTAACACAGCGTCTTGCTGATCTCGTAGGCCTCCATCTCGCCAACGCGCGAGATGTTGTTGCGGAACAAAAGGCGGTTGCCTTGGTAGCCAACGTCGCGCAGCTCGGCCACGTATTGGTTTACAATTGAGTCTGTTTCGCTAAGGTTTATGATCTTCATATCTTGTCTTGATTTTAAGTTTCACCCGGATGTTGTCGCCGCACGGAGCAGCCCGCAAAGCCCCCTTGCCCGGAAGCCATCATGCAAAGGTAAGGAATATCCGGCTTTTTTTGTAACATGCGAATGGCAAATGCACAACAAGGCATCTTATTTTTTAATACTTTAACCTAAAAAGATTTATATGTCGCCTTTTTTGCGCGCCCAAACTTTGCTCTCATACGTTTTTTTACTAACTTTGCGGTCGATTCAGGAACAAGGCAACGAAAGTGTAACTAACAAACTAAAATACAGTTATAAAATGGCAAAGTTTGACAAGTCAGTTTTGACAAAGTATGGAATCACAGGTACAACTGAGGTTCTTTACAATCCTTCCTACGAAGTGTTGTTCAACGAAGAGACAAAAGACGGGCTCACAGGTTTCGACAAAGGCCAGGAGACCGAGCTGGGTGCTGTAAACGTTATGACCGGCGTCTATACCGGACGTTCACCTAAAGATAAGTTCATTGTAGATGATGAGACATCTCACGACACCGTTTGGTGGGACAGCGATGAGTATCACAACGACAACCACCGTGCCACCAAGGAGGCTTGGGCCACCGTCAAGGACCTCGCATTGAAGGAGCTCTCAAACAAGAAACTGTACGTTGTAGACGGTTTCTGCGGCGCCAACAAGGACACACGCATGAAGGTTCGCTTCATCGTAGAGGTGGCATGGCAGGCTCACTTCGTGACCAACATGTTCATCCGCCCGCAGAGCGAGGCTGACTTCGAGCAGGAGCCGGACTTCATCGTTTACAATGCCTCTAAGGCAAAGGTGGAGAACTGGAAGGAGCTTGGCCTGCATTCAGAGACTGCAGTGGTGTTCAACGTGACATCAAAGGAGCAGGTTATACTCAACACCTGGTATGGTGGCGAGATGAAGAAGGGCATGTTCTCTATGATGAACTACTTCCTCCCGCTGAAGGGCATCGCCTCTATGCACTGCTCGGCAAACTGCGACAAGAACGGCGAGAACACCGCTATATTCTTCGGTCTGTCCGGTACGGGCAAGACAACTCTGTCTACCGACCCGAAGCGTCTGCTCATCGGCGACGACGAGCACGGCTGGGACGACAACGGAGTGTTCAACTTTGAGGGCGGATGCTACGCAAAGGTGATCAACCTCGACAAGGAAAGCGAGCCCGACATCTACAATGCCATCACGCGCGACGCCCTGCTTGAGAACGTCACAGTGGACGAAAACGGCAAGATTGACTTCGCCGACAAGAGCGTAACCGAGAACACCCGCGTGTCGTATCCTATCTATCACATCAAGAACATCGTTCGCCCGATATCTCACGCACCGGCTGCCAAGCAGGTGATATTCCTGTCGGCCGACGCCTTCGGAGTGCTTCCTCCAGTGTCGATACTTACTCCCGAGCAGACGAAGTACTACTTCCTCTCTGGCTTCACAGCCAAGTTGGCCGGTACAGAGCGCGGCATCACCGAGCCCACTCCTACCTTCTCGGCTTGCTTCGGCCAGGCTTTCCTCGAGCTGCATCCTACAAAGTATGCTGAGGAGCTGGTAAAGAAGATGGAGAAGAACGGTGCCAAGGCTTACCTGGTGAACACAGGTTGGAACGGAACAGGCAAGCGTATATCCATCCGCGACACCCGTGGCATCATCGACGCCATACTCGACCACTCTATCGACAAGGCTCCCACGAAGACCATTCCTTACTTCGACTTCGTGGTTCCCACACAGCTTGAGGGCGTTGACCCCAACATCCTCGACCCGCGCGACACCTATGCCGACGCTGCACAGTGGGAAGAGAAGGCCAAGGATCTGGCCGGACGCTTCATCAAGAACTTCGCCAAGTACGAAGGCAACGAGGCAGGCAAGGCTCTCGTGGCTGCCGGACCGAAGCTCTAATGCAGCTTAGTATTGTGGCGTAGGCATCTGTAAGGATTCTACACACCAACCATATTTCAAGCCCGTCCGGCCCTGTGCCGGGCGGGCTTCTTTGTGCCTTGCGCCGCAGGGCGGCCGCGTTTGGTGGGCCGGTGTGCTGTAGTGGGTGCTTCGCTCCGGCGCGGTCGGTATGCGTTTTCTGTGCCACGGTGTTGCCCCGGCCGTGGGTTTGTGCCATGGCGCAGCGGCAAACGGCCTGTTGCGCGCGCCATGCTGGAGTGCGGCGCTTGGTAATGATGCAAATGAAACACCCGCAAGCAGCTTACTGCAGGCTGCTTGCGGGTGTTTGCTTATGGGCGTCTGACGGGGTCAGCGGCGCCCAAGGTCGTCGTAGATAGACTGCAGTATGGCCTTGCCGCGATTCACCCTGACGGCCGTTTCGGCCTCCGACGGCTTGCCGTTGCGTGCCGAGTCTTCGTTTATCTTGTCGCTTATGATGCCGTAGACGGTGTGGCCGGTGCTGTCGGCAAAGCCGAATCCCTCTTTGAACGTGAAGAAGGCGAAGGGGTATTTGTAGTCGGTGCTGAACACATCGCGGCTGAACGTATACTCCTTGTGCGGTATGCGCAGCTGCCCGAGCAGCGTGGCGGGCATGTCGCTCTGGTTCATCAGCGTGCTCACCACGCGGTGCTGCCTCACCGCCCCGCCTATCCAGAGCATCGAGTTGTGGTGGTGCTGCTCGTGGGTGATGTCCGAAGGGTACTGGAATCCGTGGTCGGGCAGGCACACTATGAGCAGGTTGCGCCATGCGGGCGACTTCCTGAGGCGCTCCACAAACTGCCCCAGGCAGTGGTCGGTGTAGGCGAATGCGTTTGGTATCTTGTCGTCCAGCCGCTTGTAGGGCACCTCAAACGGCTCGTGGCTGCTCAGCGTCAGGAAGCAGATGTGCCACGGGCCGCTGCCCTGCGAGGCTATCATCCGCTCCAGCCGGGCAAAGGTCACGTCGTCGTTGGCGCCCCACGGGTTGTCCTTGCGCTCGTCGGCGCTGAAGTCTACGTCGCTCGTTATCGAGCCGTAGCCGCCCGTTCGCAGGTAGCTCTGCATGTTGGTGAAGTTGATGTCGCCACCGTAGATGAAGCTGCTGCGGTAGCCCCGGGCGTTGAGCGACGCCGCCAGGCACGGCAGCGTGCGGCTCTTCATGGGCAGTTTCATCACCGACTGCGTGGGGAAGCTGGGGTAGCCGCTCAGCGCCGACACCGTGCCGCGGTCGGTACGGAAGCTGTTTGAGTAGCAGTTGGTGAATATCACGCCCTCGCGGGCCAGCCTGTTGTAGTTGGGGGCAATGTCTTTCCGCCCGCTGACGGCCTCGACAAACTGCCCCCCGAAGCTCTCCATGAGTATCACCACCACGTTGGGCCGCTCGGTGTTGAGCAGCCTCACGGTGTCGGTCTCGGTGGGTGCATACAGTCCGTCGAACAGCCTTGCGCGCTCGCTCTCGCCGAAGTAGTCGAACTCGGCGGCGTAGTCTTCGGCCTTGCCTATCGAGGCCAGCATGCTGAAGCATGGGTTTATGGCGGCGTGGTTTAGGTATTCGTCTTCCGAGAAGTACACCTTGCCTATGTTGGCCGTCGACTCTCCCAGTCCGCCCCTTATAGAAACGGCCAGCGGAGCCGCCGCGCCTATCATCAGCAGCGTGGCAGCCGCCTTGCCTTTCAGCCCCGCCATGGGTTCGAGCTGCCGCGGGGTGACGGCCCGCAGCACCCATAGCAGCAGCGCGCCGTAGGCTGCTATCACCGCCAGGCGCAGGGCCACGTAGCCTGCCGAGACGCTGGCCAGGGCGTCTTTCGGCGAGTCGGTGTAATAGAATATGGTGGCGTCGAGCTTAAACTTCCAGAAAGGGTAGAGCGAAAGGTCGGCCACGAACATGACAGAGGCGCACAGGGCCACCACCACATAGTAGGCCGTGGCCACCGAGCGCAGCCTTATGCGGCGTGCGATCCACACCGACGCGATGGCCGCGAGTAGCGGCAGGGCAATGAGGTAGCCCGTCACGGGGATGTCGAGCAGCAGTCCGTGGGCCATCACGCTGATGCAGTCGGTCACGGAATAGTGGGCCCCGGCGGGCTTGTCTATCCACATGAACGCCGCCTTTTGGGTGACGAATATGGCCAGCAGCGCAAGATATAGTTTAATGAGCCATGCAAAACGTTGTTTCATAACGGTATCGTCTCTTTAAAAAACGATGCAAAATTATGAATAAAATGCTATATCTGGGAAAGTGGAGAAGTAAAAGAAGTTAAACGGGGGCGGTGGTAAGGAGTTAATGAGTTATGTAGTCAAGGAGTTAAGACGATGGATTTTGTTTTGGAAATTTGGAGTTATAGGGAGTTATAAGGAGGTAGGGGGAGTTAGAGGACAAATGTTTTTGATGTGTGTTTTTGGTGGTAATGAGTTAATGAGTTATGTAGTCAAGGAGTTAAGACGATGGATTTTGTTTTTGAGGTTTGGAGTTATAGGGAGTTATAAGGAGGTAGATGGAGTTAGAGGACAAATGTTTTTTATGTGTGTTTTTGGTGGTAAGGAGTTAAGGAGTTATATAGTCAAGGAGTTAAGACGATGGATTTTGTTTTTGAGATTTGGAGTTATAGGGAGGTATTGGGAGTTAGATGGAGTTAGAGGACAAATGTTTTTGGCTGTTGGTTTTGTGGTGGTTTTTGTAGTAAATTTTTACCGTTGGGGCGAGATATGGGCTTGTCTGCTATTTTGCTGTGTGTCAATGCTTTGCGCGTTTGGGCCGTTTCGCCTTGCAAAACCGGCCGTATCGCAGGCCCGAATGGCCCGTTTCATGCTGCCATCCGGCCTGTATGGCTGCATGAAACGGCCCCTGCTGTAGCATGTGTAATATAATTTGATGCATCGGTGGCTTGATGCCGGTTGCGTCGCTCCGCCGCAGTGGCCGGCGCAATGGCCTGTGATGGCGAGCACCGTAAGCCATCCGGCAGCCGGTGGAAGGGCTTGTTGCAGCCCTGTTCCCCGGTCAATGCATCCTCATACATCCATCTTCAGCACGCGCTCCACTATCGGCGCCATGTCGTAATACCTGTATTCGGCCAGCCGTCCGCCGAATATCACGCGCTGCTCCGCGTCGGCCAGCGCCTTGTATTGGCGGTAGAGGGCGTTGTTGCGCTCGTCGTTGATGGGGTAGTATGGCTCCATCCCGTCGTTCCATTCGGTGGAGTACTCCCGCGAGATTACCGTCTTGGGGCAGCGGTACACCTCGTCGCCGAACATCTCGAAGTGCTTGTGCTCTATCACCCTGGTGTAGGGCACGCTGCGCTCCGTGTAGTTCACCACGGCGTTGCCCTGGTAGTTGGGCGTGTCAACCACCTCTTGCTCGAAGCTCACCGTGCGGTATTCCAGCCTGCCGAAGCGGTAGCCGTAGTACTCGTCTATCTTTCCCGTGAACACAATCCGCTCCGCCGCGGCCTCCCATCGGGCCCTGTCGGCAAAGAAGTCGGTCGAGGTGAGCACCGGCGTGGGGCCTATCAGCCCGTCGATGAGTCTGTTGTAGCCCCCGATGGGTATGCCCTGGTACTTGTCGTTGAAGTAATTGTTGTCGAAAACCATCCTCACGGGCAGCCGCTTTATGATGAACGCCGGCAGCTCGGTGCACTTCCGGCCCCACTGTTTCTCCGTGTATCCCTTGACAAGCCGCTCGTATATGTCGCGCCCCACGAGCGCCAGGGCCTGCTCCTCGACGTTGCGCGGCTCGCTGACGCCTGTCCGGCGCATGGCCTCGAGGGCCTCGCTGCGCTGGCTTTCAATCATGGCGGCGGCCTCGGCCGGCGTGTTTACGCCCCACATGCGGTTGAACGTGTTCATGTTGAACGGCAGGTTGTAGAGCGTTCCCTTGTAGTTGGCCACGGGAGAGTTGGTGTATCGGTTGAACTCCACGATGGAGTTGACAAACTGCCACACCCCTTTGTCGGACGTGTGGAATATGTGCGCGCCGTACTTATGCACGTTGATGCCCTCCACTTGCTCGCAGTACAGGTTGCCGCCGGTGTGCGGGCGCTTGTCGATGATGAGGCAACGCCTGCCTGCCATGCGTGCCCTGTAAGCGAAAACAGCCCCGAAGAGCCCTGCGCCCACCACGAGGTAATCGTATTTTTCCATATTATTCATCAGATAAGTTGTGTTGTGTAGTGATATATTTCACTTGCAAATATACTAAAATATGTGCATACCCAAGCGGCGGCCGGTGGCATTTTTTGCCTCCGATAAATAGATAATGGGAAAAAAGGCGTATCTTTGCATTCAGTTTAAGCAACAAGTCTGAGATAAAGAATTTGCCCTATGGATTTGCATGAAGAGTCACGCGGAGGTTACGTGGTTACTGTTGGGATGAAGAAAGTGTGGGAGGTGCAGATGCAGCTCATGCGCAAGTTGCTCGAGGTGTGCGCCCGCCACGGCCTCAAGGTGTGGATTGACGGCGGCAGCCTGCTGGGCGCTGTGCGCGAGAAAGGCTACATACCGTGGGACGACGACATCGACATGATAATGATGCGCCCCGACTACGACCGCCTCGTGGCGCTGGCTGGCGAGTTCAGGCGGCCCTATTTCCTGCAGTGCGCCCACACCGACAAGGGTTACGCCAGGGGCCATGCGCAGCTTAGGATGGACGGCACGGCGGCCATATTGCGCACCGACGTCAACTCGCACGCGGCTTACCACCAGGGCATTTTCATCGACATCTTCGTCTTCGACGGCGTGCCGGCCACACGCGAGGAGCGCCTGGCCGCCGTGGCCGAGACGCAGCGGCGCATGAAGAAGCTGCGCGTGTTTACCGAATACCGCCCCGTACGCCAGGTGGGGCCGTTTATACGGAAGTGCTTCTACAGGCTCAAGTCGTTCGAGAAGTGCTTCGACTGGTATGAGCAGAGCTACAGGCAGTTCGACCTGGCCACGCATCCCAGGATATACAACTGGGGATGTTGCCTCGACAAGATGGAGACCCGGGGGGCCATCATGGCCCATTGGTACGACGAGACCGTGATGCTCCGGTTTGAAGACACGATGGTTCCGGCGCCTGCCGGCTACCACGAGTTGCTCACGGCGCTTTACGGCGACTACATGACACCGCTCCGGGAGCCCACCGTGCACGGCGATGTGCACTTCGACACCGGGCGCGACTACACCGAGGTGATGCGCCGCCTGCGCCGTGGCGAAGACGAGTTCTGACTGTCACTATATCGTTAAAGGAATAATGTTCGTAGCAATATGATACTACTAAGTTTTGATACCGAGGAGTTTGACGTGCCGCGCGAGCACGGCGTCGACTTCTCTCTGGAGCGCGGGATGGACGTGTCGGTGGCCGGCACCAACCGCATTCTCGACTGTCTGGCCATGAACGGGGTCAGGGCCACGTTCTTCTGCACAGGCAACTTTGCCGAGCGCGCCCCCGAGGTGATGTGCCGCATCATGGCCGAGGGGCACGAGGTGGCCTGCCACGGGGTTGACCACTGGCGCCCCCAGGCCACCGACGTGGAGCGCTCTAAGCAGATTGTGGAGCGCGTCACGGGCCGCACCGTCAGCGGCTACCGCCAGCCGAGGATGTTCCCCGTGAGCGACGAGGAGATAGAACGCATGGGCTACCGCTACAACTCTTCGCTTAACCCGGCCTTCATTCCCGGCCGCTACATGCACCTGTCGGCCCCGCGCACGTGGTTCATGCGAGGAAGCGTGATGCAGATACCGGCGTCGGTGACGCCGTGGGTGCGCTTCCCGCTGTTCTGGCTCGCCCTGCACAACCTGCCCGAGGGGCTATACCATGCCCTTGTGCGCCGCGTGCTGCGCCACGACGGCTACTTCGTCACCTACTTCCACCCGTGGGAGTTCTACGAGCTCAGGGAGCACCCGGAGTTCCGCATGCCCTTCATCATACGCAACAACAGCGGGGCCGCCATGGTGGCCCGGCTCGACAGGCTCATCAAGATGCTCAAGGGCAGGGGCCACCACTTCATCACTTTCAATGAGTTTGTGGACATAAAGCTGTCTGAAACACAACAATAAACGACGCGGTATATGATAAAGTTAGCCATTGTATTGCCTTGTTACAACGAGGAGGAGGTGCTGCGCGAGTCGGCCCGCCGGCTTGCCGGGCTCTTCGGGCAGATGGAGGCCGACGGCCGGATAAGCCCCGACAGCTTCATGCTCTTTGTCAACGACGGCAGCCGCGACGCCACCTGGGACATCATTGCGGCCCTGCACGCGGCCGACAAGCGTGTGCGCGGGCTCAACCTGGCGCGCAACGTGGGCCACCAGGCGGCTATCATGGCCGGCATGATGACGGCAAAAGACTGGGCCGACGCGGTGATAACCATCGACGCCGACCTGCAGGACGACCTGAAGGCCATACCGAAGATGGTCGACGAGTTTGCCCGGGGATACGACATTGTCTACGGGGTGAAGGTGCAGCGCACGGCCGACCCGCTGCTCAAACGGCTCTCGGCCGTGGCCTTCTACAAGCTACAGGCGCGCATGGGCGTTGAGAGCGTTTACAACCACGCCGACTTCCGCCTGATGAGCCGCCGCGCCCTGCAGATGCTCTCGGGCTACAAGGAGACCAACCTTTACCTGCGCGGCCTCATACCCCTTATCGGTCTCGACTCCACCACCGTGCCCGACGTCATCAGCGAGCGGCGCGCCGGCCACTCGAAGTATACGCTGGCCAAGATGCTTTCGCTGGCTCTCGACGGCATAACGTCGTTTTCCGTCAAGCCCATCTACTGCATACTGTGGCTCGGGCTGGCCTTCATACTGGTGAGCCTTGGCATTGCCGTATATGTGGTTCACGCCATCATGGCCGGCACGGCCGTGCCCGGATGGTCGTCGCTCATACTCAGCGTGTGGTTCGTGGGCGGCGTGGTGCTGCTCTCAGTGGGCGTGGTGGGGGCTTACATCGGCAAGATTTACAAGGAGGTGAAGCGCCGCCCGCTGTACAACATCAAGGAGGTGCTCGGCGGAGAATGATGCCTCCCGCTGTCGGCGGGCTGCATCCGGCCGGGCCGTGAGCACACGGCGGGGCTGTGGGCTTGTAAACAAAAAGTGCCTGTTTTTTTCGCTTTGCCGCCCCGCCAACTGGGTTTTGCCGGGCTGCCGCGGCCGCTTCTTTGCACCGCCGTGGCCCTGCCGCCGCACCAAACGGCCCCGACGGCGAGGCCGAACGGCCTGTTTTGCCCTGCCGGACGGCACGTATTGCATTGCAATATGAGCCGTCCGGCACATTGTTTTGTGGCGTTTTCACCACTTTAATCCATCTGTTCTACCGTTTGTCTTGGTTTTTTGCCTTGCTGTATTGCCCTTTTCTGATGCCAATGCGTTGTGGTACAGCGGGTTGGCGTTTGCCGCCCGAAACTGGCGCATTTGCCGTCTGCCGGCCCCTCGGTTGCAGTTTCGCCATTCTCAGAGAGGTGTTTGTCATCTTTTTTTGCCGTTCCCGCCGTTCCCGTTGATTGCTCCTGCCGCAGCCGTGGCCTTTGTTTGTCACTGCCGTTAAAAAAACTTTGCATTTATTTTGAGTTAAAGTCATTTTGCCTTATCTTTGCATAAGATAAGCTGCACTCGGCAATCGGCAAGTAAACTTGCATTGCCCTCGCTTGCATTATCTTTGCATAAGATAAGCTGCAATGCCCGCAGCAGGGCCGCATCATGGTAGCACAGGCGGCTGTGATGGCTCAATGTAGCGCTGAGGCTGTAGCCCGGCAGCGTTGCAAACAGGCCCCCAACCTAAAACCAACTACGATGCATATTGACAAGAAAGAGCGTATGCGCCGCGCCGAAGAGCTGTTCATGCAGGGGTTCAACTGCTCGCAGGCTGTCGTTGCGGCCTTTGCCGACATATATGGTTACACCCCCGAGCAGGCGTTGCGGCTCAGTGCGGGCCTCGGTGCAGGCATTGGGCGCATGAGGCTCACGTGCGGCGCCGTTTGCGGCATGGCCGTGCTGGCCGGCATGGACTGCGGCTCGGCCACACCGGGCGACCGCCAGGGCAAGTCGGCCTGCTACAAGGTGGTGCAGCAACTGGCTGCCGAGTTCAGCCGCGAGCACGGTTCCATCGTCTGCTCCGAGCTGCTCAGGCTCAAGAAGGGGGCGCCGCTCGACTATGAAGCCTCTGAGCGCACGGCCGAATACTACCGCACGCGCCCTTGCGTGAAGCAGATAATATCGGCCGCAAGGATATATGCGGAGTATTTGGACGGGGCCCCCTCCATACCTCCCTCTGTGGGTGAGGCTCCCGAAAGCGTGTGGTAGGCGGCTTGGCCTCTGCATGGCGGGCTGTCGGAACGGGCGGCCCGGCGGTGTCCTTCTCTCACGTAAAGTTGCCTAAGCGGGTGGCCCGGCGGCATCAATATATGTGTTTGCCTGCAAAGAGTGGCGGCGCAGCAGCTCCCTCCCCACGGGGGAGGGGTGGGGAGGGGCTTCTCATTAACGACAACAACAAAACATACGACTAATGGAAAATCACGAAAACGAAAGACTGCAGCTGCCCGAGAACGCTTTCCGGGAGCTGAAAGAAGGCGAGAAGTATGAGCCGGTGATGAACCCGCGGGAAAGCTATCCCGAGGTCAACGGCTGGTCGGTGACGTGGGGAGTGCTCATGGCCATGCTCTTCTCTGCCGCTGCCGCATACCTCGGACTGAAGGTAGGGCAGGTGTTCGAGGCCGCCATCCCCATAGCAATCATTGCCGTGGGCGTGTCCACTGCGGCCAAGCGGAGCAAGGCCCTGGGCGAGAACGTCATCATACAGAGCATCGGAGCCTGCTCGGGGGCTGTCGTCGCAGGGGCCATCTTCACCCTGCCGGCCATCTACATCCTGCAGGCCAAGTATCCCGAGCTGAGCGCGTCGTTCATCAAGATATTCATGGCCTCGCTGCTCGGAGGCATCATCGGCATACTGTTCCTCATACCGTTCCGCAAGTATTTCGTGAGCGACATGCACGGGAAATACCCGTTCCCCGAGGCCACGGCCACCACACAGGTGCTCGTCAGCGGCGCCCGTGGCGGCAACCAGGCCAAGCCCCTGCTGCTGGCGGGGCTCGTGGGAGGTCTCTACGACTTCGTGGTGGCCACCTTCGGCCTGTGGAACGAGAACTTCACCACGCGCGTCATCGGTGCCGGCGACATGCTGGCCGACAAGGCAAAGCTCGTGTTCAAGGTAAACACCGGGGCCGCCGTGCTCGGCCTGGGCTACATAGTGGGCCTGAAATACGCCCTCATCATCTGCCTCGGCTCGCTCTCGGTGTGGTGGATCATCGTGCCCGGCATGGCGCTGTTGTTCGGCGACAGCGTGCTCAACCAGTGGGATCCGTCGATAGCCACGGCCGTAGGCGACATGAGCCCCGAGCAGATATTCTCGTCATACGGCAAGAGCATAGGCATCGGCGGCATTGCCATGGCCGGCATAATAGGCATCATCAAGTCGTGGAGCATAATAAAGGGCGCCGTGAGCCTGGCCGCACGCGAGATGAAGGGAGGCACGCCGGCCGGCAAGGAGCAGCTGCGCACGCAGCGCGACCTGTCGTTCAAGATCATAGCCATAGGCTCGATAGTGACCATAGTGGCCATATTCCTCTTCTTCTGGTTCGGCGTGATGGACGGCAACCTGCTCTTTGCCCTCGTCGGCATAGTGCTTGTGGCCCTCATCGCCTTCCTCTTCACCACCGTGGCGGCCAACGCCATAGCCATAGTGGGCTCCAACCCCGTGTCGGGCATGACGCTCATGACGCTCATCCTGGCCTCGGTGGTCATGGTGGGCGTGGGGCTCAAGGGCACCGGCGGCATGCTCGCCGCGCTGATAATGGGCGGAGTGGTGTGCACGGCCCTGTCGATGTCGGGCTCGTTCATCACCGACCTGAAGATAGGCTACTGGCTCGGCACCACGCCAAAGAAGCAGGAAACGTGGAAGTTCCTGGGCACACTGGTGTCTGCCGCCACCGTTGGCGGCGTGATGATGCTGCTCAACGAGACCTACGGGTTTGCCAGCGGGCAGCTCGCCGCGCCCCAGGCCAACGCCATGGCCGCCGTGATCGACCCGCTCATGAGCGGCGTCGGGGCTCCCTGGGTGCTCTATGGCATAGGCGCGCTGATAGCCATCGTGCTCACGCTTTGCAACGTTCCGGCACTGGCTTTCGCCCTCGGCATGTTCATACCGATGGAGCTCAACATACCGCTGCTGGTCGGAGGGGCCGTCAACTGGTATGTCACCTCGCGCACAAAGGATGCAAAGGCCAATGCCGAGCGCGGCGAGAAGGGCAACCTGCTGGCCTCGGGCTTCATAGCCGGAGGCGCGCTCATGGGCGTGGTAAGCGCGTTGCTGCGCTTCTGCGGCGTCAGCTTCGACTACTCGGCATGGTGGGCCAACCCGCTGTCGCAGGTGTGCGCATTGGTGGCTTACGTGCTGCTAATAGCCTACTTCATACGCGCCACCAAGCCATCGCGGGCCTGACAGGGCAACAGCCTGTGGCCCAGTGGGTTGTGAAACGTGCCGTTTGGGATTGCCAAACGGCACGTTTTGCGTTGCCGTTTGGGCCGTATTGCATCGCCAAACGGCCCCGACGGCATTGCCATGCGCCCCGGGTAGGTGTGCCGGGCGCCCCGTAGCGCAAGATGCAGTGGCCCGGGCGAGTGCCTGCAACGCGGTTTGTTTTTTGCGCCGGAAGGCAAAAAAATTGGGCCGGAGCGATGGCCGTTCGGATTAATTTAATTATATTTGCAATCGGATAAAAAGCAAGTCGCAATACGGATTGTTCCGTTGTGAACGACAATATGCAGGCCCATCGTCCTTAACGGTGGGCATTTTCATAACATGCAAACCGCACAACCGGAAATGAATAGAATGGAAGAGACACTGAGAGACTTTGAGATAATGGCCCCGGTGGGGTCGCGCGAGAGCCTGGCCGCAGCCATACAGGCCGGCGCCGACTCTGTTTACTTCGGCATAGGGAGGCTCAACATGAGGGCCCACTCGGCCAGCGCGTTCACTGCCGACGACCTGCGCGACATAGCCTCGGAGTGCTCCGCTCACGGGATAAAGACATACCTGACGGTCAACACCATCATTTACGACGAAGACATGGACGCCATGCGCCAGACCGTCGACGCCGCCCTTGAGGCCGGCATAAGCGCCGTCATAGCCAGCGACGTGGCCGTGATGGAGTATTGCCGCCGTGTGGGCATGGAGGTTCACCTCTCCACACAGCTCAACATCAGCAACACCGAGGCCCTGCGCTTCTACGCCCGCTATGCCGACGTGGTGGTGCTGGCCCGCGAACTGAGGCTCGAGCAGGTGGCCGAGATACACAGGCGCATAGCCGAAGGGCCCATCTGCGGGCCGTCGGGGCAGCCCGTGCGCATCGAGATGTTCTGCCACGGGGCGCTGTGCATGGCCATCAGCGGCAAGTGCTACATGAGTCTCGACACCGCGGGGCGCTCGGCCAACCGCGGCGAATGCGTGCAGATATGCCGCCGCTCGTACACCGTTACCGACACGGAGACGGGCAACCAGCTCGAGATAGACAACAAATACATCATGAGCCCCAAGGACTTGAAGACCGTGCGCTTCATCGACCGCATGATGGAAAGCGGCGTCAGGGTGTTCAAGATAGAGGGCCGCGCACGCGGGCCTGAGTATGTATACAACGTGGTGAGATGCTACAAGGAGGCCATTGCAGCCGTGATTGACGGCACGTTCACCGAAGAGCGCAAGGACGAATGGGACCGCAGGCTCGCCACTGTGTTCAACCGCGGCTTCTGGGACGGCTACTACCAGGGCCAGACCCTCGGCGAGTGGAACACCAACTACGGCTCCAACGCCACCGAGCGCAAGGTTTACGTGGGCCGGGGGGTAAAGTATTTCGCCAAGATAGGGGTGGCTGAGTTCAGCGTCGACGCCGCCGAGTTCAGCGTGGGCGACAAGTTGCTCATCACCGGGCCTACCACGGGAGTAATCTATGTGACCCCCGACGAGATTCACGACGACGTGCAGGCCGTGCAGACAGCGCGCCAGGGCACACGTGTGGCCATACGGGTGCCGGCCAAGGTGCGCCCCAGCGACAAGCTCTTCCGCATCGACAGCGCTGCCGGCTGACCGCCGGAGCCATGCTGCCGTGGGGCCGTGGCTGAAGGCAGGGGGCGCCCGGGGCAGGGCGGACGACGACAATAGCAATTAAAAACAAACAGATATGACAATCAACGAAGCACAAGACGAGGTGATAGAGGAGTTTTCCGACTTCACCGACTGGATGGACAAGTACCAGCTGCTGATAGACCTGGGCAACGAGCAGCAGCCGCTCGACGAGCGATACAAGGTGGAAAGCAACCTCATCGACGGCTGCCAGAGCCGCGTATGGCTGCAGGCCGACTATCACGACGGCGTGATTGACTTCAGCGCCGAGAGCGACGCGCTCATCGTAAAGGGCATCATAGCGCTGCTGATAAGGGTGCTCAGCGGCCACACACCCGACGAGATAATCGATGCCGACCTATATTTCATAGAGAAGATAGGGCTCAGGGAGCACCTCAGCCCAACGCGCAGCAACGGCCTGCTGGCCATGATCAAACAGATGCGCATGTACGCCCTGGCCTTCAAGACGAAGCAGTCTATGTGAGTGACGGGCTCCGGAAACGGCCCGCATGCAGACGACGATACCAACAAACCAATAATCAAAAGACCTATGAACAAGACTTTCATTACAAGAGCAATAGCCTTTGCTGTCACGGTGGTGGCCGCACAGGCTGCCGCAGCGCAGGACTATAACGTGCACCACAGCGGCGACACGGTCATTGCCGAGCTTTCGCCGCAAGCCATCTTCGTGCGCACGAGCGGCGACACTACCATTGTTGAGATAACGAGTCCGAAGCGGTATATCTTCCTTCCGGTAGAGAAAGACAAGCCGGAGGTGAGGGTGCAGCTCTCCACGGGCAGTCCCGACGACCCTTGGAAGAGCGTTCGCCTGGCCAGGGAGAAGATTGATTACTACACGCCCATGCCCCTTGGCGGCGGCGAGAAGGCCACGCTAAAGTTCCTGGGCATTGCCCCCGATGCGCTCGCGCTGCAGGCGCTGAAGATGGACGACACGTGGAGCAAGCCCCGCAACAAGTGACGGGGCACGTTGCAATGGGCCGCGGACCGTTGCCATGGGCAGCCTGTGGTATGCCCGGGCGGGCCGCATTTGGCCTTGGCGGTGGTGTGGCTGTCGGGCCGCCGGTAGCGGCCCGGGCAGCGATATGTGCCGTTTGGGAGTGTAAAACGGCCTGTTTTGCAATGTGAAACGACCCGTTTTGCAGCACAATACGGCCCGTTTTGCAACACATTGAGGGTCAGGTGGTTGCGTGCCCGTGCTGCCGTGGCCGCCGTCGGTTTATTATATAGTGATTTAGGAATGCGAGTGTTGGATGTGTGTTTGTCGCTTCGTGGCGCATCGTTGGCATGCGCTGGCAGGGCAGCGTGCGCCGCGGCCCGGCCAGAGGCAGCAGGATGCCCGTCGCGGGATGGCTTGCGTCGGTTCAACATTCATAGACAACTTTCGGTTTATGAAGGATTTCACATTTTACAGCCCCACCGAGTTTGTGTTCGGACGGGGCACAGAGCATCAGACAGGTTCTCTTGTCAGGGCTTACGGTGGCACACGAGCCATCGTGGTGTATGGTGGAGGCTCGGCCGTGCGCAGCGGCTTGCTGGGCCGCGTTGAGGAGTCGCTGGCCGAGGCAGGCGTGGAATACTGCGAGCTTGGCGGGGTGCAACCCAACCCCACCGACGCCAAGGTGTATGAGGGCATCGACCTGTGCCGCCGCGCCAAGGCCGACTTCCTGCTTGCCGTGGGCGGCGGTTCGGTCATCGACACAGCCAAGGCCATGGCGGCGGGAGTGCCCTACAGTGGCGACTTCTGGGATTTCTTCGCCGGGCGGGCCGTGCCGGGCGAGGCCCTTCCCGTGGGCGTGGTGCTCACCATCCCGGCCGCCGGCAGCGAGGGGTCGGGCAACAGCGTGATAACCAAGCTGGACGGGTTGCACAAGCTTAGCCTGCGCACGCCGAAGGTGTTGCGCCCGGCCTTTGCCGTGATGGACCCCGCGCTGACGTTCACTCTGCCCGCATGGCAGACGGCATGTGGCGCTACCGACATGATGGCGCATATCATGGAGCGGTACTTCACCAACACCGAAGCCACCTCGGTGGCCGACCGCATGTGTGAGGGAGTGATGCTTTCAATAATAGAAGAGACGCCCAAGGCCCTGCACAAACCCGACGACTATGGCGCAAGGGCCAACCTGATGTGGGCCGGCACCGTGGCTCACAACGGCACGTGCGGCGTGGGATGCGAGGAAGACTGGGCGTCGCACTTCATGGAACACGAGGTGAGCGCCGTCTACGGAGTTACCCACGGCGCCGGGCTGGCGGTAATCTTCCCCGCCTGGCTCACCTACATGGCCGGGCACAACGTGCGCAAGGTGGAGCAGTGGGCGCGCCGCGTGTGGGGCGTGGTGGCCGGTGCCGACGCCATGTCGGTGGCCCTTGAGGGCGTGGCATGCTTCAAGCGTTTCCTGCATTTCATAGGCATGCCCGTGACGTTTGGCGAGCTGGGCATCGCCAATCCCGACATATCGCTGCTTGTCGACAAGCTCCATGAGGACAAGGGCGAGCTCGTTGGCAACTACATTCGCCTTGACCGGAAGGCCACGCGCGAGATTTACGAACTGGCCCTTTAGCCGTTGCGGAGGGCCGCAGCCTGTGGCTTGTGTTCCGGGAGTTGATGATTTGTATTCCTGAAGTTAAGGAGTTATATTCCAGGAGTTAAGGAGTTAAGGGAGTAAAGGAGTTAAGACGTATGCCTTGTGGCCTGTTTGGGGGCTCCGTATGGCATTGGCGTCTTGGCTCCTTTGCTCTTTTCGGATTGGCGGGGCGTTGTCCAGGCGTGGCAATATGCCTGGAAAATACTCCACAAATTAGTGTAATTGTGGTAGATTTATCCGTAAAACGGCTAACGGTTTGTGCGCTTTTATGAGTAATTTTGCAGCGTGATACAAACTGGAAAATAACCATACACACATTAAAAGGATGAAGAAGGACATACTTATGGCGGCATTGCTGGCTGCCACAGGCTTGCAGGCACGTGCTGCCGGCATAACAACAGAGACGGCAGACAGTGTCGGGCTCGGCGAGGTAGTGGTGACCGGGACGCGCGGGGCCACCGACATCAGGCACCTGCCAATGACAGTCTCTGTGGTGGGGAGGCAGAAACTGACCGAGAACTACCGCACCGCGCTGCTGCCAACTGTCAACGAGCAGGTGCCCGGACTGTTTGTGACATCGCGCGGGGTGCTTGGCTACGGCGTGTCGACAGGTTCGGCCGGGGGCATAAAGGTGCGCGGAATGGGCAGCGGGGCGTCGATGCTCGTGCTCATAGACGGCGTTCCGCAATATGCCGGACTGATGGGCCACCCCATCCCCGACGCCTACCAGACCATGCTGGCCGACCGTGTCGAGGTGCTCAGGGGCCCTGCCTCGCTGCTCTACGGCAGCAATGCCATGGGCGGAGTGGTCAATATAGTAACGCGGCAACTGCTGTCTGACGGCTCACGGACCAACGTGACGCTGCAAGGCGGCTCCTATGGCACCATCGAGGGAGGCATCACCAACACCACGAGGAAAGGCAGGGTGGAGAGCATCGTGGGCTTCAATTACAGCCATACCGACGGCCACCGGCCCGACTCGAAGTTCAGCCAGTACTCCGGTTTCGCCAAGCTGGGCTACGACATAAGCGCACATTGGCGCGCCACGGGCGACATCAGCCTGACCCACTTCGAGGCCGAGAACCCCGGAGAGGTGGCCAGTCCGCTCATCGACAACGACTCGCGGATAACCCGCGGCATGGCTTCGGTGGCGCTGGCCAACACCTACGGGCGCACCGAGGGGGCCATACGGGTGTTCTACAACTGGGGCCACCACGAGATAAACGACGGATACGGGCCCGGGGAGCAGCCGCAAGAGGCGCTCTACATGCACGACGACATGATGGGCGGCGTGTCGGTCTACCAGAGTATGTCGCTCTTCCGAGGCAACAGGCTGACGCTCGGCTTCGACTACCAGCACTTCGGCGGCCGCGCGTGGAACGAGGTCATGACCACCAAGGAGGAGTCTGTGCTGGGCGACAAAGAGCAGGATGAGTTTGCAGGATATGTCGAGCTGAGGCAGGATTTGTGGTCGTGGCTCACTGTCGACGCCGGTCTCAGGGTAGACAACCACTCGCAGGCGGGCACCGAACTGGTGCCGCAGGGAGGCCTCACGTTCCGACTGTCGCCGCAGGCCGACCTGAAGGCCATGGTGAGCAAGGGCTTCCGTAACCCCACCATACGCGAGATGTACATGTTTCCGCCTGCCAACGACCAGCTCAAGCCTGAGCGGATGATGAACTATGAGCTGGCTTTCACGCAGCGGCTGATGCACGACCGGCTGCGGCTGGGGGCCAACGTGTTCTACCTCAAGGCCGACAACTTGATTGAGACGGTGCGCTCCGGCGGCCGCCCGAGCAACATAAACACGGGCGAAATGGAGAATTGGGGCGTCGAGCTTGAGGCCGCCTACGACGTGACCAGGGCCCTGAAGCTCAATGCCAACTACAGTTTCCTTGACATGAACCACCCTGTCACCGGTGCGCCCGAGCACAAGCTGTACGTCGGGGCCAACTATTCTGTGGGCCGCTTTGCCTTTGCCACGGGCCTGCAATACGTCGACGGGCTTTACACCTCGACCGTGGCGGTTGGCGGCGAAGACCGCACAGAGAACTTCTGGCTGTGGAATCTCACCGCGTCGTGCCGCGTTGCGAAGGGCTTCAGGCTGTTTGCCCGCGGCGAAAACCTGCTCGCCCAGGGCTACGAGATAAACTATGGCTACCCGATGCCGCGCGCAACGGTCATGGCCGGCGCCGACTGGGAGTTCTGACATGGCTGCCATTGCGGGCAACAACAAGAGGGAGCCGGGCGCGAGCCCGGCTCCCTCTTGCATTCGTGGCGTGGGCGTGTCACTCCCGTATGCGCGAGTAGGCGGCGTTGAGCGCCACAAACAGCACCACGGCCGAGGCCCATCCGGCAAAGACGTCGATGGCATAGTGGGCGTAGATGTACACCGTCGACAGGCAGAGCAGCACGTACAGCGGCAGCAGCGCGAGCAGCAGGCGGCGCGAGCGGGCCCTCCACACGAGCAGCAGCAGTATGGTGCTTATGCCCACGTGGCTGCTGGGGAAGGCTGCCGTGGGGCGTTCGCCTGCCTCGTGGGCGTCGGCCACCATCTTGTAGAACACCCCGTCGCGGTATCCCGGGCTTGTCAGTGCCTCGCGGTGGGTGGCGAAGTAGTTGCCCACATCGGCGAAGTGGCCCTGTGCGGCGGCGTCCATGCCTATGGCTTTATAGTAATACTGCGGCCCGGCCACGGGCAGTATGATGTATATCACGTAGTATATGAAGAACGATGCGAGTATGACAAAGGCCGCGCGGTGGAAGTCTTTGTACCGCCAGATGAAGAAGAACAGCGTCACGACGAGTATCATCGGGAAGTAGGAAGCGTAGCCCAGGTCCATCAGTTCGCTGAACACGGGGCCGGGCAGGGCGCGGCAGAAGAGCAGCGCCGGCTGGCATCCGAAGAGCTGTTGCTCCCATGTGGCGAAGTGGTGGTCGAGGTTTGGGAACATGCGGTTGAACTCGTAGGTGTCCGGGTACCACCATGAGAGCAGCGCCATCTGGGCCGCCACGCGCGCGAAACGCGTCAGGGGGCACGGCAGCATGCGGTAGACGGCCCACAGCGCGGCCGTCATGACGGCTATGCGCAGCCTCCCCCAGAGCATCGACTCGGGGTTTTCGAGCTTGGTATATGTGAAGAGCATGAGCAACAGGGTGAATGCCATGTAGCCAACCATGACCCACTCGGCTGCAAGCAAGCCTTTCTTGGGTTTCTTTTCGAGCTTGAAAATGCTGAGAAAATCAAACGTTTTATAATTCATAATTCACAATTCATAATTCATAATCCGCAATGTCGGCTGCGAAACAGGGCCTAAGGCGGTGACAGCCTGCCACAAGACATGGTTTCAACCCTTTGTTATTTGGTAATAAAACAGACACAGTGGTTGTTTCATCCATTTGGTATTTGGTGATTAAGCATACGCGGTGATAGTTTCATGCTATTGGGCTTTTGTACGAAAACGGGCAAAGTGCGTGTTTCATACCGTCCGTTTTTTGTACTAAAAAGGGCAATGGTGTTGTGTTATGCCATCCAAAGCATATTTTCTTAATCATTAATTCTTAATACTTAATACCTCAAATCCACCCGTTGTCCTTGTACCACCTGATGGTCTCCGCGACCCCGCGCTCCAGCCGGTATTGCGGTTCGTAGCCCAGTTCGGCCCTGGTCGGGGCAATGTCGCACCTCCAGTTGCGCTGCCTCATGATGCGGTATTTGTCGTTGTTCAGTGCCGTCGGCCGCCCTGTAAGCCTGCCGGCATACTCTCCGCAGAAGGTTATGGCCCTCAGGAGCCACAGCGGCGCCTTGAGCCTGACCACCCACGGGTGGCCCAGCTGGCCGATGATGAGGTCGCTGAACGTGCGCGAGGCGTAGACACAGCCGTCGCTCAGGAAGTACTTTGCGCCGTTGCGCCCGCGCTCCAGGGCCAGGAACACAGCCTGCACCACGTCGGCCACGTAGACAAACGTCAGGTCTTGGGGCTTCAGCCCGGCCGCGAAGTCGGTGTGCTTCTTTATGCTTTGCGCCATCATGAAGTAGTCGTGCTCGCGCGGCCCGTACACCCCTGTGGGCCGCAGCGTCACCACGGGGAAGCCGTCGAGGCTGTCGAGGTATCTCTCGGCCTTGAGCTTGCTCATCCCGTAGGCCGTGTCGGGCCTCGGATCGTCGTTGACTGAAATGTCGGCATACGGCCTTTGCTCGCGCACGGGGCCCATCACGCTGAGGCTGCTCAGGAATACAAAGCGCCTGAGCGGCATGCGCAGCTCTACGAGCGCGTCGGCCAGGTGGCGCGTGCCGTCGGTGTTCACCCTGTAGAAGTCGGCCTTGTGCAGGCACTTCGTGGCCCCGGCGGCATGCACCACATAGTCGAACGTGTGGCCGCCGAGCTGCCCTTTCAGCCTCTGCTTGTCGCCGAGGTCGAGCTCAATGGTGTTGATGCGCGGGTCGGAGATGTATTTCCGGCTGCTCGTGGGACGCACGGCAGCCCACACGTTCATGCCCCTTTTGATGGCTTCTTCGACGATGAAGCTTCCGATGAAGCCCGTTGCTCCGGTTACGAGTATGTTCATTTGTCTTTTGGTTGTCGTTGGTCGGTGTGCTTCAAGGTCGTGGCGGCGGCCCGTGCCCCGCTCCCTTGCAAGCCAGTGTCTGTAAAGTTTGTTCGCAACAGTGGGCGCGTTGCCCAAGTGCTTGGGCCACAGCGCGTTGCAAAACGGGCCGCATTGCCTTGCCAAACGGCCCGTATGGCGCTCCCGAACGGGCTGTTTTGAGCCCCCGTATGGGCCGTTTGGCGGGCCTGTCCGGGGGGCGTGCCGCCATGCCGGGGCCATTGTAATGTTTTCTTACGCCCGCTGCGCCCCGCCGCCGTCGGCCCCGTCGCCTTTCGCCGGCTCCACGTGCAGGCTGATGTGTGTGCGCGGCCCGAACTCGCTTCGCAGCCTCCGCTCTATCGCCGAGGCGTGGGCGTGCGAGTCGGCGAGCGTCATCTGCCCCGGCATCCTTATGTGCATCTCCATTGCCACGGCGCTTCCGATGCGCCTCGTGCACAGGTTGTGGATGTCGCTCACGCCCGGCTCCTGCATCACTATGTCTGTTATGAGCTTCTCGGTGTCGTCGGGCAGGCTCTTCTCGAGCAGCTCGTCGGACGACTCCCTTATCTGCTTGAGCGCCTGCTGCATGATGAGCAGGCTCACCACCACGGCTGCAATGGGGTCGAGCACGGCCCAGTGGCTGCCCAGGACGATGGCCCCGCCGATGCCGACGGCCGTGCCCACCGACGAGAGGGCGTCGCTGCGGTGGTGCCACGCGTTGGCAATGACGGCCGGTGAGCCCAGCCTCCGGCCCACGCGGGCGGTAAACCTGTAGGCCCACTCCTTGAGCGCTATGCTCAGCAGGGCCGCCACGAGGGCAATGAACCCGGGTTGCTCGAGGGCGTGGCCGTGCACCACGGAGGCTATCCTGCGCACACCGTCGTAGCAGATGGCCGCCCCCACGAGCAGCAGGGCTATGCCAATGATCGACGAGGCCATGGTCTCGTACTTGCCGTGGCCGTAGTCGTGGTCTTTGTCTTGCGGCTTCTCGCTGATGTGGACGAACACCAGCACCACGGCGTCGGTGAGCAGGTCGGAGAGCGAATGGACGGCGTCGGCTATCATCGCTGCCGAGCACCCCACTATGCCGCTCACAAACTTGAACACCACCAGGCCCACGTTGATGGCACTGCCGGCCAGCGTGACGTTGCGTATGGCTCTCTCTCTGCCGTTAGTATTCATCTTGTTGCATTTTGGTTGCAAAGTTACTACTTTTAAATAAATTATAACTCAAATGGCGAGGAAATACGGATTTTATTTAGTTACTTTGCATTCGGGCGGCAAGAGCGGGGCCCGACACACCCGGAGCGAGTTGCCGCCGCACACACACCTAACTATAAACGAACGACTATGGGAAAGAAAAAAGGCGGAAAGCGGATGTCGAAGAAGCAAGTGGCCGAGGCACTGCAGGGACTGTTCTCGGCGCATCCGGGCGACACATTCACCTTAAAGTATATATTCAAGCAGCTTGGTTTCAACACGCATCCGCTGAAGATGCTGGCCGTCGACACGCTCGACGAGATGTCATGGGATGACTATCTGGCCAAGGTAAGCGACAACTCTTACCGGCTCAACACCAAGACGCAGGTGCAGGAGGGAAGGTTCAGGCGCAAGGCCAACGGCAAAAACAGCTTCGTTCCCGACGACGGCTCGCAGCCGGTCTTCGTGGCCGAGCGCAACTCCATGTGCGCCCTCGACGGCGACCGCGTGCAGGCCACATTCCTGGCGCGCCGCCAGCACCACATGCGCGAGGCCATGGTGACGGCCATTCTGGAGCGGGCGCGCGACACGTTTGTGGGCCGCCTGAGGGTAGAGAAAGACGTGGCGTTCCTCATCACGCCCGAAGCCATCTTCGTTACCGACATCCTCATACCCAAAAGGAAGCTGAAGGGGGGGAAGACGGGGCAGAAAGCCGTGGTCAGGATAAAGCAATGGCCCGACGCGGAGCATAAGTACCCCGTGGGCGAAGTGGTCGACGTGCTCGGCGAGCAGGGCGACAACGACGTCGAGATGAACTCTATCCTCGCACAATACGGACTGCCCTACAAGTACCCCAAGGCCGTGGAGGACGCCGCCGAGAAGATTCCGGCCGAGATAACCGACAAAGACCTCGAGGGCAGGGAGGACTTCAGGCAGGTCTTCACGTGCACCATCGACCCGCACGACGCCAAGGACTTCGACGACGCCCTGTCGATACGCCGTCTCAGCAACGGCCTCTGGGAGGTGGGAGTGCACATCGCCGACGTGTCGCACTACGTCACCGAAGGCTCCGTCATCGACAAGGAGGCAGTGAAACGGGCCACGAGCGTCTACCTCGTAGACCGCACCATACCGATGCTTCCCGAGCGTCTGTGCAACTACATCTGCTCGCTCCGCCCCGACGAAGACAAGCTGACGTTCAGCGTTATCTTCGACATGGACGACGACGCCAACGTCAAGGGATCGCGAATCGTGCATACCGTCATACGCAGCGACCGCCGGTTTGCCTACGAAGAGGTGCAGGCCATACTCGAGCAGAACGGTGTGAAGGACGGGACGGGCCTGCCTGCGCCCGCACCGGGGCCCGGGGGGTATGCCGGCGAGCATGCCGCCGAGCTCGTGAAGCTCGACGCCCTGGCCAAGAAACTGCGCGAGGCGAGGTTCAAGAACGGCGCCGTCAAGTTCGACCGCGAGGAACTTCACTTCGACGTCGACGACAAAGGGCACCCCACTCGGTGCTATTTCAAGAAGTCGAAAGACGCCAACAAGCTCATCGAGGAGTTCATGCTGCTGGCCAACCGCACCGTGGCCGAGAGCGTGGGCCGCGTGAAGAAGGGCCAGAAACCAAAGACGCTGCCATACCGAATACACGACCAGCCCGACCCGACCAAGCTCGAGGCGCTGCGTACCTTTGTCGTCAAGTTTGGCTACAAGCTTAAGACTGCCGGCACGCGGGGCGCCGTTTCGAAGAGCATCAACTCGCTCATGGACAGTTGCGCGGGCCGGAAGGAGCAGAAACTGATAGAGACCGTGGCCCTGAGAGCCATGATGAAGGCGCGCTACAGCGTGCACAACATAGGGCACTATGGCCTCGCCTTCGATTACTACACACACTTCACGTCGCCCATCAGGCGCTATCCCGACACCATGGTGCACCGGCTTCTCACCAGATACCAGCATGGAGGGCGCTCTGCCAACAAGGAGCATTACGAGGAGTTGTGCGACCATTGCAGCGACATGGAGCTGATAGCGCAGAACGCCGAGCGCGACTCCATCAAGTACAAGATGGTGGAGTTCATGGCCGACAAGGTGGGGAACGTCTATGATGCGCACATCAGCGGCATCACGTCGTACGGCATCTATTGCGAGATAGACGACAACCACTGCGAGGGAATGGTGCCCATGCGCGACCTGGACGACGACTATTACGACTTCGACGAGCGCAACTACTGCCTCGTCGGGCGCCGTCATCACCACAAGTATCAGCTCGGCGACCCGATAACCATCAGGGTTGCGAAGGCCAACCTTGAGAAGAAGCAGCTCGACTTCGGCATAGAGCGGGCCGCGAAGAAGAAGCAGTAGCAGGCCCGCTGGGCCCCATTGTGCGGCAAAGGCTGCGCATGCCATGTGGCGTGCGCAGCCTTTGTGCTGTGTTGCGGGCTGGGTTCAGAATGCCTCGTTGATGTTGAACATGAACCCCGACTGGCCGCTTTTGCCGAAGCCATAGTCGAGCCTGACGTTCACGTTCTTCTTGAACTCCCAGCGATATCCCACCCCGAAGTTGGGCAAAATGTGGTCGAAGCGCATCGAACTGAACTTGTCGAACACCGTGCCGGCGCCAACCCACGCCACCACACCGTGCCGTTTCCACACGTGCTGGCGCAGTTCGACCTGCGCCTCCACCTTGTGCTTGTCGCGGTATCGGCCTTGGTAGTAGCCGCGCATGGAGTATGGGCCTCCCAGTTGGGCCATCATGCCCCACGAGGGGTTGCCGAAGTTGAGCGTGCCGCGCAGGTCTGCCGCCACGGTGGCCCCCTTCCAGGCCTTTGCATAGGCGTCGGCTATCATCTCGGTGGTGCTGAATGCGTAGTCGTTGCCGAGGAAACGTGGCCGGAAGCACTGCGACAGGTTGACGTAGAAGCCGCGGTGCGGGTTGGTGGTGACGTCGCGCGAGTCGTATACGAGCGACAGCCCGAGGCCGAAGTTGAGCGTCTTTTGGTCCATGCCCTCGATGAGTTCGGGCCTGTCGAAGTCGTATCCGCGCACGAAGTCGAACGATGCCGTCGGGCCGAGATACAGTTTCGGCGCTATCCTGAACAGGAAGCTGGCCTTGGCCTGCGCCTGCCACCGCATCATGTCCGATTCGTTTCCGCCGTCGTTGCCCATGTCGTAGCCTATTCCCCAGAACTTGGTTGGGAACGAGTAGAAGTATACCGTGTAGTCTATGCGGTAGCGGTCGTGCCTTGCCACGTGCAGCCCCCTGACCCCGAGCATGTAGAACCCCACGGTAGAGACGTCGCCGAAGAGCGACACGTTCGACGGCGTCAGCAGCGTGTCGGCCCTGTCCGTGCTGTACAGTCCGGCTGCCACGAGTCCCAGTCCGAGCTTTGTGTTGGTGTTGAAGTGCGGTCCGCCGAGTATGCTGAAGTCAAATTTCTTGTCGCTTTTGCCCTTGTTGGCGTTGCTGAAGTAGTCGAGCAGCTTCTTGCCCAGGCTTTTCTTTTTCTGAGCTGAGTCGCGGGCCGCTGTCATTGCGGCTGCTGTCGTGTCGGCGGCCGTTGCTTCTTGCGCCCCAGCCGGGCCGTGGGCCCCTATCAATGCGGCGGCTGCCAGGGCCAGCAGTAGTCGTTTCATGTTGCCAGGTTGGTTGTTTCTTTCAGTAAACGAGCTCCACGTTGTCTATCCAGAGAGTGTTCCCGATGGTTCCCACGTATGCTCCACCGTGGCTCGACGAGAATTGCAGCACCATGTGGGTGGGCTTTTCGTCGGCGTCGGCCCATCCCGTCTCCCTGATGGGCACGCTTTCCCCGCGGCTGTTGCGCGCGTAGTCGGCCTGCCTCAGTCCCATGGTCGAGGCGTTGTATTGCGGGTTGTGCCTTATGTCGCCATACATTATGGTGTACGTGGCGTTGTTTACCCACCCGTTGGTCGACTTGCCGTACCTCACCACCATTGTGCCCACGCGCTTTGCCGTGATGTTCCCGTTGGCGTCTTCCGTGCGTTTCTGCAGCAGCAGTATGGCCGTGGCGTAGTCGGGGCCGGCCACGGTCTGCTTGCGGCTGAACCCGTTTTGCCTCACCCTGTTCTTTGTTCCCGGCACCGAGACGCGGTAGTCGTAGCGCACGGCCTTGGGCCTTCCGGTGAAGGGGATGCCGAAGTTGAGCCACTTCTGCGCCTCTTTCGTGCCGGTGATGGGCTCTTTCATGTCGCCCAGGAATATGGAGCCGGCTGCCAGCACCTTGATGTTCATCAGCCCGAGCACCTTGACGCTCTCCAGGTGGGTGGTCATCTTGGCGCAGTAGCCGTTGCCGCGGCGCTCGCGGAACACCGAGTTGTTGGTCTTGACCACGCCCATCACCTTTGCCATGACGTTCGAAGTGCCCCATGGCGAGCCCCCTGCGTTGGTGTAAGGAATGTTGCCGTTGATGGTCTTGTTGGGCCCTATCTCATACAGTGTCTTGGTGTTTCCGCCTATTATGCCCGACTCTTTGATGTGGCGAACCACCCATTGGTCCATGTTGCCATACTTTAGTGGCACCACTTGGTCGTCGGCCCCGCCTCTCGACGGCATGGCCAGCGCAATGGCAAGCAGCAGTGCTGCCGCAGTGTTTTGTCTCATTTCTGTATTGTCTTCGTTAAAAACAGGCTGCAAATTTACAACATTATTTCTTATGCCGACTTTCGTATTTGTCTGCAAGGATGGTCTTTTGTCCTTTATTAACCTAATTTACACTTTGTCGCCGGCCTGTTGCCGGCAGGCCCGCGTGGCTGCTGCCGCATGACTGTTTGGGGCGCCCCGGCCGTAGGCTGCTTTGTGGGGGCTTTGCGGCGGAGGCCGTTTTGCGTTGCCGTTCGGGCCGTTTTGCGTTCCGAAACGGCCCGTTTCATGCTGCGATACGGGCCGTTTTGCAAAGCCGTTGACTGTCAGGCGGTTCCGTGCCGCTGCCGTGCCGTCGGCTGCCGGGGCTGTTGCGGCATTGCCGCACGTGGCGTGCCATTGCCCCGAAACATTGCTGTTTCGTCGTATAAATTTGTCTAAAACACACCATTTTGACCTTTTTTTTAGTATATTTGCGGCAGAAATACGATTAAGTGGCGTCGTGAGACGTTTGCCGGGCTATTTATCCGACGGTACATTTTCAACGGCTATATGTTTAAATTACATACAATTGGTAACATTAAAATCAAGTTGTTTATGAAAAGAGAAATGCTGAAAACAGTTATGGGCAGGGCCATTTACATGGCTTTTGCCGTGTTTGCTGCGTTCGCAATGGCGTCGTGCAGCGATGATGACGGCAACAATGGTGATGGCGGCGACGACACTTCAGGTGGCGGGTCGGACGGTACGGAGATGGAGGCGCCCCGGTTTGAGTCGTCGGCAGCCAAGTATACCATCACCGACGCCGGCAGTCCATACACCTCGGTGGAGCTCACTGCCAGCGGCAACTACATCATCTTCACCAGCGGATCGCAGGCTCCTGCCACAGCGGCAGCCGCTCCTGCCACGCGCATGTCTGTCATGTCGGATGGCGCGGGGCGGCCTGACACGCGCTATATACATTATTCTAACATACTGTCTGGCAAATACACCAAGACGGGCGAGGGCGAATACGAGCTCGAGGGCTTCGGCAAGCTCGTGGTGTCGGGCTCGGGCGACCAGTCGTACAGCCTCGACATAACGCTCTCGGGCGGCCATTCATACTCGCTGAAAGGCAACCGCGCCGGCACGCCTTCGTCGGGAACGATGACCGACAACCTGTGCCGCACGTGGGAAATAGTGCAGTGGAGGGCCTTCCTGAGGTATAATGGCGTGACCATGTTTGACTGCACGGACCCGACCATCGACGGTCTCAACGCCAAGCTCGAGGCTTGGGGCAGGGAGCACGACCCCGACTACACCGACGGCGACTACCTGCTCGACTTCACAAGCGCCACCGGCCCCGAGCAGGTTGTGTTCACCAAGTCGGGCACATACATGGTTACCTATGCCGACAGCCACCTTGCTGTGTCTACATGGCGCTGGGGCAACCAGGAGAATGGGCTGCTCGAGTATTCCTGGGACCCCAATGCGTTTGACCCGGATGGCATCTACGGCGTGGCCACCGCCTACTTCAGGAAAGGCAACCTCGAGCTCACCGAGGGTTTCAAGGAGACAGAAGACGGATTCACAATAGAGCAGGGAACCACCTATACGCTCAAAGAGGTCAAATGACAAGGCCCGGCCATGCCCTTGTTGCGGCTGTCCGGGTGTGCGCCGCCCGCAGTCGGCGGCCACCGTTTGAACATGCATACCCAATGTAAGAAGGCGTGGCCGGTGCTTGTCGCCGGCCTGCCTGTGTAACAGGAAACGGACCGCCATGCCCTATTCCCCGGCGTGTTGCAGGGGCGGGTGTGGCAGTCCGTTTCTTTTGTGCGGCGCCCCCGGCTGCAGGCATGGCTGTGGCGGAGCGTCTGCGGCCGTCGTGCAGCCGTGCCGCGGCAGCGTCAGTCGGCGTCGGCCGTTGTGGCCTTGCCCATTGTCGCCATGCGTTCCAGCCAGTAGCCGCGCACGTCGCTCCACCTGTAATACGGGCCGCTGACAGCCTTTATGGGCAGCTTGGCCTCGTTTTCGTTGAGCAGCACCTTCACCACGGGGTCGGTGTCGGATGCGTCTTTGCGGTAGAACACTATCTGGACGTTGCTCCCCATGGGGAAAATCTTGTAGTCTATCCATCCCTTTCTGTCAAGATGTCGCAGGTCGTCGGTGCTCATCCCGTAGCCGTCGAGGCCCATCAGGCACACCAGCGGCAGCAGCACCGTCTCGTGGCCGAAGCGCAGCGAAGCCCCCGTGCCGGCCAGCCTGATGCAGCTGTCGGCCTCGTTGATGATGTTGTTCAGCAGGTTGCGCTGAGTGAGAGGCTGCCGCCCGCCGTTGATGGGGCAGCAGGCATAGCCCAAGTACCACCCCGCGTTGTTGCAGACCCAGTTGGCGTAGATGTCATTGTCGTCGAACACGTCGTACAGCGTCACCTTGTAGCGGGCGTCGCTGTTCTGCGTTGCCGACGCAAGGCGGAACAGCTGGTCGTTGAGGCGGCGCATGCCCACGTGCTCCCGTGCGTAGTCCATGTCGCTGAACAGCCGCCGCATCACCTTCACCGTGTCTACCATAGAGTCGTAAAGCTGCCTCATGGCCTCACGGGCCTCGGGCGTCCATGCGCTTGGCGTGGGCGCGGTGTTGGCAAAGTTCATGTATACCATGTCGTGCTGGCTTGCGTCGTGGCTCACGTTGAGGGCCGGGTTGAGCCTCACCAGTTCCATGAGCTCGTTCTCCATCGACAGTATGCAGCGTATCACCACGGTGCTCCGGGCGTCTATGTGCGCCCCCGGGGCAAACACTTCCGGGAAGCGTTCATACATCCTCCGGGCTATTCCGCGGTGCTGCCTGGCCCCGATCTCGGTCAGTTCGCCCAGTCTTCCGTCGGCCTCGGCCTGCATCCAGCTAATGCGGCGCATCAGGTCGCGGCCGCGCAGCGTCAGTTTGCCCATGCTGTCGGCCCTGTGTAGCGTTGCCAGCGGCTCGGCGTAGTCTTCCGGGTCGATGAGGAACCGTGAGCCGTGCCTGCCGTAGTGGCTTATGTAGAAAGGCTTCAGGCTGTCGGGGGCGGGCGTCATCTTCCGGCTGTTGTCGGGTCCCGGGTAGGCAAGCAGGTTGCTTGCCGAGAGCCTGATGTCGCGCTTGAAGTCGCGTTTCGGGGTTTGTGCCCCTGTTGCGGCTGCCACCATGATGGCGGCGGCCAGCGCTGTGAGTTTGCTGTTCATTTCGTGTTGTCTTTTTCTTCGGTTTTGTCTTGTGCCCCGATGGCCGCCCGTTTCATCTTCACCTCGTAGAGGTCGGTTCGCCTGTCGCGCAGGTTTCTCACGCTGCCGTATGTGTGCAGCTCGTTGAGTAGGTCGAGGTCGACGTCGGACACGAGTATCATCTCAGTGTTGGGCGTGGCTTCTGCGCGCTTGCCGTCGTTGGGGAAGGCGAAGTCGCAGGGCGTGAACACGGCCGACTGGGCGTACTGTATGTCCATGTTGTGCACCCTGGGGAGGTTGCCCACGCTGCCCGCTATGGCCACGAAGCACTCGTTTTCGATGGCCCTTGCCTGCGCGCAGACCCTCACCCGGGAGTAAGCGTTCTGCGTGTCGGTCATGAACGGCACGAAGAGAATCTGCATTCCTTCGGCTGCCATGAGGCGCGACAGCTCGGGGAACTCGACGTCGTAGCATATCAGTATGCCTATCTTGGCGCAGTCTGTGTCGAAAGTCTGCACGAGGTTTCCGCCGCTCAGTCCCCAGCTTTTCACCTCGTCGGGCGTCACGTGTATCTTTTCGTACATGTCGTATGAACCGTCGCGGCGGCAAAGGAAGCCCACGTTGTATAGCGACCCGTCGGCCTTGACATACGGCATGCTGCCGGTTATGATGTTGATGTTGTAGCTTATGGCCAGTTCGACGAACCTGTCGCGCATCTGTTCGGTGTACTGTGCCAGGGCGCGGATGGACTGGGCTTCGCCCATGTCGTTGTATTTGGCCATGAGCGGGGCGTTGAAGTATTCGGGGAAGAGGATGAAGTCGCTCTTGTAGTCGCTCACGGCGTCTACGAAAAACTCCACCTGTTCGAACACGTCGTCGATGGTGTGGTAGGCCCTCATCTGCCATTGCACGAGCCCGATGCGCACCATCGGCTTGCGGTCGACGTACGAGTCGGTGGGCGGCTGGTAGTAGATGTTGTCCCATTGCAGCAGCGTGGCGCAGTGTTTCGACTCTTCGTCGTTGGGAAGGTAGTTGCGTATGACGCGTCGAACGTGGAAGTCGTTTGACAGCTGGAACGTGAGCACCGGGTCGTATATCTCCCTCGAGCGCACCTTGTCGATGTATTCCTTGGGCCGCATGGTGTCGGCATACTTGTGGTAGTTGGGTATGCGCCCCCCGAACATGATGGCTTTGAGGTTTAGTTTCTCGCAAAGCTCCTTGCGGTATTCGTACATGCGCCGCGCCAGTCGCAGCCCGCGGTAGTCGGGATGTATGAAGACCTCGATGCCGTAGAGTATGTTTCCGTTGGGGTTGTGGGTGTTGAAGGTCTCGTTGCCCGTCACCTTGGCGTAGGTGTGGTCGCCCTTCACCATGTCGTAGTCTACGATTATGCTAAGCGCGCAGCCCACGATCTTGTTGTCGACAACCGTTACCACCTGTCCTTCGGGGAAGATAGTGATGAGCTTCTTTATCTGTTCGCGCGTCCAGAACACGTCGTGGTCGGCGTAGATGCGCTTGAACGACTTGGAGAGCTGCGCGTAGTCTTCCATCCGCAGGTTGCGCAGCTCCACCTTGTTGATTTTGTGTGATGGTTCCATCTTATGTAGAATGTGTTTAGTTGCCTGCCATTTGTTATCGCGATGCAAAGTTAGCAATAATTCCGTCAGCTTGCATTTATTGTACCATTATTTTGCTGTTTAACGGAATTTCCGTATCTTTGTCGTTGCCGATGCCCCGTAGGGCCACTTGCGGTTGGCCGCCCCGAGGTGTCTGCAACATGTATAAATCCTACTGTTAATGACAAGGACAAACAACTGGACAGACGAAGACTGGCTGCTGCTATTGCAGCTTTACCTGCGCAAGCCCGTGGGGCTGAAGCCGCCCTACAGCCGCCCTGTGGTCGACTTGGCCCTCGAGTTGCACGTGCCCCCCGGCGAACTGTTTGCCAGGATGTGCTCCGTGGCCAACCTCGAAACGCCTTTGCTTGAGCGCATGTGGCAGAAATACGGCGCCAACCCGCGCCGGCTGGCCCGCGTGGCGGCCCTGTTGCGCAGCATGAGGGGCTTCGGCAATGCCGAGGCCTTCTACAGTGGCGTGGCCGTCTGCCAGACCTTTGAGCGCGACTTCCTGCCTGTAGGAGGCCTGCCGGGCGTGAAGCCGGTGATGCTCGTGCTCATTCTCGACCTCTATTTCCGCCTTACGCCCCCCACTATGGTGGCCCGCACGCCCGAGGTGGCCGAGCTTGGCAGGCTGATGCGGGTGGGGGCCGACCTCGTGGTCGACGCCATGGCTGCCTACCGCCATCTGGATCCCTACCTGCGCCATGCCGCCCCGCGGGCCGGGGCGCTGCTCGACGCATGCCGCGAGGTGTGGTCTCGCTATGGCAATGCCGACCCGGTGGAGCTGGCTTCGTATGCCGCGCAGTTGCGCGAGTATTTCTGTTAGCGGGCCTCTGCGGGCTTGTGGCTGTGGCGAGGGGGTGGCCGTAGCAGGCCGTTGAGGCTTTTGGAAAATGTGAAAAACGTTGAAAAGTCATTACAACAAACCCCTCGTGGCCGGCTTTTTCAGCTTCGTGGCCTTTGCCGAAGGCAAATGGGCCGTTCTCGTAACGGTTGCCGTAACATGCAGGCTTACAGCCGATTGCCTCTCGTTGAGGCTGCTTTTTGCTGCAACATCGGCGGCCTTGGGCCTCGATTTCTTTTCCGAAAGGCTCAAAAATGCGTTTTTTCAAGCTCCCGAACCCCATGTCCTGCACGGCCATACGGGCCGTTTTGCAATGCCAAACGGGCCGTTTCGCGGTGCGGTATGTGCCGTATTGCAATGGCGTATGGGCCGTTTCGCCCTGCCGACGGCCGTTTTCGGCACTTCGTTTCCTGGTTTGCATGTTGCCGGAGTGTTAATTTTCAGCATATAATGTTTACACCGCCATGGCCTGCAGACATAGAGCCGCCATGGCCGTCTGCCCGCTGCCGAGGTGGCGCTGCGCGGCGGCCACAGGCCAAAAAAGCGTTGCCGCCGCCATGTTTTCTCAGATTTTATTGATAATTTTGCGGCAAACTTATACCGAATTATGGATATACAGAATTACTGCAACGACGGTGTGCGCCGCCGTGACCGCCTGCTCGACGCTGGCCGCGCCGCCGAGTTGCTGCGCACGGGCGAGTATGCCGTGCTCTCGATGGTCGAGAACCGCGGCGGCACCCCGGCCGGCTACGGCATCCCCGTGAGCTTCGTCTGGGACGGCGGGGCCTCTGTCTACATACACTGCGCGCCCGAGGGCCACAAGCTGGGCTGCCTCGACGCCAGCCCCGGGGCCACGCTCTGTGTGGTGGGGGCCACGCGGGTGGTGCCCCGGGGCTTCACCACCGAGTATGAGAGCGTGCTGTTGCGCGGCACCGTGAGCCGCGGGCTCGGCGAGGGCGAGCGCATGGAGGCGCTGCGAATGATAGTGGGCAAGTATTCGCCTGGCCACGAAGAGGTGGGCATGAGGTATGCGGCAGCGTCGTTCCACCGCACCGAGGTGCTGCGCTTCACCATCGAGTCGGCCTCGGGCAAGTGCAAGAGGGTGGCCCCATGAGGTGCCTGCCGTTTGCCGCCGCCGCCGTGGCGGCGCTGCTGCTTGCTGCCGCCTGCAGCCGGCGCGGGCCCGCCGGCGAGCGTTTCTCGGTCGAGGTGATGAACGCCTCGACCCCTGTCAAAGACCAGGGCCGCAGCGACGGCTGCTGGGCCTATGCCATGCTCTCGGCCATCGAGACCGAGCACATCATGCGCGGCGACTCCGTCAGCCTGTCGGTGGCCTACGCCCTGCGCTCGGCCGTGGCCGACGGCTTCCGCCGCAGTTACCTCGGCGGCGGTGCCGACACGGTGGCCCTGCGCGGCACGGCCATGACCCTCATATCCACGATTGCGGCCCATGGCATCGTGCCCTACGACGCCTACGGACGCGGCGACGCACAGGCGGCCGCCGTGGCTGCACGCCTGGCCGGGCGCATGGCGGCCTCGGCGGTGAGGCGGCGCACGGGGCTGGCTGCGGCCGAGAGGCAGCTCGGGGCCATGCTCGACGAGACCATGGGCCCCGTGCCGGCCCGTGTCTTCATGCTCGGGGCCGAGTATACGCCGCAGGAGTTTGCCCGCAGCGTGTGCGCCCCGGGCGAGTATGTGGCGCTGACCAGCTTCACCCACCATCCGTTTTATGCCGACTTCGCCCTCGAGGTGGCCGACAACAGCGGGCGCGAGCCTTTCTTCAACGTGCCCATCGACACGCTCATGACGCGCCTGGAGCGCGCCGTGAGGGCCGGGCGGGGCGTGTGCTGGGAGGGCGACGTCACCGAGCCGGGCTTCTCTTTCGGCCGGGGGGTGGCTCGACTGCCCGAGGGCGAGGCCACGGGGCAGGCCGACCGGCAGGCGGCTTTCGAGCGCTTCCTTACCACCGACGACCATTGCATGGCCGTGGTGGGGCTGGCGCGCGACGCCCGTGGCGAGCTTTTCTACATCATGAAAAACTCGTGGGGCACGGGCAACCCTTACGGAGGCATGGTCTACATGGCCGAGAGCTACCTCAGGCTAAAGACCGTTGCCGTGGTCATGCCGGCCGACGTGGCGCGCTGACACGAGCCCGTGAAGGCGCTTTGTGGGCGCAAACACATTAAAAGCGGATAAAAATTTGGCCATATCCGGATAAATGTTTACCTTTGCAGCCCCAAAAACAGGATAGCAAGGCAACTATGTACACAGAGCGCACGCATATCAGATTCATTGTGGCTAAAGGCGGATGGACCTTCAGCCACGCCGAGCGTGCCCATTGGTTCAGTGGCTATCTGCAATAGACCGTTATGCTTTTCTGTAGAGATTAGGTTGCGGCGCTGCCCCGGGCAGGACCGTAGTAGTATGACGCTGTCTAAAAAATAACATCAGATGATTGTCTTTATATCATTTCTAATCGTGGGGGTGATGGCCGGCTATGCGCTGCGCCACACCGCCATACAGAAAGAGCTGGGCCGCACCATGCCTGTCACGGTTTGGCTGTTGCTCTTCGTCTTCGGCGTGTCGATAGGTTCCGACCCGTTTGTCATGGGCAACCTCGGCAACTTCGGAGGCCAGGCCCTGCTGCTCTGCCTTGCCGGCATGGTGGGCAGCATAGTGTTTGTGGCTGCCGTCTGGCGGCTGTTTTTCAAGAAAGGAGGTGGGCTATGAGCGGCAGCTATGGCGTGGTAGGCATGTTTGCCGTGGGGTGCCTGGCCGGTGCAGTGGCCGTGGCGGCCGGGTTCGACGTGCCCGACGTTCACGGCATATCGGTCTACATTCTCTATGCCCTCATGCTCCAGGTGGGGCTGGGCCTGGGCAGCCGCGACAACCTGAAGCCCGTGTTGCGGGCCGTGGGGCCCAAGGTGCTGCTGCTGCCGGCGGCCAGTGTTGCCGGCACGCTGGCGTTTTCGGCGCTTGCCGGCCTGCTGCTCAGCCGCTGGAGCGTGGCCGACTACCTTGCTGTGTGCAGCGGCATGGGCTACTATTCGCTCTCGTCGGTGCTCATCATGCAGCTCAAGATGCCCACGCTGGGGGCGCAGCTGGCCACCGAGCTGGCCACCATTGCGCTGCTCACCAACATCATGCGCGAGCTGCTAGCGCTGCTGCTGGCCCCGGCCCTGAGCCGTTTCTGCGGGCGAATGGCGCCGATATCGGCCGCAGGGGTTACCTCGGCCGACGTGGCCCTGCCATCCATCATGCGCGCATCGGGCCAGGCCATGGTGCCGTTTGCGCTCATCCACGGCCTGCTGATAGACTGCAGCGTGCCGTTCTTCGTTACGTTTTTCTGCAAACTCTGAGCCCGCCTGCAGTGGCGTGTATATGCACCGGGAGGCCCGGACGGGGCTGCTGGCATGGTTTCGGCAGCCGTCCGGGCCTCTTGGTGCATCAGTGCCGGCGTGTGTCACCTGACCCATCTCACGTAGCCGGGCTTGCGGGGCTTGGCTGCCTTGGGCTGCCCCTCGGCGGGATAACCCACCACGCAGTGGCCAATGCCCTCGTAGTCGCCCTCTATGCCCCACTCTGCGAGCAGGGCCTTGCCCTCGTCTGAGGCGAACACCTCGCGCGCGCGGTGAATCCAGCAGCTGCCCAGCCCCACGGCGTGGGCGGCGTTCATGAGGTTGCCCATCACCAGGCTGCCGTCGTAAAGATATGTGGGGCGGCTCCTGTCGGCCAGCACCACGAGCACCACGGGGGCGCCGTAGAACGGGTCGGACTGCGTGCCCAGCACCCCGGCGTTGAGCTTCGACAGGCGGTCGCGCACCTCGCGGTTGGTCACGGCCACTATCACGGGCGACTGGGCGCCCATGCCTGTGGGGGCGTATGTGCCTGCCTTTGCCACTTGCTCTATCAGTTCGTATGCCGGCATGGCGTCCGGCTTGAAGCCACGCACACTGCGGCGTGTCTCCATACAGTTAAGGATTTCGTTCATCTTTGTGGGTTCTCACATTTGTTTGCCATGCAAAAATACTGCTTTTTTGGCTTATTAGTCACCCGGTACAGGCTTTTTTCGTAACTTTACGGCCAAAAAGCGATATGCAACTACTTAAGTTTTGCCTGCTGGCCGTTGCCTTGCTGGCGGCTGTCGGCGCCAAGGCCGGCTGCGGCGACGGCTTTCCCGGTGGCTGGCGGCCAGGCTGCGAGGTGAGCGCCGAGGTCGTGGCGGCTGCAGGGCTCGACCGCTGCTTTGTGTCGGAACCCGTCAGCGACGCCGTGTTTGCGCGCATGCAGGGCCGCTCGTGGCCCGCCAACTGCCCGCTGAAGCGCAGTGGGCTGCGCTACCTGAGGCTGCTGCACCGCAACGCCAAGGGCCGCCCGCAGATGGGAGAGATGGTGGTCAACGCCACGATAGCCACCAAGGTGGTGGCCATCTTCCGCCGTCTTTACGAGCTGGGCTACCGCATCGAGCGCATGGTGCTTATCGATGAGTATGGCGCCGACGACGAGACGGCCATGCGGGCCAACAATACTTCGTGCTTCAACTTCAGGTTCCAGACCGGCTCGACAACCCGGATATCGAAGCACGGCATGGGTTTGGCCATCGACATCAACCCGCTTTACAACCCGTATGTGAGGCGGAGGCGCGACGGAACGTTCCACGTGGAGCCATCCGAGGGGCGGCCCTATGCCTTCGACCGAGCCCGGCGCAGCGACATTCCGTACAAGATTGACCGCAACGACGAGGCCTACCGCCTGTTCACGGCTGCCGGGTTCCGCTGGGGCGGGGCGTGGCGCAGCGTGAAAGACTATCAGCACTTCGAGTTCTGACGGGCTGTTTCATGGCCGGAAATGCACCCGGGGCCGCGGCCTTTCCGGCCGCTCCGGCAATGCGGAAAACCGCTTCGGCCATCGGGCCGCATTTACCCCGGTTGGTTATAATTCATGTATCAATATATAATAATGTGTATCATGGCACTCTATGCGGTAGCAAGGCGATGTCTGGGCGGGGCGGCTGTATTGTCGGCCGTGGCCCTGTCGGCCTCCGCCCCCTTTCCTCCTGCCGGGGCGGTTGACGGCGGCAGCGGGTCGGCGGGACAGGGCCAGGCCTCCGACACGTTTGCCATGGAGCGCGTGGCCGACACGCTCAGTGTGCTCACTCTGGGCGAAGACCGCTGGCTTCTGCCTTTCCCCGTCTACCGCTTCGAGGTGGCCGACGTCAACGGCGACGGCTCTGCCGATGCCATCGTGGGCGTGGTGAAAGCCACCCGCTACGACCCTGAGGTGCGCCGGCGGGTGTTTGTCTACAAAAACTACCGCGGCCACGTGCGCCCCCTGTGGCTCGGCTCGCGGCTGGGGCAGCCCGTCGCCGACTTCCACTTTGTGGTCCCGGAGGGCGTGCTGCGCGTGATGGAGGTTGAGCGCAGCGGCCTTTACCTTGTGGCCGACTACCGTTGGCGGTCGTTCGGCATGGACTTTGTGCGCTACGTGGCGCGCGAGTGCAGCGAGGCCGAGGCCCGGCGGCTGCTCGGCGCGGGCGGTTGGACACGGCCCGGGGGTGCGGGTGGCCAAATGGTTGGCCGTCAGCAGGTTGGCCGTTAGTGCCGTTTTGCATTGCCATACGGGCTGTATTGGACTGCAATACGGGCCGTTTTGCAGCATGCGGCTGTAGTAGGCCGGGCAATGGTGGCTCGGTATGGCTGTGAGCAAAGGCAAGTTTTGATGGCAACGCTTTGCCGTATGCCATATTTTAATTATCTTTGCTGGCAGGGCGCATTGGCCCGACAGGGCTCAGACGGCGGCCGCCGGCCTGTGCCTTGCGGGCCTGCCAAATATTTTGAAACCTATGACAAATAAGATTGCAAGACTTTTTCACGGCCTGGCTGTGGCCTTGGCAATGGTGCTGCCAGCCACGGCCTGCGGTGCCGAAGGGTTTGTGCCTGTGGGCAGCCGTATTGACGTCGAGGCCCTGGGCAGCCATATCGACACGTCAATGGACATCTCGGGGCTTAGCCTGCAAGACCTGCGCATACTGCGCAACGCCTTCGCCGCGCGCCAGGGATACTGCTTCATCGACTATGCCCTGCGCGCCGTGTTCGGCCATACGTCGTGGTATGACAGCCTGATGTACGAGCGGGTGGTGGGCGAGGCTGGCGAGAAGCCCATCACATACACCAAGGACGAACTGGCATTCATCGACCGAATAAAGGCCCGCGAGGCCGAGCTGAAGGCGCAGAACTACAAGTGTGGCCCCGGCGAGAGGGTCAACGTGGGCAACATTGTCAACGGGTTCCAGCTCGAAGAGGTGTCAGAACCGCTATACAGGAGGCTCGCACGCGACGGCTTCGCCATAGTGCCGAGGCAGAACATACAGCTGTTTCACTGTTACGAAAACAACGATTACCACGACTTTCCCAGTTTCATCACCACCGACTTGCACCTGCAGCTGATGCACATATACTATTCAAAGCTCATGCAGGATATAGAGGCCGGCGGGCTGGCGGTGAGGCTCGGCGGGCTGTCGAGGCAGCTATACGCCCGGCTGGAGCAGTCGCTGGCGCAGTCGACGAGCGACAACGGCCGTGAGACGGCGCGCTGGTGCATGGCCTGGCTGGCTGTCTACGACCGCTTGTGGGGGCTCGACCAGTTGCAGGCCCCGGCGGGATACGAGCAGGCCGTGGCCGACGAGGTGGGGCGGGTGATGCAGGCCGCCGACGCCGAGTCGCCGTTTCTCGGTCAGACCGGCGTCAAGTTCATGTACAGTCTGTTCCGTCCTCGCGGCTACTACATGGCGAGCGAGCTGCAGCAGAAGTATTTCCGCTCTATGATGTGGCTGCAGTCGACGCCCTTCTGCATCGACGACAAGGTGCAGCTGCGCCGCGCCGTGAGGCTGGCCGACACCGTCAACGGCAGCACGAGGGCCCGGGGCAGCCTGATGTTCATCGACAATCTGCTCACGTTCATGGTGGGGCGGCCCGACGGACTGTCGGTGCTCGCGCTGGCCGACGAGCTGAAGCGCGGCAAATATAACACCGGGCGGCTGATGAGCGACGACGCCCTGCTGGCCCGTCTGCAGCGTTCGCTGCTGGCAAAGAGCCGGGCCGCGGCCCGCATCAGGCCCAAGGAGCAGCTCTCGTGCGCCGAGAAGATATGCTTCCTGCCGCAGCGCTATGTGTTCGACAGCGAGGTGTTGCAGGAGCTTGTCGACGTGGAGACCAGTCCGCAGACGCTCCGCGCCTACCCCTCGGGGCTCGACGTGATGGCCGCTCTCGGCTCAGAGGCGGCCCGCGGCATCCTGACAGGCGAGCTCGGTGTGGCCGACAGATGGCCCGAATACACAGCGCGGCTCGACTCTGTGGCTGCCATGATGCCGGAGCTGACGCGCGACTCCACTCTCTCCGACTTGCGACTGGAGGCCTTCGGGGCTCTGGCCGACATGGCTGACGACCGCCTGCCTTACTTCATGCGCACGCCGCAGTGGGTCAGGAAGGGCCTTAACGCCGCTCTCGCGGCCTGGGCCGAGACGCGCCACGACATCACTCTTTATGCCAAGCAGCCCATGGCGGCCGAGTGCGGCGGCGCTATACCCGACCCGGTGGTGGTGGGATACGTCGAGCCAAACGTGGCCTACTGGGGCAAGGCGCTCGAACTGATACGCCGGATACGGGCGGTTGTCGACTACTACGGGTTCATGACGCCGCGCATAAAGAGCATTACCGACCAGGTGGAAGAGCAGACCGACTTCCTCTTGCGCATTGCGCAGAAGGAGATAGAGGGCCGCAGAGTCACCGCCGAGGAGTTCAAGAGCATTGAGAAACTGGGGAGTACATACGAGTGGCTTACGCTCGACATAATGAAAGACAAGGCCCGGCAGGACGGCATGTCGTGGGAAGACGTGCAGGGCTCCGACCGTTCGGTGGCCGTGGTGGCCGACGTTTACACTTCCAACGGGTCGAACAACCCCGACAAGGGCGTGCTCCATGCCGCCACGGGATACGTTGACGACATATACGTTGTGGTCGAGATAAACGGCATGCTGCACCTTACCAGGGGCGCGGTGTTCTCGTATCGCGAGTTCCCCATGCCGCTGGGAACGCGCCTTACCGACGCCGAGTGGCAGCAGATGCTGGAGCGTGAGCCGCGCAAGGGGGTGCCGTCGTGGATGGACGGGATAATACTTGCCGACCCGGTGCCTGCCGACAACGAGCTCATTTTCTACAGTTCGGGGTGCTGAAGCCATGCGCATCAAGGGTGTTTGGCTGCTTGTGGCCGCATTGATGGCCGTGTGTCTCGGTTGCAAAACGGCGCAGCGAAGCCGCAACCATGGCTTCGCCCGGGCCGAGGGGCATGCTGTAAGCCCCGGAAACGGATGCGGTGGCGGTGCCGCCGTGGCCGGTGCCGACTCGCTTGTCATGCTTTTCACGGGCGACGTGATGCTCGGTCGCGACGTGGGGCGGCTGATACGCCATGGTGGTGCCGACCGTCTTTTCTCGCAATCGGTCGACTCTCTGTTTGCCACGGCCCACGTTGTGGTGGCCAACATCGAGTGTCCTGTCACACAGAAGGAGTCGCCGCTCAACAAGCGCTTTGTGTTCCGGGCCGACACCACGGTGCTTCCGGTGTTGCGGAAGCATGGCATCACGCATCTGAACATGGCCAACAACCACACCATCGACCATGGTCGAGTAGGGCTGGAAGACACATACAATAATATATTGAACGCCGGGATGGTGCCCATAGGCTACGGCGGCAACGACAGCGAGGCATGCCGTCCGGTGATGGTGGGCGGCGGTCCGCGCCCTGTGTTCGTGCTTGCGTCGCTGCGGGTGATGTCGGAGAACTATGTGTACATGCCCGACAGGCCGTCTGTAGCCGAGGCTTCGGTGGGCAGGCTTTGCGACTCCGTGCGTGCCATACGCCGCCGGGTGCCGTCGGCCTGCATAGTGGTCTGCCTGCATTGGGGCGTTGAGCACACGCTGCACCCCACCTTAATGCAGCGCCATGAAGGCCGTATGCTGGTGGATGCAGGTGCCGATGCCGTGATAGGACACCATTCGCACACGGCCCAGGACGTGGAGATCTACCGCCACCGCCCCATATTCTACAGTCTCGGCAACTTCATCTTCGACCTCGACAGGCCGCTCAACAGGCGCGGACTGGTGGCAAAGCTCACTGTCACGGCAGACAGTTTGCTTGTCGACAGCCTGCCTGTTGAGATTAGGAAATGTGTGCCCGAGGTTGTCGGGCGCGTTCGTCAGCCGGCCGTATGTGGCATGGGCGCCGGCCGTTGAGCCTGCCAATGCTGCCACGGGCGGCGCAAGCCATCAGTAGCTACTTGTTAAGCCGCCACGTCACACCGTCCTTGGTGTCTTTCACTTCAAAGCCGGCGGCGGCCAGTTCGTCGCGTATGTGGTCGCTTGTGGCCCAGTCTTTGGCGGCCTTGGCCTTGGCCCTGAGGTCGAGAACCATGTCGACCACCTTGCCGAAGGCTTCCTCTCGGTGGCTGTCGGCGCCGCCCTTGTCTTCGCTCAGGCCCAGAAGGTCGAAGGTGAACAGGCGCATCGTTGCCTTGAGCTCCTCGAGGCAGGCAGCGCAGATGGCCGCCTTGTGGTCGAGAATCTTGTTGATGTGGCTGCACGCCTCAAACAGGTAGCTTATCACCTGCGGTGTCGAGAAGTCGTCGTTCATGGCGTCGTAGCAGCGCTGGCGCAACCCGCTGACAAACGCTTCGGTCTCGGCGTCGCACTTGTCGGATGGCTGTATGCGCTCCATGTCGCTTATTCCGTTCATCAGCCGCTCCAGTCCCTTTTCGCTGGCGAGCAGCGCTTCGTTGGAGAAGTCTACCGTCCCGCGGTAGTGCGCGCTCAGTATGAAGAAGCGGATGGTCATCGGCGAGTATGCCTTCTCAAGGCTTTGGTGGCTGCCGGTGAAGAATTGCTCGAGCGTAATGAAGTTTCCCAGGCTCTTGCCCATCTTCTGCCCGTTGATGGTAATCATGTTGTTGTGCATCCAGTAGCGCACCATGGGCTTGCCTTGTGCGGCCACCGCCTGTGCAATCTCGCACTCGTGGTGCGGGAAAACGAGGTCCATGCCGCCGCCGTGGATGTCGAACTCGGCCCCGAGATACTTCCTGCCCATGGCCGTGCACTCGCAGTGCCAGCCCGGGAAACCGTTGCTCCAGGGGCTCGGCCAGCGCATGATGTGCTCGGGCTGTGCCTTTTTCCACAGCGCGAAATCCACCTGGTGGCGCTTTTCGCCCACCCCGTCGAGCTCACGGCTTGCGTCTTTCACGTCGTCGATGTTGCGCCCGGAAAGCACTCCGTAGTGGTGGTCGTGGTTGTATTTCTCCACGTCGAAGTATATGCTTCCGTTGCTTTCGTAGGCATATCCGTTGTCCATTATTTGCCTTACCAGCTCCTCCTGCTCTATGATGTGGCCGCTGGCGTGGGGCTCGATGCTTGGCGGCAGCACGTTTAGGGCGCGCATTGCGTCGTGGTAACGGTTGGTATAGTGCTGCGCCACCTCCATGGGCTCAAGCTGTTCGAGCCTCGCTTTCTTTTCAATCTTGTCGTCGCCCTCGTCTGCGTCGTGCTCCAGGTGGCCCACGTCGGTGATGTTTCTTACGTAGCGCACTTTGTATCCGAGGTGCCTAAGGTACCTGAACACGATGTCGAACGTTATTGCCGGGCGTGCGTGGCCCAGGTGAGGGTCGCCGTAGACGGTAGGCCCGCACACGTACATTCCCACGTTTGGCGCGTGGAGCGGCACGAACGGCTGCTTCGAGCGCGTCAGTGTATTGTAGATTACAAGTCTCTGTTCCATACGTTTATCATGTTTGTTATATGTGGACTGCAAAGTTAATGCAAATTGGCGACGGTAGCAAAAAAAGGCGTAACAAAATGAACCGAGGCGTGACGCAGGCATGCCTGCGGGGCGGCTTGCGGCCTTCTGGCGGGCGGCAAAGCCCCGGCCAAAGCAAAATAGTGGCTTTTTTATTTTGCCTTCCCATTGATTTTCAGTAAATTTGCATCGTTTAGGCACTGACAAATACACAAACTCAAATACCTATCAAGATATGGCATATACACGACTGACTGCTGCCGAGGCCGCAGCATTGATTAAAAACGGAGAGAACATTGCGCTCAGCGGGTTTACACCTTCGGGTGCCGCCAAGGCCGTCACAAAGGAACTGGCAAAGATTGCCGTAGCCGAGCACGAGGCGGGGCGCGAGTTCAAGGTTGGCATATTCACCGGGGCGTCTACCGGTCAGAGCACCGACGGCGACCTGTCGAACGCCATGGCCATACGCTACCGTGCGCCCTACACCACCAACTCCGACTTCCGCCGCCATGTTAACGCGGGAGAGATTGCCTACAACGACATTCACCTGAGCCAGATGGCGCAGGAGCTGCGCTACGGGTTCATGGGTCAGGTGGACTGGGCCATACTCGAAGTGTGCGACATGGAGGAGGGGGCAGACACCTGCAAGGCCTACCTCACCTCGGCCGGGGGCATCAGTCCGACGGCGGCCAGGCTGGCAAAGCACGTCATCCTGGAGCATAACACGTTCCACAGCGTGGGCGCCAAGTACCTGCACGACGTCTATGAGCTGCAAGACCCGCCCCTGCGCCAGCCGATACCGCTGACGAAGGTGAGCGACAGGATAGGCAAGCCGTATGTCGAGATTGACGCCAGGAAGATTGTGGGAGTGGTGGAGTGCAACATACCCGACGAGGCAAGGGCCTTCAAGGGCGAAGACCCCGTGACCTCGCAGATAGGCCACAACGTGGCCGCATTCCTGATGCAAGACATGAAGAGGGGCATCATACCGCAGTCGTTCCTGCCGTTGCAGAGCGGGGTGGGCACTACGGCCAACGCCATACTTGCCGCCCTGAGCCACGACAAGAGCGTGCCCGACTTCAACATCTTCACCGAGGTGTTGCAGGACGCTGTGGTCGAGATGATGCTCGAGGGCAGGGTGAAGGACGCCTCGGCCTGCTCGCTCACCGTGACCAACGAGAGCCTGGCCCGCGTTTACGACAACATAGACTACTTCCGCCAGCACCTTACGCTGCGCCCGAGCGAGATTTCCAACTCGCCCGAGCTAATACGCCGCCTCGGGGTGATAGCCATCAACACCGCATTGGAGTGTGACATCTACGGCAACGCCAACTCTACGCACATCAGCGGCACCAAGATGATGAACGGCATTGGCGGCTCGGGCGACTTTGAGCGCAACGCCTACATAAGCATATTCACATGCCCGTCGGTGGCCAAGGACGGACTGATAAGCTCGATTGTGCCCATGGTGAGCCACCACGACCACTCGGAGCACGACGTCAACGTGATTGTGACGGAGCAGGGTGTGGCCGACCTGCGCGGCAAGAGCCCCATGGAGCGTGCCCACTGCATCATCGAGAACTGCGCGCATCCCGACTATCGCCCGCTGCTGCGCGACTACCTGAAGCTCGGGTGCGGCGGCCATACGCGCCACTGCCTCACGGCTGCCTTCGCCATGCACGACACGCTGGCCCGCAAGGGTGACATGAGGCTTACCGACTTTGCCGAATATGTGAAGTGACAATGGCACGGCCGGTGCATGGCCCGTGGCCCTTTGGAGGGGCTGCGGGGTGGCCGGCATGCGTAGGAAATGGCGGCAGGCTGTGGCGACGACCACGGCCTGCCGCTCTTTTTTGTGCCCTATGACCATGGTGCCCCCGTGCCCCGGCCTGTCGCCGGCGTACGGATGCCGTGGGGCAGAGGCATGGATGGAGCAGGATGAAGGCTTGCCGGCAGCAGGGGCTTACGCTTGCTTGATGCTTGCCGACAGCTTTTCCCACCTTTCCGGCATGTTGTTTTCCGCCCGGCCTCGGCGCGGCACGCCATGCATCAGGCCTCGGCGCAGGCCTGTTCCAGCGCCTGCACGACAGCATTGGTGGTAGTTATTGGAGGCATTTTTTGCAAAATGCCGCGGGGTTGGCCTTTGTTTGCATAACTCGTTGTGTGCCAAGTGGTTGGCAAAACGGCCCGTTTTGCAATGCAGAACGGGCCGTTTTGCCGGGCCGTATGGCCCATATTGAGTAGCCATACGGGCCGTTTGGCAATGCCGTGCGGCCGCAGGCGCCATCAGCCGCGGCCGTCGTGAAAAGGCAATGCCATGGCGAATGGCCAGGCGGAGGGCCGTCACTTGAACATGGTGCTTATCGAAAGCGGGTATACAGGCACCGTCTCGGCAGCCTTCTCCAGGCTGGGCACGATGTGGCCCGCGGCGCTGTCGGCCCATGCCTTGAAGCCTGCCGAGGGCTTGAACGTGGCGGCGAAGTCGGCCAGCCGGCCAAGGTCGAAGTCGTCGGCCACTATGCCCGCCCCGCATCGGCATGCGTCGTAGGCGTTGCAGTCTTGCTCTATGTGGGCCGGCACCATCATTATCGGCTTGCCCAGGTACATGGCCTCGCACACCGACTCAAACCCCGCCGTGGTGGCGTAGGCGCGGCACGAGGCGAGCGAACAGAGAAAGTCGTGGTCGTCGATGGCATGGAACTCGAGAGTGGAGTCAACCCGCGTCACGCGCCCGGCGCCCTTGCGGTCCCAGAAGAAGCGCAGCGGCACGCTCGGGTGCGACTTGTGCCACTCCTCAATGCTGCGCGCGAAGCCCGAGTTTACCATGTAGCCATGGATGTAGTTGCCACGCCTCGGTTTCATGGCCGCCACCTCGCGGCGCAGCAGCGGCGGCACCACGGCTATGCGCTGCGCCTCGTCGGCGGGCATGGGGCGGAACGACAGGGCCAACCGTTTTGTCGCCCCGAGGCTCGTCATGCGCGTGAACAGTCGCAGCAGGGCAAGGCTTGTGCGCCCGGCCCGCGGGAAGTTGAAGCCGCGGTGTAGGAACAGGTATTGGTGGCCGATGCTCACCTGCGGCACCGCGGGGCGGAAGAGGAAGTAAGTGATGCCCGTCAGCAGCTCGTAGAAATTGACCACCAGGTCAACGTCGCCGGCCTCGATGCGCTTGTGCAGCATCCACACGCTGCGGGCAAACTCAGCCACCCTCAGCACGTTGTAGGCCACGCTGCGCGGCAGGCTGCTCCGCTTGTTGGCCGGGGTGGGCAGGAAGTTGGGGCTGTCGAAGCGGCTCACCGGGGCTTTCATGCCCCTCGTGAAGAATGCGGGCAGCTCCCTGGCGCTGCTCTTTCCCACCAGGGCGCCAACCACCTCGTGGCCTTCGCGGCGCAGCAGGGCTTCCATCGTGAGGGCCTGCGTAAGGTGTCCGCGGCCCTCGCCCTGCACAATGAATAACACTCTCATATTCTTATAACGTTCAAAATGCCAATATATTATCTATGTCAAGGCGTGCCGGGCCACCGCCGGGCTACGTTGCGCCCGCTGTCCGTTGCGTCGGCGTAAAGTTACGGAGAATGTGTTAACCGTGCGTGTATTCTGTGTTAAAAAGGCGTTACGCGCCAAACATTATCCCATAATGCCCAAAAATCATTCAAACGTAGCATCGCCGTAACGCTTTTTTGACTAATTTTGCAGCCGCAAAACAAGAGACCATGACTGTAAGACAGACAGAAATCAAGCTCAGCCCCCGTCCGAGGGGCTTTCACCTCGTCACGCGCGAGGTCGTGGCACAGCTGCCGCCGCTGCCGCGGCAAGGCCTGCTCCACCTGTTTGTAAAGCACACCTCGTGCGGGCTTTGCGTCAATGAGAACGCCGACCCCGACGTGCGCCGTGACATGAGGGCCATCTTCGACAGGCTTGTGCCTGAGAACCGGCCCGAGTATACCCATACGCTCGAGGGCCCCGACGACATGCCCAGCCACGCCAAGGCCGTGATATCGGGCGTGAGCCTCACGCTGCCCGTCACCCGAGGCAGGCTCAACCTGGGAACGTGGCAGGGCATATACCTTTGCGAATACCGCGACTGCGGAGGCCCGCGCACGCTCGTGGCCACTGTCGTGGGGGAAGGGGGTGACGATGAATAGCTCTGTCAGGGGGGCTGCCTGCGGCGTGATAGCCGCCGTGGCCTATGGCACCAACCCGCTCTTCTCGCTCAACCTGTATGCCGCCGGCATGGATGTTGAGTCGGTGCTCTTCTACCGTTTCGCCTTCGCCGCGCTCGTTTTGGCCGCAGCCATGCTGCTCACGCGCCACAGCCTTGCCGTGAGCCGCCGCCAGCTGATGGCCCTCGTGCCGGCCGGGGTGGTGTTCGCCATGTCGTCGCAGACGCTCTACCAGAGCTTCCTTTACATGGATGCGGGCGTGGCTTGCTCCATCCTGTTCATCTATCCCATACTCGTGGCGGTCATCATGACGCTGTTCTTCCACGAGAGGGCGTCGCTGCTTACCTACGGGTGCATAGCGCTGGCCACCGCCGGCATAGCCATGCTGTACCAGGGCGACGGCTCCGGCGCGCTGAGCACCGTGGGACTGATGCTCGTGGTGGCCTCTTCGCTGTGCTACGCCCTGTATATCGTGGGTGTCGACCATTCCGTGTTGCGCACCGTTCCGTCGGCCCGCATGACGTTCTGGGTGCTCGCCTCGGGCGCCGCGGTGTTCTTCGCGCTCTCCGGCTTCGGCGCGCGCCTGCACCCGATAGGCGCCGACCCGGCCGTGGTTGCCAACGTTGTGGGCGTGGCCCTCGTGCCTACCATCATACCGATACTGTTCATCAACATTGCCATCAAAGACGTCGGACCCACATACAGCGCCATCATCGGCGCGCTTGAGCCTGTCACGGCGCTGGTAATAGGGGCTTCGGTGTTTGGCGAGCACGTCACCGGGCGCATAGCACTTGGCGCGCTTATGATACTGGTAGCCGTCACGCTGATTGTGGCGCGGCCGCTGCTGCACCGCCTGCCGCTTGGCGGAAGGTCGAATGTATGACGAAAATGGAGCCGTGATGAGAAAGTTACGTACTATAGAAATGGACAGGCTGACTGTCAGCGAGTTCAAGGATGCAGAAAAGATGCCGCTTGTCGTCGTGCTCGACGACGTGCGCTCGATGTACAACGTGGGCAGCGTCTTCCGCACGGGCGACGCCTTCCGCATCGAGGCCGTGTGCCTTTGCGGCATCAGCGCCACCCCTCCGAGCACCGAGATACACAAGACCGCCCTCGGCGCGGAAGACAGTGTGGAATGGCGTTATTACCGTTCGGCGTCAGAGGCCGTCGGCGATTTGCGCGCTGCGGGCTACGAGGTGTATGCCGTCGAGCAGGTGGTCGGCAGCACGAAGCTGCACCACTTCGCGCCCGAGGCGGGCCGCCGCTATGCCGTTGTGCTTGGCAATGAGGTGAAAGGTGTGCACCAGGAGGTGGTCGACCTGTGCGACGGGTGCCTTGAGATACCGCAGTTTGGCACTAAGCACTCTATGAACGTGTCGGTCACGGCTGGCATCATCATCTATCACTTCGCCCGCGGGCTGATGCTTTCCGACTGAGGCCGCCGCCCTGTGGGCGTCGTCCCGCCAAATGCCGTGGGCCGCGGTTATTGCCCATGCCGCCCCTTCGCCTATCAGCCGGGCGTTACAATAATGGCCGCGCAGCATCGTGCGCGGCCATCATCTTATAGCGTTGTGTCAGTCTTCGGGCTTGAAGTCGTCCTTGCCCACACCGCAGAGCGGGCACACCCAATCGTCGGGCAGGTCTTCAAACGCTGTTCCGGGGGCTATTCCGCTATCGGGATCGCCCTCTGCCGGGTCATATACATAACCGCAGGTCTCGCAAATGTACTTCTTCATAATTGTTGTTCTTTTAATTGATTGATATTTGGGTTTTGTTTATTCTCGTTCCCGCAAAGCCTTCTCCGAGGCCCTTGTCTTGGCCAGTACGAAAGCCATGCGTTCCACGATTTGTTCTGGTGGTATGTTCTTCATGCAGGCATAGTCGCCCCGCAGGCACGGCTTGTTGCCGTAGATGCTGCACGGCCTGCATGGCAGGTCTATCTGCACGGCGCGGTCGGCGGCCTGGTTCCAGCCCATGAATCCCGCTGCCGGGTGTGTGGCTCCCCATACGCTGACCACCGGTGTGCCCACTATTGAGGCCAGGTGCATGTTGGCGCTGTCCATGGAAAGCATCAGGTCGAGGTGGCTCATTAGTATAAGCTCCTGCTGCATGGCCTCGAGGTGGCGGCTGACATTGACGCACCGGGGCTCTTCGGCGCACCACTTGTCGAACGTGCGCTCCTCTTCCTGGCCGCGGCCGAACAGGAACAGCCTTGCCGAAGGGAACCGCCCGACCACCATGCCTATCACCTGGCGCATCAGGCGCTCCGGGTATACCTTGCCTTGGTGGGCTGCAAACGGCGCGATGCCTATCCACTGCTCGTAGTTTTTCTTCGGTCCGATGACGGCGGGCAGCAGGTTCAGGTTTCCGCCTTCTTCCGGGAAGATGGACCGGAAGCCCAGCGTGACCGGGTAGCCCAGCCGTGCCAGCGTGTCGGCGTAGTTCTTGAACGGCGTAGGCAGCTGCTCGAGGCGCTTGTGGTGCTGCGCGGTGAGCAGTTTGCGCAGCCTCCTGTGCTTGTCGATGTGGGCCACCCTGTATCCTTCGACGTTGAATCTCATGCGCAGGTATTCGGAGCGCAGCACGTCGTGGAAGTCGGCAATGGCCGTGAAGTTCTTCGCTGTCAGGCGCCGGTACAGGGCGTTGAGCCCCCTTATGCCGTGGTACTCGTGCTTCACGTCGGCCTCCATGAAGCTGACGTTGGGCGCCAGGTCTTCAAAGAAAGCCCTGGCGTAGCCTCTGCTGAGCACTGTTATGCGCACGTCGGGGTAGGCCTTGGCCAGCGAGTAGACCACGGGCACGGTCATGGCCACGTCGCCGAGCGATGAGAACCTCATTATGAGGATATGCTCTTTCTTCATTCCTCAGCTTGTTTTCTGCATCCCGTCATTTCCCCGGCTGCGGCCATCGGCAGGCGCGTTGGCGCCGCCTTGGTTGCCAGCTCAGCCTTTGTTGCCATATAGCACGGGGTTTGTGGTGGGGTCGTTGTACATCTTCATTTGGCGGTACACCTTCATGTACTTCCTGCCGGCCTCAATGTCTTCGAGCAGTTGGTCGATGGCGGTGGTGAGGTCTGAGCGCTGTTCCTCGAGCACGGCCAGCTTGGCTGCGCACCGTGAGCGGTGTTCGTCGGTGGCCTCGGGCCTTTTCGACTCCTCGCTCATGTGGTAAATCTTCAGTGCCAGTATCGAGAGCCTGTCCACGGCCCACGCCGGGCTCTCGGTGTTGAGGCGGGCGTCGGGCAGCGGCTTCACCTCGCTGTAGGTGTGGCGGAAGTGGCTGTCTATCTGCTCCACCAGGTCGGTGCGGTCTTGGTTGCTGCGGTCTATGCGGCGTTTCAGCGACAGCGCGTCGGTGGGATCGATGTGTGGGTCGCGTATTATGTCCTCCAGGTGCCATTGCACCGTGTCTATCCAGCACTTCGTATACAGGCTGTGGTCTATCGAGTCACGCTTGTATGGGTTCTGGATGGGCGTATCTACGTTGTCCGTCAGGTGGTAGTCGGCCACGACTTTGTCGAAGATTGCGTTGCAGTGTTCTGCGAATGACATTTCTTTCATCTTTGTTGTTTGTGCCCGCTTCGGCTTGCCTTGGCGGGCGTATTTATTTGCAAATCTAAACAAACTTTTTTAATCGCCCAACTATATTGAAGAGTTTTTCACTTCATTCCAATCTTTTTATATATATTTTGCGTGTTTTCTGCCATCTTTTTTGTTGTTTGCCGGCCTTGCGCGGCGGTTGTTTCTCGCTGTGGCTGCGGCTTGCCCTTGTGCCGGTTGAGTTTTTCCGGAAATGTTAAACATGTAGAAATATCATTACAAGTGTGTGCGTGGGAATGGTGTTTCCGGCGGCCGTACTGCCTGTTGCGGCAAATGCGCCATTCTCGAAGCTGCTGCCGTAAACCGTTGAGCTGCTGTGGTTTGCCCCTTGCCTTTGGCATCCTGTGCTTGGCCATGGGCGGTGTTGCCTGGCTTTTTCGTTGTAAAAAGGGTGATAAATGTGGGTTATCTACCACTTCTGCGAGCCTCGCCACGATGCATTACGGCCTTTATTGCAAGGCCGAACGGGCCGTTTGGTGTTGTGGCGGGGGCCGTTTGGCGTCGGGGCGCGTGTGTTTTCGCGATTCCGCATGCCCCTTTTTCGTCTTGCCGCACCTGGAACACGGCATGCTGAAATGTTAAATTTCCGCATTATATCTTTACAGTATGCCGGGCCGCCACTGTTGCCGTGCCGTAGCCATTGTGCCGCGAAGGTTTTGCCGGTTGGCTTTTTTTGTGTACTTTTGCCACCATGGACATAAAGATAGTTATAGACGACAAGATTCCCTACATACGCGAAGCGGTGGCCAAGCTCACCCCTCGTGTTGTTTACAAGCGCGGTGCCGACATCACCGCCGCCGACGTTAGAGACGCCGACGCGCTCATTGTGCGCACCCGCACGCTCTGCGACGAGCGGCTGCTCGCCGGCAGCCGGGTGAGGTTTGTGGCCACGGCCACCATCGGTTTCGACCATATCGACACGGAATACATGCGGCGCGCCGGCATCAGCTGGACCAACTGCCCCGGTTGCAACGCCTCTTCTGTGGCCCAGTATGTGCGCTCCTCGTTGCTGCTGCTGCGCCGCGACTGCGGCCTTGAGCCCTCAGGTGCCACCCTGGGCGTGGTGGGTTGCGGCCACGTGGGGCGGCTGGTATGTGGCGTCGGGCGCGAGCTGGGCATGCGGGTGCTTGTGTGCGACCCCCCGGTGGGCGCCCCGGGATATGTGGGCATGGACGTCATAGAGCGTGAGGCCGACGTCATCACGTTCCACGTGCCGCTCACCGACGGAGGCCCGTGCCCCACGCTCCACCTGGCCGACGCCGCTTTCTTCGGCCGCCTGGCCCGAAGGCCGTTCCTGGTAAACACGAGCCGCGGGGCGGTGGTAGACAACGCGGCGCTGAAAGAGGCGCTCAGGGAGGGCCGGGTGCGCCAGGCTGTCATCGACACTTGGGAGAACGAGCCTGGCATCGACCCGGAACTGCTGTCGCAGGTGTACATAGGCACGCCCCACATTGCGGGGTATTCGGCCGACGGTAAGGTGAATGCCGACAACATGGCCATTGATGCGCTGTGCCGTTTCTTCGGCCTGCCCAACCCAGGGCGCATCCATCCGCCGCGGTTGCCGGCCGGTTTTGTGTATGATGGCGACCCCTTGCAGCTCTACAACCCGCTCGACGACAGCGACAGGCTGAAGCGCAGGCCCGACCTTTTCGAGCATCTGAGGGGCAACTATCCGCTGCGCCGCGAGAGTGTTGAGTAAAAACTGTTGCATGACAGAGGTGTCGGGGGGTCGGCTCGGGCTTGCAATTGGAGCCCGGGCCGTTGTTTGTGCGAGTGTCTTGGCGTAAGCCTCAGAAGGGCGCTTCGCTCCTGAAGCTCATCGCCTGGCCTGTGGCCGGGTGGCAGAACTCAATGCTTTCGGCGTGCAGGCATAGCCTTTCGGCGCGCTGTCCGTACAGGGCGTCGCCCACGATTGGGGCGTTGAGCCCGTCGGGATGGGCGCAGTGCACCCTCAGCTGGTGCGTCCGGCCCGTCAGGGGGTGCAGCTCGAGGCGCACCCTGCCGTCGCGTTCGGCCATCACCCTGTAGTATGTCACGGCCTCGCGCCCTTGCTGCCGGTCGACCACCTGGCGCGGTCGGTCGAGCGGGTCGGGCCGCAGCGGCAGGCTGATGCGGCCCTCAGGCGGGCTTATGTGGGGCGCGTCTACCAGCGCGATGTATCGTTTCTTTACGCTCCGGCCCTCAAACTGCCGTTGCAGCAGCCTCAGGTCGCCCGGGCTCTTGGCCACCACGAGCAGCCCCGAGGTGTCCATGTCGAGGCGGTGGGCCACCAGCGGCTCTGCGCCGTCGCCCCATTTCATCCGCAACACGTCGGCCACCGAGCGTCGCCCCGTGCGCCCCGGCACCGAGAGCATGCCCGCCGGCTTGTCGACCACGGCTATGTGGCCGTCTTCATATATCGTCTGCAGCCTTCCGCCGTCGTCGCCTTCCAGCGGGTCGGGGTCTACGTCGAGGCCTTGCAGCATGTGTTTCAGTATGGGCAGGCACTTGCCCCGGCACGCCGGGTAGTAGTTGAGGTGGCGCCTTACCTCGGCCCTTGGCGACTCGCCCCACCAGAACTCGGCCATGCATAGCGGCCTGAGCGCGTGGCTGTAGGCGTATTGCAGCAGCTTGGGGGCGCAGCACTCGCCGGCCCCCGAGGGCGGGGCGCCGCCCGTCTCGGCAGCGAATATGTCGTTGAGGTCGCGTTGCTGCCCGAGCGCGTTGAGCATCCTGAACTGCGAGAATATCCATGCCTGCAGCTCGTCTGACATCTGCCGCCGCCTGGCCTTTAGCTCCTCGGCCTCGCGGCAGGCCTCTGCCACGTCACCGGCGGCCTCGGCCATGAGGGCGGCGTGGCGTTTTTTCATCCGCCGCAGTTCGGCTTTCATGTGCTGGCTCTGGCGCCGCAGGCTCTCCTCGTCGGCCCCGCCGGCCCTGAGCTCGTCGCGCCGGCGCTTCGCTTCGGCCATGCAGAGCCTGTAGCCGGCCTCTTCGGCCTCGCACTTGCGGCGCAGGTGGTCGAGCCGCTCGGCCGCCCCGGCTCTGTCGGCCCCGGCTTCCAGTTGCGCTATCCTGTGGTTTATGTCGGTTATCTCGGCCTCGCGCGTCTTGAAATGCCCGCCCGGGCAGAGTATGTCGAACACCGCCGGGACGAAGAAAGGCCAGTCGTTGCGCCCGCCTAACTGCCCTGAGTAGGCAGCCAGGTAGCCCAGCGTGCCGTCTGGTGCGGCTGCCACGAGCACCCCGAACATCTTTCCGTGTCCGGCCTCTTCGCGCCACTCGGAGGCCTGCGCAATGTGCCTCTGCACCTCGTCGGCGGCCATCAGGCACAGCGGGTGGGGCTCATAGCACATCGGGTAGGTGAACCTTGGTGGCGGAGCTATGTCGGTATGTAGTGTGTGAAAGCGCATGTCGGTGTGTTTTCGGCGCGGGGCGTCGGGCCTTTGGCGGCCCTGCCGCTGTTTGCGCCGTATTGTTTATCCCAATACAACGTCGAGCGTCATCATGAGCACAAAGCCGAGCGCGAACCCCACCGTGCTCATGTTGCTGTGCTCTCCGGTGCTTGCCTCGGGTATGAGTTCCTCGATTACCACATAGAGCATGGCTCCGGCGGCAAACGCCAGCAGGTATGGCATGGCCGGGGTGAGCCATGCCGTGAGCAGTATGACGGCCAGTCCGCCCAGCGGTTCTACAGCCCCGCTGAGGCTGCCTATGACGAATGAGCGCCAGCGGCTGTTGCCGGCGGCACGCATGGGCATGGATATGATGGCTCCCTCGGGCACGTTTTGTATGGCTATGCCCACCGACATGGCCAGCGCCCCGGCCGTGCTTATGCCCACATGGCCCTCGGCCGCCCCGGCCAGCACTGCCCCGACGGCCATGCCTTCGGGCAGGTTGTGGATGGTGACGGCAAGCATGAGCATTGCCGTGCGCGACAGCCGTGAGTGGGGCCCTTCGGGTTTGGACGTGCCGAGGTGCAGGTGGGGCGTGATGTAGTCGATGAGAAGCAGGAACGCCATGCCCGAAAGGAAGCCGACGACGGCCGGCACTATCTGCGGCGCGGAGTTGGTGTCGCTGTTGAATTCGAGCGCAGGTATGAGCAGCGACCACACCGATGCGGCCACCATCACCCCCGATGCGAATCCCAGCAGCGCCTTTTGCACTATGGCGTTCATCTCGTGTCGCATGAAGAACACGAACGCCGAGCCTACCACCGTGCCCATGAATGGCACGAGAAGACCTAATGTTATTCCGTTCATAATCTGTTGATTTTAGTTACGGCCGTGCCTTTCAGGGCATCGCGGCCAATGTTGTGAAGTGCCTTCGGGGCCGTCAGCGTGTGCAGGTTCTTTGAGTATGCAAACGCCCCGGGGCCAACCGACGTCACCGAGCGGGGCAGGTGGAGCTCGGTGAGGCTTGTGCACGAGTTGAACGCGCTTGCCCCTATCGCCCTGAGCGATGCCGGCAGGGTCACGTCTATGAGGTTGAAGCAGCCGTAGAACGCCCCCCGCTTTATCTCGCCCACCATGGCCGGTATGTCAATACGGTTGAGGTTGGGGCACGAGGCGAAGGCGTAGCGGCTTATCTCGGGCAGCGTGAGCGGCAGGGCAACGTAGGTTAGGTTGGCGCAGCCGCAGAAAGCCGAGTCGGGCATGGTCAGTATCACGGCCCGGCTCAGGTCGATGGTGGCCAGCACGCCGCCCCTGCGGCCTTTCGGCCCACCGCCGGCGAGTGTCCTCATCAGGCGTATGTCGGCCCCGTTGATTGCCCCCGCCACCCTCAGGTGCCTCAGTGTGAGCCTGTCGGCGGGGCCTATGTGGGCGGCCAGCGTGCCGGGTCGGCGGAGCGTGATGGTGCGCGTGGCCGGGCGGTATGGCTCGGGTGCCACGTCGACCACCATGCGCTGGTTGAGCCGGTAGCCCCCCAGCGTGTCGGGGTCGTAGTATCCGTTGAGCTTCCCGCCCCATCCCCAGTTGACGTGGACGGCAGAGTCGCGGCATCCGTCGATGATGAACACGTGGGCGTCGTGGCTGTTGCGCTCGGCCCTGATGACCACCGGGCGCCCGGCCTTGAGCTCGCCGAACATCAGCCGTTTCCACTCCTGCAGCCCCTCGGCGCCGGCATAGTCGGCCTTGTCGGTTATGTGCATGTAGCGGCTGTAGCCGAAATACTTTTTCAGCCCGGCCACCACGCCGTTTATCTTGGTGGCGCTGGCGCTCTGGGTGTAGACGGTGCCCGCCGCCGTGCCGCAGTCGACGATGAGCTGCGCCACGGCGTCTTGCTGCCCGGTAGGCGTAGAGTCGGTTGCCGCGGCCGGCATGTCGGCCCAGTCGTAGGCCGTGCCTATCAGCCGGCTGCGCTGCGGGTAGGAGTAGCGGCGCATCACCTGGGCCATCACCAGGGGCCCGCATCCGGCGGGCGAGTGGCGCACTATGGTGTCAACCTGCTCCCACGGGCACAGCTTGTTGTAAGGGTGCTCCTGCCCCCACGACGTGTGCAGCAGCGGCTTCACTTCACTCGGGAACACAAATGCGCCCTGTGCCATGGCCTGCAGGGCAAGCAGCACGGTGAGCGCGGTCACGAATAAAATGCGTTTCATGGGCGCAAAGGTAGGGATTTTAATCAAGAAAGAAGCACAAAGGGCCAAGAAAATATGTCCGCTTTGATGGCAATTGGCCGCCTTAGTGCGAAAAGACGGCTGTTGGCACCGCCGCCCTGCACTCGGCGCAGATGCCGGCCGCGGGCCTGCATGCCAGCGGCAGCGCCTGTCCGGGGCTGCGAATAAAGTTTACACTTGTGCCCTTTGTGGCGGCGGCAGTGTGGCTATGCGCTGCCAAACGGGCCGTTTGGCCCTGCCGTTCGGCCCGTATCGCCGCGCCGTTCGGGCCGTTTTGCAACTCTGTTCGGGCTGTTTTGCAACGCTCTGCCAACCAGGTTGTTGCGCTACGGGATGGCGGTGGTAACGCTTTCTTACAGAAATAGGCCGCCGGCCAGTGGCGCTCCGGCTGCTTCCATTGCTACAGATGGCTGAACATCTGGGCCAGGGCCATGAGGTGGCAGAGCGTTCCGGCGAGCACGAAAAAGTGGAACACGCTGTGCATGTAGCGCCGCTTGTTGAGCGAGTAGAAGGCCGCCCCGCTGACATACATCACCCCTTCGGCCACTATCCACGCAATGGTGGCGCCGCACGTGCATGCCGACAGCGGGCCGAAGGCCGTCAGCACCGACAGCCCCATGCCCACGAAGCACAGCGTCTCGGTGTTGCTGTGCTCACGGAGGTTGACAAACGTGGCCGCCGTGCCGGCCGCCGCGCACAGCCACACAAACGCAAACAGCCCCCAGCCCCAGCCGCCCGCCTCGCGCAGGGCCACCAGGGTGATGGGCGAGTAGCTCCCGGCTATGTGCCAGTAGATGGCGGCGTGGTCCACGCGCCGCAGCCGTTCGCGCATGGGATGGCGGCGAGGGGTGGCGTGGTAGGCCGTCGATGCGGCATACGACGCCGTGGCCCCGAGGGCGTAGAGCCCCAGGCCCAAAGCCGACCACGGGCTGTCGGACGGGCCGTAGGCTGCCAGCAGAGCCGCGCTGGCCGCCATGACGATGGCCATGCCGGCTGCGTGCGACCATACGTTGAGTCGCTCTTCGGTGCGTGTATACCTTATTGCCATGCTATGTTGCAGTGTTGCCTGTTGTCGCTCCGGGGCTGTTGACAGAGCCAAAGAGTGGTGCAAAAGTAACAAATAGCCCTGTTAACGGTTGCTTCCTTGGGTTAATTTAGCTTAATTATATGTATAATAACGTTATAATATGATTATTTTGTCTTACCTTTGGAAAACGCAATCTGTGTCGGCGGGCATTGCTTCAAGGTTTGCTTGCGCGCGGTTTGCATTGCCGTTAAACCAAGGAAAGAGACAGGGAAAAATAGTTTCAGGTTAAAGTTAGGGTCACGAAAAAGTTACAATAAGTGAATTTAGTCATGCCTTGTCCGGGTTAAGGCGCCCTCGACCGGCATGAGGCATGAAGAGCAACAGCAGGGGGCGCGCAACATATCGGTTATGAAGAAGATATTACTGATGGCAGCCATCGTGCTGTCGAGTCTGGGTGTAAAGGCCCAGACGGAGCCGGGAACATTCACCCTTATGCCAAAGGTGGGTCTTAACATGGCTAAGTCAGGTTTTGATGACACTAAGATGAAAGCCGGAGCTGTGGCCGGTGTCGAGGCCGAATACCGCTTCTCGCAGCTGTTCGGGCTCTCGGCAGGCCTCCTTTACTCTATGCAGGGTGACAAGGCCGACAAAGGTGACGGCAAGTTCAAGACCGAATACATCAACATTCCCATCCTCGCCCACATCTATGTTTGGAAGGGTCTTTCCATCAATGCGGGCATCCAGCCCGGCTTCATGACCAAGGCCAAGGAGGATTACGACGACATGAGCGTTGACTGGAAGGACGCATGCAACACTTTCGACTTCTCTATTCCCGTTGGACTTTCGTATGAGTTCAGCAACATCGTTATCGATGCACGCTACAATATCGGCGTCACCGACATATTAAAGAACAACACCGTTGAGTTTGACGAAGTAGACTACGACTATGGCAAGAACGGCGTGCTCTCTATAACCGTAGGCTACAAGTTTGCCCTTTAGGCTTGTTGGCCGGCCAATATATAAGGCGGTGCCCCGGCGGGGCACCGCCTTTTGTTTGCGGCCGCAGCTCACTGGCCGTGCGGCAATGGTCATGCAGGTGTGCCGTGGCTGCCGCGCCCCGGCGCGGTGGCGCGCCTGCGGCGTTGCCTCACTGTTGGCGGCAGGCGGCCTTCAGCCCTTCGATGTACTCCCACAGCTGGCGGTAGAAGGGGTGGCGCGTCATGGTTGGCACGTCGCCGAGTATGATGAGCTTCATCCGGGCGCGCGTGATGGCCACGTTCATTCGGCGCAGGTCGCGCAGGAAACCTATCTCGCCGCTGTCGTTGGAGCGCACGAGCGAAATCAGGATGATGTCGCGCTCCTGCCCCTGGAAGCCGTCGACGGTGTTCACCGATATGCTCCGGCGCATGGGCTTGAGGCTGTCGCGCCGGCTGATGAGGTGGCGCAGGTATTGCACTTGCGCCCTGTAGGGCGATATTATGCCCACGTCGATGCGCTCGTCGACAATCCTCTGCCGGCCGATGCGGTTGAAATAGTCGTCGAGGGTGGCCAGGGTGAGCTCGGCCTCGGCCTTGTTGATGCGGCCGAAGCTCTCGCCCACAAACTCCTCCCTGAAGGGGTTGGCCTCGCTGTCGGCCTCGCCGGGCGCGGCGGCGGCCATCTGCGACGTGTCTATCCACGTCATTGGGATGTCGAGGTCGAGTATCCCGCGGTGGCGTACCTCGGGTGCCGACTCCACCCGGCCGCCGTAGAACCACCGGCTCGAGAAGCGCATTATGTCGTCGTTCATGCGGTATTGCATGCGCAGAAGCGTCACCGCCGAGGGGTGCAGCTCAACAATGCGCTCCATGAGCGTGCGCCCCAGTCCGCCGCGCATGGCCCCGATGCTTTTCACCGTGGGCGGCAGCTGGCAGTGGTCGCCCGCCAGCACCACGCGCCCGGCCCGCCTTATGGCTATCCAGCAGGCCGCCTCGAGGGCCTGGGCGGCCTCGTCGATGAACAGCGTGCCAAACTTCATGCCCTCCAGCAGGCGGCTGGCCGAGCCCGTCAGCGTCGAGGCTATGACGCGGGCCTCGCCAAACAGCTCGGCGTTGATGCGCAGCTCTATCTCGGCGGCCCGCCCCTTCAGGCTCTCCATGCGCTGGTGCCAGCGGTCGTCGCCGCGGCGGCGGTGGGCCCGCAGCTCGCGTATGGCCCGCCGTATGCCCCACAGCTGCGGGTAGTCGGGGTGCGACTCGAAGCGGCGCTCGTAGGTAAACGACAGCATCTTGTCGTTCACCCGCGTGGGGTTGCCTATGCGCAGCACGCTCACACCGCGGTCTACGAGCTTCTCTGATATCCAGTCTACCGCCATGTTGCTCTGCGCGCACACCATCACCTGGGGTTCGCGCAGCAGCGTTTCGTGTATGGCCTCGACCAGAGTGGTGGTCTTGCCCGTGCCCGGCGGGCCGTGCACTATGGCCACGTCCTTGGCCCTGAGCACCTCGTTGACGGCGTCTTGCTGCGTGGCGTTGAGGTAGGAGAAGCGCATCGGGGCAAAGGTGAGCCGGCCGGGCTCGCGGCGCGAGTAGAACAGGTCGCGCAGGTAGGCGAGCCGCCCCTTGGCCCGCATGGTGCGGTCGAGCGCGTCGAACATCAGGCGGTAGCTCGTCTCGTCGAACGACAGCTGCACGCCGGCGTCGGTGGCAGCCTGCAGCGCCACGGCGTCGGCGGCGTCGGGCAGTGCCACCACCATGCGGTCGCCGTCGACAAAGCTCACCGTGGCCGTAAACCCGAAGTATTTCAGCTTGCCCTGTGGCTCGGCCCCGGTATGCCTTGAGCCCCGGGTGCCGTCGCCGTCGGCCGTGGCGCGGAAGAACACCACGGGCCTGCCGAACTCGAAGTTGTGCTCTATCTCGGTGTCGGCCGTGCGGTACACCTCGATGCAAAACTGGTTGAGCGAGTTGTAATAGGTGCGGCCCATGCGCAGCGGCCACCATGCGTCGCCGCGCTTCACCTTGCGCCGCATGCCCACGGCCTCGGTCTGGCGGCGGAATTCCTCTTTGTCGGCATCGTATTCCATCTGCAGCAGCGCGCGCTGGCGCTGCAGCTCGAGTATGGGCGATATGCTTTGGTCTGTCATGTCTGTATTGTTTGCGTTTGGGTGCGGCCCTGCCTGCATGCGGGGCGGAATGCCAAACAAAGGTAGCAATTTTATTTTTACCGGCCAAACAATGCGGCTCCATTGAGTGGTTTTTGGGCCTCGGTGAGGCCGTGGATTCATGACAAATGCTTACAAAAGGCTTCATCGGGACAGGGCGGCTTGCGTATGGCACTGCCGAACGGCCTGTTTCGTGGTGCCATACGGGCCGTTTGGCATAGTCATTCGGCCGGTTTTGCAAGGCAAAACGACCGCTGCTGCAAGTGGTTGTGGCTCAGGTTGTTATGCGGGGATGGGGCTGGATGCGTTTTCCTTTACACTGCCTGCCGCGCTGCGGGCTTGCGGCGGCATGGCGCTGTTGTGCCCGATTGTTGCCGCGACGGTGGCCGTGGTGGATTTTTGTCTTTGTTTTTTGTTCTCGTTAAGAAAAAACGTGTACCTTTGCAGAACGCAAACCGGCACCAGGCGGTGCGATGGAGGAATTGCATGGCGCCCCGTTTGCAATATATTTAAAATAAAAACAAACGCTTACGTAAAGTAATCTTTAAGTATGAGAAAACTGTACTTCATGGCCGTGTTGGCCTTTTCCGTTGCTGCGCAGGCCAAGGTGGTGTATGTGGCACCCGACGGCAACGACGCCGGCAGCGGCTCCATCGACAGTCCGCTGGCCACCCTGGCGGCCGCACAGCAGCTGTTGGCACCTGGCGACACGGCTTACTTCCGCGGCGGCACCTACCACATCACCGAAGACCAGGTGATGGGTGTCGAGGAGAAAATATATGCCACGGTGTTCAACCTGAACAAGAGCGGGCGCGAGGGCGCGCGCATAGTGTATGCCGGCATGCCCGGAGAGCGGCCAGTGTTCGACCTCACGGCGGTGAAGCCCGAGGGGTTGCGCGTGTCGGTGTTCTACATACATGCCAACTGGCTGCACCTGAAGAACTTCGACATTGTGGGCACGCAGGTTACCATCACCGGCCACACGCAGTCGGAGGCCATATCCATACGCCGGGGCAATAGCCACAATGTCATCGAGAACGTGGCCATACACGACGGCATGGCCATAGGGGTGTACATCACAAAGGGCTCCGACAACCTTGTGCTCAACTGCGATGCGTACCGCAACTACGACTCGGTGAGCGAGGGAGGGCGCGGCGGCAACGTCGACGGCTTTGGGTGCCACGTGCGGCGACAAGACACGGGCAACGTGTTCCGTGGGTGCCGGGCGTGGTGCAACAGCGACGACGGTTACGACCTCATCAACTGTTTCGCTCCCGTGACGTTCGACCACTGCTGGGCCATGTTCAGCGGATACCGCGACGAAGACAGCAAGACGCCGGGCGACGGCAACGGGTTTAAGGCCGGGGGATATGGCAAGCAGGTGCAGGACGAGCCCTTCGACGCGCCACGCCACACCGTAAACAACTGCATAGCTTACTCAAACAAGGCAAACGGATTTTATGCCAACCATCACCTCGGGGGCAACGACTGGCTTAACAACACGGCGTGGAAAAACAAGTACAACTACTGTCTGGTTAACCAAAAGGCGTGGGATGAGGCTGTCGACGTCGACGGATACGGGCACACGCTGCGCTCTAACGTCTCTTACCAGGCCAACCGCGGCGACTGGACTCAGATAGACCGCAACCGCTGCACGATAGAGAACAACTCGTTTCTGCCCACGGCCTGTGTGGTGCAACCGTCAGACTTTGTCTCTACCGACTACCGTGAGCTGATGGCACCGCGCAAGGCCGACGGTTCGTTGCCCGACACCGACTTCCTCCGGCTCGTGCCTTCGAGCCCGCTCCATGGCGCCGGCATGGGCTGGCAGTTTGCCCCGGGAGAAGGCCCATCGGCCATCTACGGCGTGACGGCAGGGCCAAGCCCCGTTGCCGAAGGCCACATATACACCTTGCAGGGCGTGAGGGTTGACGCTCCGTCAAAGGGGATTTACATCAAGGGAGGCCGCAAGGTGGTGGTGCGTTGAGCCTTTCCTGCGCTTTTGCGCGGGCATGAAAAACGGCCGTCAGGCGCCGGTGTGCATTGCTGCGCATCGCTGCCTGACGGCCTTTGTCATAGTTGCCGCATGTATTTATGTGGGGAGTGTTGCTGCGGCGGGGCTGTTGCCGTGCCGCAGCTTGTCATTTCCTGACGTATTTTTTGCCGCCGCTGATGTACAGCCCGCGCCCGTTGCGGCCGGCCACTATGCCCGAGAGAGTGTACGTAAGGGCATCGTCTGTGGCGGTTTCAGCAAAAGTCTTGTCGATAGAGGCGCCCACTTCGGTGTTCGGCATCTCGTCGGTGAAACAGAAGTTGAACGTCCGCGTCATGCTGCTGCCGGTGGTTTCGTCGGTCACGGTGACGCCGGCCGTAGTGAGCATAGGCTCGTCAGACCTTGCCGTAAGGGTACCGCCGGAGCTGACGGAGACCGTTGCGTCGCCCTGGGTGAGCCTGAACGACGCCCCGTTGAAGCCGGCGAAGTATGGGCTGAGGTCTATTTCGGCCTGTTTGCCGGTCCTGATGATGAAGTTGGGCAGTGCAATCCAGTTTATGTAACGCTCAAGGTTGGTGTATGTGGGGTGGTCTTTGCTCAGGCCGTTGTTGTCGGCCGAGGCCTTGTCGGTGCCCACGGCATCCTCAAACCAGTCGGGAACGCCGTCGCCGTCGGTGTCGAATCCCTCGGGGCGGGAGGCCTCGGTGATGTTCAGCCCGGCAAATCCCTCGGCGTCGCTCTCCTTGTCTATGAGGCCCTTCTTGCCCGTTCGGCTGCCCACGGTCGACGTGGTTCCGTTGAGAGTCTCGCTGATCATGCGCTCGTCGTGGTTGTCGATGGCCGGCAGGTTGCACCCTACGTCAGAGAGAACCGAGCGCAATGCCTGCTCGGCGGGCTCCGTGGTGATGTGCGACTCGAAGAAAGGCACGCTGCTGAACACCTCCCAGTCGACCACCTGACCGCCCGAAGTGGTGTAACGGTAGGTGTCGCCCAGCTTGTCAGACGACTTGCTTCCATCGGTGTTCTCGCGTATGTTGCCGCTCACGTAGTAGCTTTGTGAGCCGGTGCCGGTGCCTTCCAGGTCGGCCTTGAGCAGCGTTTTCTGGGTCGACGACGGCCCCATCTTGTAGTAGTTGCCAACAAACTGGCCCTCGTGGGTGCCTCCGTCGCACGCCCGTCCGCCCCAGTTGTAGCACACGTTGTTTACCATATCGTGGTGCCCGGCGTAGGCTCCGTCGCCGTCGAGGCCACCCGCCATGCTCCAGTTGCGGCCTTCGCAGTGTGCCATGAGGTTGTGGTGGTACGACCCGTAGTCGCCTCCGATGGTGGCGGCATAGCCGTGATTGGTGTAGTTGTCATAGTTTTTGTGGCCTGCCTGGTTCAGTGCCTCGGAGATGAGCGTGCGCTGCAGCGTTACGTTCTTGGCGTTGCGTGAGCTGAATGCCTCGTCGATGGTCCAGCTGACAGAGCAGTGGTCCATGATGGAATGGTCGTTGCCGGCCATGCCCAGGCCGTCGCTGGTGTTCGGGTTGGGCGAGGTGCCGTCCCAGTCGTCGGCCCCTCCCACTCTCATCCTGACGAACCTGGTGATGCCGTCGCTCTGCATGCCAAACGGTTTGCCCTTCATCATGATGCCGCGGCCAGGTGCTGTCTGTCCGGCGATGGTGACATACTTGTCGGGTACGGTAAGCCTTTCCTTGAGATCTATCACCCCTCCGACGTCGAAGACAATCGTGCGAGGCCCTTCCACCTTGGTGATGCCGTAGCGGAGGGTGCCCGGCTGCGGGTCGGAAGGGTTGTCGTCAAGCGACGTCACGTGGTAGACGGTGCCTCCGCGCCCTCCTATTGCGAAGCGTCCGTAGCCCTCTGCCCCCGGGAAAGCTATGCGCCTTGGCCGGAACGACCACACTTCGCCGGTGTAGGTGTTGCCTTCGGCGTCTTCTTCGTCGACCCTCCAATAGTATGTCTCGAACGGGCTGAGGCCGTCGACGGTATGGCTTGGCTGTGTTGTCACGGCCGCTTCAGACATAGACTCGGGGTCGGTGCCTATGTAGATGTGGTGGCGCGTGGCCGCCGTGGCGGCCGTCCACTTCAGCTCTATGCTCCCCACGGCCCCCTCGGCCTCGTCTTGCGGCCCGGCCGTCGTGGCTGCATGGCAGTCGCCGTTGGCCGGTGTCGGGTCGGCGGCCGTGGTCAGCGGGTTGGGCTGGTCGAACACTATGGCGTTGAGGAAGAGCGATGTGGTCATCTGTTGCCCCGTGTAGTCCACCCCGTCTTCGGGCATTGTGCGGTATGTTATGACCACGTCGGTGCCTGCCTCGGCCGTGAACGTGACATACGACTGTCCGCTTTCCGACGGCGTCTGTGCCCTGTTGGTTTGCCTGATGCCCTTTGCCACGCACTCATCTCCCACGAACACGTCGATAGGCGGGCCGCTGTAGCCGTCGGTATTGTTGTGGTAGGCCAGCAGCGAGTGCTCTCCCGCTGCCAGGCCGCTTATGGTCAGCGTGAGTGCCACGCTGCCCTGCTGTATCTGCGGCGTGTTTCCGTCGGCGTCGAGGCCGTAGACGCCGATGCCGTCGCTCACGAGCTTGGAGTACGCCTGCACCCCTTGCTTCCACCAGTTGCCTTTTATCACCCGTCCCTGCTGTGCGTCGGCCACGCCCACGGTGATGCCGATGCCGTCGATGGTGGCCGATGCCGACGTGCCTTGTCCTATTGCCCATGGCGTGTAGCCGGGTTCGGTGAGCCTGTCTTCGGCCCATGTCGACGTGTTGTTGAAGTCGACCTTCTGTGCCCCGGCGGCTACGGAGTATGCCAGGGCGGCCCAAACGATGATGCCTTTGTTCATTTTTTAGTTAGTTTTTAGCTTGATGGTAGTCGTTGGTATTGTCACACTTGCAAAGATACTTCATTAATCTTGATAATCAAAGCGAATGGTGTTATTTATTGTTGCGCATGCGGGTACGTTTTGGGATATGCCGCCCGGGCCCGCCGCAAGTGCCATATAAAGAAGGTGCGCATGATTCACATCAGGCGCACCTCACTAATGAAGAAAAAAGTTTTTGTAAAAGTTATGTTAAATGCCTTTCAGTGTTATGATGTCTCCTGGTTGGGTCTCCACATCGTATAGATGCGTCTTGCGTGCCGCCGTGCCCGTGGCCTGGTTGCCGGCGGGCACATACCCGCCCTCAGGGTTGACGCGCTCCACGGGCATTGTCCACGTGGCGAACAGCGGGTTGGGGTTGGGCTGTGCGTAGTCAGCGGCCTTCAGCGTGTGGCTTTCCGACGCCACCGGCACAGCCGAGCGCAGCCTGAGGTTGCCTCCGATGGTGCTGCGTATGGTGGCCTCGGCCAGCTTGCCTCGTTGCCACTTCATTTTCTCAATCACGAAGCCTCCCACCGTGCGCAATCCGCTCACCTCTCCGTCGGCCCATTCGGCCGGTATGGCCGGCAGCAGGAACACCGCGCCGTCGTGGCTCTGCACCATCATCTCGGCAATGCCGGCCGTGCAGCCGAAGTTGCCGTCTATCTGGAATGGCGGGTGGGCGTCGAACATGTTGGGGTAAGTGCCTCCGCCCTGTCCTTTCTCAACGTTGGCAGGCACGAGCGATAGCTGGTCTTTGATGAGCTTGTAGGCATGGTCGCCGTCGAGCAGGCGCGCCCACAGGCACACTTTCCACCCCATTGACCATCCGGTGGAGCGGTCGCCGCGCTGTGTGAGCGACACCCTGGCGGCGTCGAAGGCCTCGGGGTTGCGCAGCGGCGAAATCTCGGTGCCGGGATACAGTGCCCAGAGGTGCGACACATGGCGGTGGTGGTCGGTCGGGCTGTCCCAGTCGTCGGCCCACTCCTGCAGTTGTCCGTGCTTCCCTATGCGCAGCGGGATGAGCCTTGAGCGCATGCCGAGCAGCGTGTCGGCAAAGAGCCGGTCGGTGCCGAGCGCTGCCGCGGCGGCTGCCGTGTTGGTGAACAGGTCGGCCACGAGCTGGTTGTCCATGGTGATGCCGGCATAGAGGTTGGCTTTGGGCTTGCGCTTCGGCGCGTTTTCGGGCGACACCGAGGGGCACACCACGAGGTGGCCGTTGCGCGGGTCGGTGACCATGAAGTCGACGAAGAACTCGGCCGCCCCCTTCATGTAGGGGTAGACAGAGCGCAGGTAGTCGCGGTCGCCGTTGTAGAGATAGCGTTGCCATAGGTGCTGGCACAGCCATGCGCCCGACATAGGCCACGCTCCGCTGTATGGAACGTCGACCGGTCCGGTCATGCGCCACAGGTCGGTGTTGTGGTGGGCCACCCATCCGCGGCAGCCGTATTGCAGCCGTGCCGTGGCGGCTCCAGCCTGGCTCAGCTCGCCCACCATGCGCACCAGCGGCTCGTGCAGCTCGCTCAGGTTGCAGGGCTCGGCCGGCCAGTAGTTCATCTCGGTGTTTATGTTTACTGTATAGCGGCACCTCCACGCCGGGTTGAGCTTGGCGTTCCACTTGCCCTGCAGGTTGGCGGGCTGGCATCCGGGCTGCGACGAGCTTATGAGCAGGTAGCGGCCAAACTGGAAATAGAGCGCCACGAGGTAGTTGTCGGCTGCGTCCTTGAAGTCGCGTATGCGCTCGTCGGTGGGCTTGTCGGGATATTTGTCGGGCCCGAGGTCGAGGCTCACGCGGTCGAACTGCTCCTTGTAGCGGGCTACGTGGGCTGCCTTGGCCTCGGCATAGGGGCGGTTGCTTGCCGCCATGTATTGGTCGATGCGCTGCCGTGGGTCGGCCGATATGTCCTTGTAGTTGACGAAGTTGGTGGCCATGGCCACATAGATGGTCACGGCGTCGGCCCCGCTCACTACGAGGCTGTCGCCCGCTGCCGTCACCGTGCCGCCTTCATTGTCTACCTTGGCGTCGACAACAAACCTCACCTTGCCGGGCACGGCGCGGCCGGCGGCCTGCGTGGTGCCCTCCATGGTGAGCGTGGCGCCCCGGGCGCTGCGCCTGGTGGGGTTGCCTTCGGGGTATGTCAGCGACGCCGAGAAGTTGAGCCTGCCGCGCTCCGATGCCGTGTAGCGTATCACGAGCAGCTGGTCGGCTAACGAGGTGAAGGCTTCCTGCCTGTAGCTCACGCCGCCTACGCTGTAGGTGGTTGTCGAGAGGGCGCTGTCAAGGCTTAGACTCCGCCGGTAGCCGGTGTAGCCCCCGTGGTCGGCAAAGCGCACCATCAGGCTGCCTGCAGTCTGGTATGCGCCTCCCTTGCCGTATATCCTCGGGCCCATTAGCTGCGTTTCGGCCAGCACTTGCGCCGAGTCGCTGCGTCCGCTGAATATCAGTTGGCGCAGATTGTCGAGATATTTCGGGGTGTCGGGATTGTGGTTGCTGTATGGCGAACCGTTGGATATGGTCTCTTCGTTTATCTGGAATTGCTCGCAGACGGGATTGCCGAACACCATGGCAGCCAGGCGTCCGTTGCCTATGGGAAGGGCCTCGTTCCATGTCGTGGCGGGCGAGCCGTACCACAGGTTCAGTGCTTTTGGGTTGGCTTGCACCGACAGCGCGAGCGCTGCCGATGCAATAACCGTAATAAACTGTCTCACTGGTTAAGACGAAATAGTTAAGTAATATGTTTATATAGTCAAGTAATTTGTTTTCTGTTTTTGACCACGGCAAAATTACGAAAAACGGCGGCCGGTGTGGTGGAAAATCGTGTTGGCATGGTGCATTTTCGTGTAAACACGTGGCAAAACGGCAGTTACGGACGATTTTCACACCTTCGTTTTCGCCTGTCGGCGGCCCCCGGGCGCGGCCTTGCCGCCGTTGTCGCCCGATGGCTCGGCGTGGCGTGCCCCGCGGGCGCGTGCGGCTGTGCTCCGCTCCGGCCATTGATGGCCCTGCGGGCCGCCTGGTTTTTGTAACAATTTGCGCCGCGAGGCACCGGCGCCGTGGCCCGCGGCGCAAGTGGCTGGCACACAGGCGGCTGCGGCAGGCTGCCGTTTGGCATTGCAAAACAGGCCTTATTGCATGGCGAAACAGGCTGTTCGGGGCGGCCGCGGGGCACGTTTGGCAGCGCCATTCGGCGCAAGTGGCTGCGCGGAAGGGGAGTTGTAAATGTTTTTTATAGCCCGCGCCGCATTGCCCCGACCCCGGTGCGGCATGGGGCCGAGTACGGACAATCTGCCTGCCGGCGTGCATTTTAATGGTCTAACACTTAAGTTTTTAGACATTTTTTCGCTAACTTTGCAGGCAAGAACACTGCATCAATAGACAGGAATGAGACGACTGTTGGCTTTCATACTCATAGCCCTGCTTTCGGGCATGGGCCTCCGTGCTGCCGACGAGGTGCGGATAATGACCTTCGACGAGGGCGATGGCTTTGCCGAGAGCCGCGTGAGCTGCATAATACAAGACCGCGCCGGGATAATATGGTTTTCCACCTGGGACGGCCTTTACCGCTACGACGGCTACCGGCTGCGCAACTACAAGGCGCGGCCCGGCGACAACTGCCCCCTCGAGGCAAACCGGATTGACTACATACGCGAGCTCGCCGACGGCAACATCCTGTGCCGGGTGCGCTCCGACTATTTCGTATTCAACCGCACATCGCGCAAGTTCACGCCATACACTGGCCCGCGCTCGGCCCACGACGTGCGCTACATGCCCGACGAGGCCACGCAGCGCATGGTGGCCGCCATGCCGCGCTATGCCGGCATTTCGGTGCGCATTCTCTACAAAGACAGGCAGGGGGGGATATGGGTGTACTCCATGCTGGGCCTCGACCGCATATCGTTTGTTAGCAAGCCAATAAGCAACCGCAAGGCCACCGACGCCCCGCAGGAAGAGGTGCGCGGTCTCATGGAAGACAGCAAGGGGCGCCTCTGGGTGGCCGACAAAAACGGCTATGTGCGCATAGTGGGCCGCGACGGACGGCTGGCGGGCTACCTCGACGCCTCCGGCAGCCTGAGGCCGGCGCCCGTGCTCTTCGGCCACAGCGTCTACTGCATACGCGAAGACAGCCGCGGCACAGTGTGGATGGGGGCCAAGGGCAGCGGGCTGTTCCGCCTGACGCCGTCGGACAAGGGGTTCGCCGTAGACCGTTACGTGGCCAACAACCCCATAGACGGCGACCTAAACCACAACGACATATACTCTATAGTGGAAGACTCGTACGGCCGCATGTGGATTGGCACTTACGGAGGCGGGCTCAACGTGGCCACCGTGGGGCCGGGCGGACGGGTCACCTTTGCCAACAGCGGCAACGGGCTGCCACCCGTCCACGAGGGCGACGTAGAGATTCACCGGCTGGCCATCACGCCCGGCGGAGTGCTGCTCGTGGGCACCAACACCGGCCTTTACACCGCGCGCATAGAGCGCAACACGGCTGCCATGAAGTTTCACGCCAACCGGCGCGACCCGGCCGACGCCACCTCGCTGAGCAACAACCGGGTGACCGACATTGTGCAGGCGCGCTCGGGCAACATCTTCGTGTCTACATACGGTGGCGGGCTTTGCCGAATAATGAGCACCAACCTGCTTTCCGACACCATAACGTTCAGGCCCTACACCACCGACAGCGGCCTGGCCAGCGACGTGGTGATGTCGGTCACCGAAGACAAGCAGGGCCGGCTGTGGCTCGTGTCGGGGGCCTCGCTGAGCTGCTTCGTGCCGTCCACCGGCGTCATCACCAACTTCAAGCGGAGCATGTTCAGCGGTGGCTTCGTCTTCTCTGAGGCCCGCCCGCTCTGCATGGCCGACGGGCGGCTCGTGATGGGCACCACGCAGGGCATACTGGAGTTCAATCCGGCCGAGCTGAAGAAAAGCAGCTACGTGCCGCCAATAGTCGTTGACTGCGGCAGCAGGGTGGAGCTGGGCCCCAACGAGAAGAGCCTGAGCATAGAGATGGCTGCACTCGACTACAACAAAAACGAGCAGATAGAGTATGCCTACAAGCTCGACGGGGTGGACGAGACGTGGAACTACACCACCGACAGCCACATTCGCTATGCCAACATACCGGCGGGGAAATACCTGCTGCACATAAAGTCGACCAACGGCGACGGCATCTGGACCGACAACGAGCGCACCATCGAGATACACCGCACGCCCGCATTCAACGAGAGGCCCATGGCATGGATGCTCTACGGGGGGCTGCTACTCGTGGCGCTCTACGCCATATTCAAGGTGGCGGCATACATCAGGCGGCTGCAGCGCGAGCTGAGCGACATTAAGATGACCACCGGCGAGAAGGTGGAATACGCCCTGCTGAAGCACGGCGAGAGGCACGTGTCGGGCCAGGGGGCGCCCGAGGCCGACGTGGAGCGTGAGCGGGACGACGCATGGTCGGCCAAGGTGTGGGCCTACATGGAGCGCAACATGGCCAACGCCGAGCTCACCGTCGACAGCTTTGCGCAAGACATGGGCATGAGCCGGTCGGTGTTCTACCTGAACATGAAGCGGGTGTTTGGCGTTACCCCCAACAACTTCATGCAGGAGGCCCGCATAGCCTACGCCAAGGAACTGCTGCGCGCCCACAGCGGCAACATATCGGAGGTGGCCTACAAGTGTGGCTTCTCCGACCCGAAATATTTCAGCAGGTGCTTCAAGAAGGCCACCGGCATGACTCCCTCGGAGTATTGCTGAGGGCAGCGCTGGCCGCGGCTCGGCGGCCGGAGCGGGGCCGTGGCGTGGCCGGGCGTGGCCGGCAGGCAGGCCTGCGGGGTGCAGCAGGCTGCAAACGACAAAGCCGGGGAACGGAAGTCCGCTCCCCGGCTTTGTCGTTTGTGGCAGCTTTACTTTAGCTCTACAATCTCGTAATTCTTCGAGCCGAGCCCAATCCGCTCGGCATAGTCAACGATGTAAGTACCGTGCTGGCGGTTGATGCGCTCGATGAGCGGCTTGTTGTCGTCGCCCGGCGTGGCCTTGTGGTTGAACACAATGTCGAGGCAAGCCTTGTCGAGCGCCACGGGGTCGGTTGAGGCCAGTATGCCCACATCCTTCATCTTCGGGTCGGCCGGGTGGGAGTCGCAGTCGCAGTCAACGCTCATGTTGTTCATCACGTTGATGTAAACCACGCGACCATTCATGTAGTCGTGCACTCCCTGCGCCGCAGCGGCCATCGACTCGAGGAAATAGTCTTGCGCCGGCAGGTTCTGCCACAGCTCCTTGGGGCTCTGCACCTTGCCCGCCGAGTGTATGTAAGCCTTTCCGTCGGCCGACGCAACGCCTATGCTGGCATTCTTGAGCACTCCTCCGAACCCGCCCATGGCGTGGCCCTTGAAGTGGGCGAGGTTTACCATGAAGTCGTAGTTGGCCAGGTGCGAGCCCACTATGTCATACTTTATGTGCGTGGTGTCCTTCACCGGTATGTTCATGTTTCCCTCCTCGTCCATGATGTCCACACGCGCTATGCTGTCGAAGCCGTGCTCGTGTATGGCCTTGCGGTGCTCGGCCGACGTGCTGCGGCGCCCGCCGTAGGCAGTGTTGCACTCAACAATGGTGCCCTTTACCTCGTCGACGAGGTTGCGTATGAGCGTCGGTTTCAGGTAGTTGTGGCCTCCGGGTTCGCCAGTGCTTATCTTCACGGCCACGCGGCCGGTGGGTTCCACGCCCAGGGCCTTGTAAACCTTGACAAGCGACTCAGGGGTAATCTCTTTGGTGAAATACACCTTCGACTGGGCCATGGCGCCAGCCGCAGCCATCATGGCGATGGCGATAGTCAGTAGCTTTTTCATGTTTTTGTGGTTTTGATGGGGCAAAGATACTGATTATCTGCAATACATGGCATACCCGAATTACAGAATCTTCGGTTGCTCATCCTCCGTATTGCGTGTCGTGGTCGGCGCAGTGGCAGTCGGCGGTCTCCATCTCGAGAGTGCTGTGGGCAATGCCTTCGGCCATGAGCGCCGCCTTTATCCCGGCCTTGGCCTGCTCCATGGCCCCGAGGTCGTCTATCACCACGTGGGCCGTCAGGGCGTTGGCCGTGGTGCTCATGGCCCAGATGTGCAGGTGGTGCACGTTGACCACGTGGGCGCAACCCTCCATCTTGGCTATCACGTGCTCGGGGTCGATGCCCTCGGGGGTGCCGTCGAGCGACAGCCGCAGGCTCTCGGAGAGCAGCTTCCAGGTAGACACCAGTATCACGGCGGCAATGACGAGCGACACGATGGGGTCGATGGTGTTGCATCCCGTCAGGGTGATGGCCACGCCGGATATTACCACGCCCACGCTCACAAGCGTGTCGGCGGCCATGTGCAGGAATGCCCCGCGCACGTTGATGTCGCCCTTCTGGCCCCTCATGAGCAGCAGGGCGGTGGCCCCGTTGATGATTATGCCCACGAAGGCCGTCCACGACACGGCAATGCCGTCTACCTGGGCGGGCTCGCGGAACTTGTGTATGCTCTCCAGAATGATGGCCCCTACGGCCACGAGCAGTATGATGGCGTTGAGCAGCGATATGAGCACGGTGCTCTTCTTCAGGCCGTAGGTAAACCGCTTCGAGGGGTGCACGGCGGCCAGCTTGAAGGCGGCGAGCACAAGGAGCAGCGAGAACACGTCGCCCAGGTTGTGGCCGGCGTCGGACAGCAGCGACAGCGAGTTTTCCAAAAAGCCCACCGCTGCCTCGACAATGACAAAGGCGGCGTTGAGCGCAATCGACAAGATGAAAATGCCGTTGAGCGATTTCACCTCATGCACATGTGCATGATGGTGGTGGTGGTTGTGGTTTTCCTCCATATCCTTATTATGCTTTTGTTTGCTCTGTGTAAGTAGTTGCGCAGGCCGTGCCCCTTGCGCCGGGGCCCGTGGGCTGCGCTTTTTCACAGGCAAAGGTATGCCGAAGCCTGTGCAACTTGGTTGCAAAGGCAGCCTGCGGCGCTATTGCTGCCGTACGCCGGGGGCATCATGGGCGCGGCCGGGCCCTGCCGATGGCGTGGCGCCGGCAGCGCAACTGTATCTGAAAAGGTTGTGACGGGGCCGGTGATTGCGGCGGAAATATGTATGTTGGTTGATGTTGCGAGGCCGAGGATGGCTGGCCTTATTATATATAATGTGCAATCCATGTGGCCGATTGCCCCTGCAGACCGCCTCGTTGCCATTGTATTTGACTGCCGCTTTGGGCTCTTTGGCTCTGTTTCCGACGCTCGGCGTCGGTGTCGGCATTATGCAAACGTGGCAACGCTTCGGTTGGTTTTGCCTTGTGTTCGGTTGGTTTTGCCGGTTGTCTTAATTAATGTGTGTGATGGATTGGGCGGATGCTTTAGATAGAAGCAAGCTCTGTTGACACTTGGATTTATTGTTTTGATGAAAACATGCTATCGAAAGCTATAGTGCTTACCGCCTGAATAAGGCTTTCGCACGGCCGGGCCGCAGGGTGATATCACCCGTCGGCTTGGCTGCAGGCTGTTTGTTAAGAGTCGTGGCCCATTGTCTTGATGTTCTGTCTGCCATGCCAGTCGGTGTCGGCATTTTTCGCATTGCGGAGCCATTCGCCCGCGCCGGTGCAAGTGCTTCTGCCATAGCGGTTTGCGGCAACGCCCGTATAGCGCTGCCAAACGGCATGTATTGCAATGCGGCGGAGGCCGTTCGGCGGTGCAATACGGCCTCCGCCATCAGGCAAAACGGCCTGCGACATATCGTCGCAGGCCGTTTTGTATGTATTGTTTACCGCCCCGGGGCGTCCTGTCAGTGGTTTCGGTACTCGTTGGGCGTGCATCCGGTGCATTTCTCAAAGAGCATGGTGAATGCCGGTGTCGACGGGAATCCCAGTGTGGCGGCTATCTCGCTCACCTTGCTTTCTGTGCCTATGAGCATCTGCTTGGCCATCTCGAAGCGTCTTTTCTGCACATATTCCTCGGTGGTGTGGCCCGTTTCGGCGTGCAGCATGTCCGACGTGTATGCCTGCGAGTGCCCCGCCCATTGCGCCACCAGCTGTGCCCCGGGCAGTCCTGTGGCCGCGGCGCGTCCCGACCTGAGGTATATGTCAATCTTTTCGGTTACCTTCGCTATGTCTTCGCTGATGATGTCGTGGCGCAGTATGAACTGCCTGGCATAGAACCGGAGGCAGTAGTTGAGCAGCAGTTCGATTTTGTTGCACAGCAGTATGCGGCTGAAGCGGTCGATGCCCCAGTGCAGCTCTTCGTCGATATAGTCGAGGCATCGCTCCACCTGCCTCTTTTCGCGCAGCGACAGCCGCAGCGCCTCGCTCTTGTTGTAGCCGAAGTAGGTGTATTCGGGCATCTTCATGCCCAGGCTGTCGAGGCTTGTCAGGTCGGGGTGGAACAGCAGCAGCCGGCTGTCGGCTTCGCCTTGGGCCTCTATGTGGTGGCCCGGCGGCGCAAACAGCACCGTGGCGTCGGCATAGTCGCAGCTGCACAGGGTGCCGTTGCGGCATCCCGGCACCCTGCCGGCCACCATCACGGCATAGCAGTCGAGGCTCAGCTCTTGCTGCGGGGCCGCCCGGCTCAGGTCGATGACGCTGGCCAGCGGGTGCAGCGTGCGCTCGCCGAAAATGCGGTTGCACCGGCACACGGTCGAAGTATCTGTGTCGTTCATAGGCATTCGGATTGATGTTTGCCTCATGCTTCGGCCCCTGTGCGCCTGTACTCCATGGGCGTCATGCCCACCCCGCGCTTGAAGTAGCGGTTGAAGTGCTGCGGATACTGGAATCCCAGGCTGTATGCAATCTCGGTGACCGACTTGTCTGTGCCGGCCAGGAAGTCCTTGGCCAGGTCTATTATCTTTCCTTGTATGAACTCTTGCGGCGACCGTCCGGTTTCTTTTTTCACGAGGTCGCCGAAGTAGTTGGGCGAAAGGAAGCACCTTTCGGCGAAGTATTTCACCGACGGCAGCCCCTCGCGCTCGGCCCGGTTGCCCCTGAAGTAGGTGTTGAGCTCGTTCTCAAAGCGCGTGAGCACGTCGTGGTTGGCTTCGCGGCGGGTGATGAACTGCCTGTCGTAGAACCTCATGCAATAGTCGAGCAGCAGCTCTATGTTGCGGCATATCAGCGGCTTGCTGTGCTGGTCGATGGGACGTCCGAGTTCCATCTCAATCTTGTTGAGGCAGTCGGTGAATATCTTTTTCTCGTCGTCAGACAGGTGCAGCGCCTCGCGCGAGGAGTAGTCGAAAAACGAATACTGCCCTATGCCCTTTCCGAGCGACGTGCCCCGTATGAGGTCGGGGTGGAACAGCAGCCCGCGGGCGTTGGGTTCGAAGTGCGGCATGCGCTTTACGTGCACCACTTGTCCCGGGGCGAAGCTGGTGACGGTGCCCTCCTGGTAGTCGTAGGGCTGCCTGCCGTAGGTGATGTCGCCGCAGTATGTCTGCTTTAGGAAGAGGGCGTAGACCATGTAGTCGTATGCCGCCTCCATGGGGAATGATTCGGGCTTGGCCTTCCTGAGGTCGACCACGGCCACGAGCGGGTGCTGTGTCTCAAACCCGAAGTAATTGTTGTAACTCTCAATCGAGTCTATTATCAATGTCTGCTCCATGTCGTTTTCTCTTTGATTTGCATGGCAAAGATAGCCAATAAATCTCTTATGGCGGTTACATGTATTACAGAAAATAGTGCATCTTTTACCTTTGGCGCCTCCGAACGGCCCATGGCGTCAGGAGAAACAGGCTCATTTTTTTTCGCATTTCGCTTCTTTGTGTCGCTTTTTTCAGTTACCTTTGCATGGTGCAAGCCCCCTCGGCGCACAGCGGCTCTGCAGCCATGGGTGTGGGGTGTGGGCCTGCGCTTGCATTCATACAATGACTAAAACAACCGCAATGAGAAAGAGATGGACACGCATAGGCGGCGCGTTTGCCGCCATCGGCATCATTTCGGCAACCGAGGCGCAGGCTGCCGACGGGCAGGCCAAGGCCACGCCCGACCGCCCCAACATCATCTTCATACTTGCCGACGACCTTGGCTACGGCGACCTGTCGTGCTACGGGAGCCGCTTTGTGAAGACTCCCAACATCGACAACCTGGCCCGCACGGGCACGTCGTTTACGCAGAGCTACGCCGGGAGCGGCATATCGTCGCCTTCAAGGTGTGCTCTGATGACCGGAAAGAACACTGGCAAGACAACCATACGCGACAACCAGTGCACTGCCGGGGGCATACGCGGCGTGAAGGTGTCGCCCGCCGGCGACACCACATACATACGCCGGGCCAACCTCCTGCCCTCCGACACCACCGTCGCAACCGTTCTCTCGGCGGCGGGCTACCGCACCTGCCTTGTCAACAAGTGGCACCTCGACGGCTACGACCCCATGGCTGCGCCCAACCACAGGGGGTTCCACGAGTTCTACGGGTGGACAATAAGCACTGTCGAGTCTAATTCGCCATATTATTACCCGTACTACAGGTTCCACGGCGACAGCCTCATACACATCGACGCCAACGCCCACGACGCCCACGTGCGCCACAACACCGACATAAGCACCGACGACGCGCTGGCTTTCATCGACCGCAACAGGGAGCGCCCGTTCTTCCTCTACCTGGCATACGACGCGCCCCACGAGCCTTATGTCATCGATGACACGTCGTGGTATGACGACCGCAGCGACTGGACGATGAACACCAAGCGCTACGCCTCGCTCATAACGCACATGGACAAGGCCATTGGCAGGTTGCTGTCTCACCTCGACAGCATCGGGCTGAGGGAGAACACGATGGTCATCTTCGCCTCCGACAACGGCGCGGCGGTGCAGGCCCCGCTCAAGGAACTGGGCTGCAACGCCGGCTTCAACGGCCGCAAGGGCATGCTTTACGAGGGCGGCATTCGTGTGCCTTTCATCGTTAACCAGCCCGGGAAGGTGCCTGTGCAGAAGCTGGACAACATAATCTACTTCCCCGATGTGATGCCCACGCTGGCCGCCCTGGCCGGTGGCGAGGCCTCGTTGCCCCAAGGCATCGACGGCATGAACATACTGCCGCTATTCTACGGCAGGCAGGTCGACACCGACAACAGGCTGCTCTACTGGGAGTTTCCGGGCAAGCAGCGTGCCGCAAGGCGTGGCGACTGGAAGTGTGTGACGGTGAAGAAGAACAAGCCCTTGGAGCTTTACAACCTCAAGGACGACCCCGGCGAGCGCCACAACCTTGCCGCCGAGCATCCCGACATGGTCGAGCGGTTTGACCGCGAGATGAAGGCCATGCACCACCCGTCGCCCAACTGGCCTCTCGAGGGCGAGACCCTGCCGGCCGGCGGTCTATAGGCCGGTTGTCGGGGTGGGGCGCGTCGGCACGCGCCGGCTGCCTGCCGTCATGTCGAAGGGGGCGCCGCGGCTGTGCCGCCGGCCTTTGCCCGATGTTTGGCCGCCGGCCGGCAATGCTGTGTTCTGTGCAGCATTGCCGGTCGTCGGTTTTTGTGTTGTGCGGCTGAGGGGTGGCGCCAGCCGGCTTGCGGCGCCACGGCGCAATGCCGTCATCGCCACCCTTTGCCGGCTGCGGGCCACCCGCTGATGTCGTAGACAAAGCAGTCGAAGTCGGCATGTCCGCCGTTGTCGGCCGTAGAATAGCAGAACAGGCCGAGCCGCATGCCCTTCCAGTAGCCGTTGCTCATGGCAAACGGTTCGCCGGCGGGGCTGAAGCTGGCCCCGTCGAGGCTGTAGAAGAAGCGGTGGCTGTTGGCTTCCAGGTTGGTCACGACCCTTAGGCAGACGCCCTTGAAGCGGCCTTTGGCAACGATGGTGCGCCGTCCGTCGCATTCGGTGAACACCCCCTCGGGGCACAGTCCGACGGCCCTGAACTGCTTGCCGTTGCATAGCAGTCCGGCAAAGGTGCTGCCGGTGCTGTCTGTCAGTTCCACCTTGGTGGTGGCGGTGCCCCCATATCCCATAGCCTTCTGCGTAAGCATGTTGCGGCACGGGCGCAGGCTGTCGGCCCTGTCGGCGTGCAGCGTGAGCCACCCGGGGCGCTCGTCGAGGCTCCATTTGCTGTTGTCGGGGTTGTGGCACCACTGCCATTGCGGCATGAGCCTCGATGAGTGCTGCCCCCGCCAGTACAGTTCGTTGCCGTCAAACCAGTCGCTTGCCTGTGGCAGGCAGGGCTTGTCGGCCGCTGTCGTGGCCGGTTTGCCGTGGCTGTCCACGGGTTCGCCTATGCCGTTGCCGTCGGTGTCGGTGCCAATTTCGGGCCATCCGCCGCGCCATCCGGCCGGTTGCAGGTGTACAATCCTGCCCGTGGGGTTCACCGACTGGAAGTGGAAGAACCACCATTCGCCGCTTGGCGTGTCGACAAGGGCGCCCTGGTGGGGCCCGTTGACGGGCGTCGGGCCCTGTTCGAGCACCACCTTCCGCTCATAGGGGCCGTAGATGTTGCGCGACCGCAGCACCGTCTGCCATCCGCTTTCCACCCCTCCCTCGGGTATTATGAGGTAGTAGTAGCCGTCTTTCTTGAGCCATTTGGTGCCTTCGGCCACAGGCCCCGTGTATACCGTTCGGCCCTTGTCGAGCAACCGCGAGCCGTCGGGCGCCATCCTGTGCACTATTATCGGGCCTGCGCCAAGCACGCTATGGCCAAGGTAAGCCTGCCCGTCGTCGTCCCACAGAGGGCACGGGTCTTCCCATCGTTCCACCTTCTCAACACAGTGCAACGGGCTCCACGGCCCTCGCGCGTCGGTGGCCGTGCTCATGAACAGGCCGTCGTCGGGCGTGCAGAAAAACACCCAGAAGCGCCCGTCGTGCCACCTTATGCTCGGTGCCCACGACCCTCCGCCGTAGTGGTTGTTGGCGTCCCATCCCGGCATGTCGAACCGGTCGTACACCTGGCTGACTATTTTCCAGTTCACCATGTCGGCGGACTCAAGCACCTGGATGCCTATGTAATGGAAGTCGGAGGCCACCATGTAATACTTGTCGCCCACCCGTATGACGTCGGGGTCGCTGTAGTCGGCGTTCAATATGGGGTTGGCGTATGTACCGTCGCCACGGTCGCCCCATGCCGGGTGCACCTGTGCATGGCACGGCACCAGCATCATGGCGAAGAGCAATGATGTGACAGATTGTTTCATATCGTTGTCGTTTAGGTTTGCAATTGTCTGTAAGGCCCTCCGGCGGCAGCCGTCTGCCATATCCCGATGGGCGCCGTGGGCTTTTGTGCCGGGGCCGTCGGCATCGCGCCCGAGCCTTTGCTTGTTTTCGGTCAGGGCCGTAGCGTGCCCTAAGGATATAACGCTGCATGTGCATACTTATTTTCCCCGCATCCCGTTTTTAGCCATGTCAAATTGGCTTATCGCCGCCTTCGGGTGGCCATGGGGGCATGGTGGCAGCCCCAGGTGGTACAAAAACATACGCAAACGTACGATTTTGAACGCGCCATGGTGGGGCTATGGCTTAATTTTGCGGCAAAAACAATATAGTCATGAAATATATAATGTCATTGCTGTTGGCCCTGGCCGTGGTGCCGGGCCTGCGTTTGGAAGCCAAGGCGCTGGCGCCGGTGGGCAAGGAGATTGTGCTCAGCTCGGGCACGGGCCGCATCTATGTGTCGCTGCCCGAGGCCGGTCGGGCCGACGGTCGTGCCGTGGTGTTGTGCCCGGGCGGGCGTTACGGTTACCTTGAACTGCAGAGCGAGGGCTTCGACTGGGTGGGTTACCTCAACTCGATGGGCTGCGCGGCCATAGTGTTGCGCTACACCATGCCCGCCGGCGACCCGTCGAAGCCAGTGCGCGATGCCGAGGAGGCCGTGGCGTTGGTAAGGCGCCATGCGTTGGAGTGGGGCATAAGGCCCGACGCGGTGGGCATCTTCGGCTTCTCGGCCGGCGGCCATCTGGCCTCGTATGTGGCCACCAACTCGCGCGGTGAGGCCCGTCCCGACTTCCAGTGCCTGTTTTATCCCGTCGTAACCATGGACTCGTCGTACACCCACATGCCATCGCGCAACAACCTGATAGGGCCCCGTGCCACGGCGGCCGACGTCAGGCGCTACAGCAACGAGCTCAATGTCGACTCCACGTCGCCGCGCGCTTTCATCGTGGCAAACGAGGACGACGTGAAGGTTCCGGCCCGCAACGCCATCAGCTATTACCTTGCCCTGATGGCCAACGGCGTGCCGGCCGCGCTCCACGTCTATCCCACGGGGGCCCACGGCTGGGGCTTCGGCGGGCGGTTTGCCTACCGCCGCCAGCTCATGGGCGAGCTCGAGGCCTGGCTCGACAGCCTCTGAGGCCCGCTGCCGCAGCCTGTCTGCGTGCGCCGCTGCGGCAGCGCCACGTGGCGTTGCCCGCCACCTTGGCGCGCCGGGCCGTGGGCGTGGCGCCCGCTTGCCGCCTTTGACGGCATCCTTTAGTACAAACCTAAAACATTAAGATATGTCACACACTGTTTCACTTTGCCTGGCCGCACTGTTGTGCGCAGCCGTGCCCGCCGTGGCGGGCGAACCCGCAGGCAGGGCCCTGTGGGGGTCGATAAACGGGCGGAAAGATGCCACGAAAGGCATATTCAGCCACCATAACAACAAGATACTGCTCAGTTGGCGCAAGCTGCCGGGCGATGGCGCCGGCCTGGCGTTCGACCTTTACCGCACGCCGGCGGGCGGACGCGAGGTCAAGGTCAACGCCGAGCCGATAGCGGGCAGGTACAACTACCAGGACGCGGCGGCCGACAGGACTGTCGACAACACCTACCGCCTGACCTACCACGGCAGCGATGCCACGCTCTCGGAGTATACCATGAAGGCCGGGCAGGCTTCGGCCGGATTGCCATACATATCGGTGCCGCTCGCCACAACCACCGGGGTGAACCCCACATACGCCTACCTGGCCAACGACGCGAGCGTGGGCGACCTTGATGGCGACGGCATTTGCGAGATTGTACTGAAGCGGCTGGTGAGCACAGAGACCACTGACGGGGGCGAGGGGGCCGTGGCCCGCGACGTGCGCCACACCACCCTCTTCGAGGCCTACCGCCTCGACGGCACGTTCATGTGGCGGGTGTGCTCGGGCCCGAACATACCTTTGGGCAACTCGGCGTCGTTTGCCGTGGCCGACTTCGACGGCGACGGAAGGGCCGAGGTGGCCATGCGCACGTCGGAGGGAACGGTGTTTGGCGACGGCACCGAGATAGGCGACACCGACGGCGACGGCCTCACCGACTACCGCGTAGACGGAAGCCAGTATATACCGGCGGGCCCGGAGTTCATCTCTGTCATCGATGGCGCGAGCGGACGTGAGCTGGCCCGCGCCGACTACATAGCCCGGGGCACGAGCGAGGAGTGGGGCGACAGCAACTACAAGCGGGCCAGCAGCTACCGCATCGGGGCCGGGTGCTTCGACGGCGAGCGCCTCTCGGTGCTCATCACGCGCGGCGTCTACGGCAAGTCGGTGCTCGAGGCGTGGGACTATTCGGGCGGAGAGCTTCGGCGGCGGTGGCGCTTCGACTCGTCGGTCAGCGGCCAGCGCTACTACTCGGGGCAGGGATACCACAGCCTGAGCGTGGGCGATGTCGACGGCGACGGCTTCGACGAGGTGGTCTACGGGTCGTGCACCATCGACCACGACGGCACGGGGCTCAACTGCATCGGCCTGGGCCATGGCGACGCCCTGCACCTGGGCAAGTTCGACCCCGCCGCCGACGGCCTGCAGATATGGTCGTGCTTCGAGACAGGGAGCGTGGGGGCGGCCCTGCGCGACGCCAGAACGGGGCGCGTGATATGGCAGCATAACGACGACTCCGACGTAGGCCGGGCCTGCGTGGCCGACATAGACCCGCGCTATCCGGGCTGCGAGGTGTGGTGGTTCAGGGGCAACGCCCATTCCATCGACGGCCGCGACCTGGGCTACAAGCCCGCCTCGTGCAACATGGCCGTGTGGTTCAGCGGCGAGCTCAACCGCCAGCTGCTAAACGGAACGCGCATCGACGCCATGAACAAAGAGGTTTACGACCGCGTGTTCACAGTATACCGCTATGGCGTGAGCTACGTCAACGGCACCAAGGAGAACCCTTGCTGGTATGGCGACATGCTCGGCGACTGGCGCGAAGAGCTCATCTTCCCCGACACCACGTTCACAAAAGAGTTGCGCATCTTCTCAACCTGGTATCCCACGGAGCATTCCTTCCCGTGGCTTATGACCGACCATGTATACCACATGAGCGCAATCAACCAGAACATAGGCTACAACATGCCAACCCAGCTGGGCTATTACCTTGGCTCAGACCTGACTTCCGACGACGACATAGCCTCCGGGATAGAGCCTGCGGCTGTGGCCGCGCCTGCCGCCGAAGGGCCCTGCCACGACCTCGGCGGGCGCATTGTCGACCGTCCCGGGCGCGGCATCTACATCCGGGGCGGCAAGAAGTATGTGCGGCGTTAGCCTTCGGCATGGGCCGGTAGTGGCCATGGTGCTGGTGGGCCGCAGCGTAACTTTTGTTTACAACGGCCACGGCCGCGCGGAGGCCCGGCCGTGGCGGCATGGCCAAACGGCCCGTATTGCAGTGCGGCGGAGGCCGTTTTGGGGCGTGGCCGGGGCCGTTTCGCAGGCCGAAACGGGCCGTTTTGCAACCCGCTGTCACCCAGGCGGTTGCGCCGCCCCGTGCCGACGGTAACAATATTTTACGGAAATGCGCCGCCCGTGCCGTATCAGTATTCATTCATAACAATGTCAACAACAATCAAAACCAATAGATACCATACGATGAGAAATTTATTATTGTCATTGATGGCCATGTCGTTTGCGGTGTCGGCGGCGCAAGAGAGCGTCTGCATCAACGGCGACTGGCAGTTTCGCTACGCCCCGGGCCCGCGCCAGGCCGACTCGATAGCGGCGTCGGGGTTTTACGACCCGGAGCGCCCCGCGCGCGGTTTCACCACGGTCAAGGTGCCGTCGTGCTGGGCCGTGCAGGGCTTCGAGGAGCCCGTCTACCGCGAGTTCAAGGACGCGCCCCACAGCGAAGGCTTCTACCTCAGGCACTTCCGCGTGCCCCGTTCGTTTGCCGGCAAGCGCGTGCTGCTGCACTTCGGCGGCGTGTGGGCGTCGGCCGAGGTGTGGCTCAACGGCCGATGGGTGGGGCGCCACGACAGCGGTTTCACCTCGTTTTCCTACGACGTGACGGGCCTTGTCAGCGCCGACGCCGACAATTTGCTTGCTGTCCGCGTCAGGCAAGTGTACCCGGGGTATGTCTGCGACACCTACGACGACTGGTCGCTTGGCGGCATCTACCGCGATGTGACGCTCGAAGCCATGCCCGCCAAGCGCTGGATTGACGCCGTGAGGGTGGTGACCGACTTCGACAAAGACTACCGCGACGCCGACCTGAAGATGAAGGTCATGGTGATAGACCGCCACAAGAACACCCTGCCGGGCAACTACCGGAGCCCCGGGCAGCCCTATGTGCTGCGCTTCACGCTGCTCGATGCCGGCGGCGAAACGGTGCAGACGGTGGAAAGGCGCGTGGCGGCCCACACCTCGACCGGGCGCGAGACAGCCGTGACCATGCGCGTGGCGGAGCCCCGCCAGTGGAATGCCGAGCACCCATACCTGTACATCCTGCGCGTCGAACTGGTTGAGCCCGACGGCGTGAGCCAGGCTTCGGTGCAGCGCATAGGCTTCCGCGAGGTTACCACCGACGGCGGCGTGCTGCGCGTCAACGGCCGGCCGGTGAAGCTGCGCGGCGTCAACCACCACGACGAGCACCCCGACGTGGGGCGCGCCACCACGCGCGAGCACTGGCTGCGCGACCTCCGGCTGATGAAGGCGGCCAACATCAACTATGTCAGGACGGCCCATTACCAGCACGCCAAGGGCTTCATCGAGCTTTGCGACTCGATTGGCATGTATGTCGGGGGCGAGGTTTCGCTCGGCGGGGCGGGCGGCATGGCCGTCGACCCGGGCTTCACGGCGGGCTCGATGCTGCGCACGGTGGAGACCGTGGAGCGCGACGTCAACAACCCGTCGGTGATATACTGGTCGGTGGGCAACGAGGATGCGCTCACCGGCATGTACCTCAGGGCGGCGCGGGTGGTAAAGGCTCTCGACGGCACGCGGCCCATATTGCTGCCGTGGAACGCCGACGGCAGCCTGCCCGAAGAGATTGACATCAGGGCGCCCCACTACTGGACGGCGGGCGAATACGACTCTCTTGCGGCCACAAGCGACCGCCCTGTGATAACTACAGAGTACACCCACGCCTTCGGCACCGACCGTTTCGGGGGGCTGGCCGACAGGTGGCGCGCGCTCACAAGCCACCCGGCCGGGGCTGGCGGGGCTGTGTGGATGTGGGCAGACCAGGGCATCAAGACGCCAACGAGGCGCGACGAGAAGCGCTATGGCGGCATTGTCAAGGACGACCCTTACCTGCGCATCAGCTCAAACGGGTGGGACGGGATTGTTGACTCCTACCGCAACACAACGCGCGACTACCTTGAGCTGAAGGCCGTATATGCCCCCGTGAGGCCTGCCTGCGGCAGCGTGGACATTGCCGATGGGGCCGACACTGCCCTCATAGCTGTGCGCAACGACTACGACTTCACGCCACTGGGCTCGGTCAGAGTGGCCTGGACGCTGTGCAAAGACGGCCAGAGGCTCGACTCGGCCACCGTCCGCGCCGACGCCGCGCCCCACTCGCTGGGGCTCGTGAAGGTGCCGCTCGGCAGGCTGGGCGCCGTCGGGCGCGGAGAGACGGCATACGTGCTGATAGTCTTTGCCGACTCGCTGGGCCGCGAGATTGGGCGCAACAGCGTAGAGCTGAAGCCCGCCTCGTATGCCGAAGGGAAGCCTGCAGCCGCGGCGGCAGCGCCGTCGGTGGCCGACAACGGTGACGAGCTGAGCGTCAGGGCCGGCGACATGGAATATGTGTTCAGCCGCGCCACGGGCATGCCGGTGTCCGTATCGAAGGGCGGAACGAAGGTGATGGGGGCCATGCGGCCCACCGTTTGGCACAAGTTTAACGAGGGAGACATGACCATCAGGGGCCGTAAGTTTGCCAAAGGCGTAAGCCCCGACAAGCTGGTGCCGGGCAAGGCGGAGCTCACCGTGGCCCGCGACAGCGGCTGCATCGTGCTCCGCTCGGTGGTGGCTTATGTGGCCAACGACAGCAACAGGCTTGAGGCCGACGTGCGCTACCGCATCGACGGCAGCGGCAGGATGGCCGTAGAATACTCCATCGCGACCGACTTCCAGACCAACATGCTGCCGCTCGTAGGGCTGCAGGCGGCAATGTCGCCAGGCACAACGCTCGAAAGGTGGTTCGGACTGGGCCCCTGCGACACTCATCCCAACAAGCGGGAGGCCGCCGTGATGGGCCTGTGGGACGGGCGAAACGCCTACGGCACCAAGCAGATGAGGTGGGCCGAGGTGGGCAGCGGCGGCCTTACGGTCAGGCTGACGGCACCCGGCCATCTCGTGCGCGACGCCTCCTCGCCCGACGTGTTGCGCTTTGCCACACGGGTGCTCTGCCGCCCCGAGAAGGGCAGGCTTAAGGAACCCGGCACCCGACTGCCGTCGAAGGGCACATACAACGGCACGCTCTGCATTGAGTGACAAACCCCGGGCCTGTGCCGCATCGGTACGAAAACATACGCTTTCGTACGATTTTATACGCCAAAACCGTTGCCGCAATTGTATATTTGCCGTCGGGTGGAGGTGTTGCGGTGCAGGCCCAACGCCCTTGCATGATTGAAACCATGTTACAACAAAGTCATAAATGATATTATTAATCGCATAAAACAACTGTTATGAAAAGACTATTGACCATGTTTATTGTTGCGCTTGCCGTTGTTGCGCAAGCCAACGCAGTCCCTGCCGACGGCTATGTCTATACGTCGGGCGGGCGCTACAAGGTGTTGTCGGACAACCTGATAGCCAACGGCGACTTCTCCGCCGGCCTCGACGGGTGGGTAACCGAGAGCGGAGAGCCCGTAAGCCAGGACATGTTTACGGTGGTGGCAGGTGGCCCCGACGGCAAAAACTGCATCGTGGTGAGCTCAAGTGCCGGTGCCGATCCCACCGGGTCGCTCTTTGTCAAGGTGCCCGCCGAAGCCGGCAGCGACTATGTCATATCCTACAACATAAAGGCTGCCTCCACGCTTTCGTCCACTTCGATAAAGGAAGGGAGCAAGAACTACCAGAATGTTTACTTCAACCAGGATGGCTCGGCGGGCACTTCGTCGGCCGGCTACGACGCCATTGCCACGTCGCAGACCTACGACACAGGCTGGAAAACAATCACCTACGACTACGAGGCGGCCCAAGACGGCTACATACTGGTCGATTTGGGCAACCTGAGGCAGGGCGACAGCTATGCCGACTTTAGCATTTACCGCTGCAACGAGGTAGGCGACGACCGCCTGATAGAGCGTGCCATAAGCCGGCTCGAATGGTTTTTGGCCGACGAAAACAAGGAACTGTTCCCCAATTCGCGCGAAACGCTCGAGATGCCGATACAGGACTTGAAGTCGTTGTTGGGCACAGAGATGGGCGTTGAGGAGGTTAACGACGTCTTGTCTTACATCGTTGGCCCTGACAACACGCCGCTGCAGGAGTTCCTCGACGCCAATTCGGCCAACGTGACGCCGTTTCTCAAGTGCCCGAACTTTGACGATGCGACCATAGCGTCGAAGGTATCGAACATCGGCGGCGGCTGGACGGCCACCGGAGGGCGCTGGTTTGTGCGCCCCGAGAGCTTCCCCTTCACCTCCACTTTCATAGAGGCCAGCATACCGGGCCACATGAAACTGGCCGAGAGCAAGGTGTACCAGACCATCGACCTGCCTGCCGGCACGTACATGTTCACCACGAAAGGGCGTGCACAAGTGTACGCCGACGAGCGCGACGGCTACCGCATTGACCAGGGCAAGGAGTTTGGCGGCATCAAGATATTCCTCAATGGCGACTCTGCCGACTGCTACCCCGTGAGCACGAAGTCGCTCAACACCTACACCGTGCTTACCGAGATAAAGGAAGGCGAGACGCTCACCATAGGCTACTACCTGCCCGGCAACGTGGGCAACGCGGCCCAGTTTGACGACACGGAGCTCCGTCTCATAGGCGGTTCGGTGTCGGATGTGGAAGACTACGTAAACTCGAAGGCGCTCGCCTCGGCCCGTTCGGCCCTTAAGGTGTCTATCGATTCGGCCGGCGTCTTGCTTGCCTCAGACAGGTATCTGTATGCAAAGAAAGAGCTGGGCGACAGCCTTGCGCTGGCCCGCGACGCCTACGACAACGCCACCAAGGCCTCTGTTGTGGAAGACCGGACGCAGAAGCTCAACAAGACGATAAGCGCATTCCACACCATCAACGCCGAGTATGTCACCCTGGGCGACGACATCGCCGGTTGCAAGGAGCTGATGGCCGACGACAGCAGGCCCAACGGCAAGGACGCACTTGGCGCTGCCATCAGCACGGCCGAGGCCTTCTACGGCTCGCTGACGGCCGAGAACCGCGACTCGGTGGGCATGGTCAGCGCCGACGCGGCACTCATTGCGGCCCGCACGGTGTTCTATGACGCCAACGCAAGTTATGCAACCCCGGCCCTGCAGGGGCTCGTCAACGGCGACTTCTCGAACGGTACCACAGGCTGGGACCATGAAGACGACAAGTCGTGGAAGGTGCGTTCGAGCAGCCTCTTCAGCACCGGCAGGGCGCTGGCATACGACCGCGGCAGCTCGGCACACGACCCGCGCCATGCCTGGCAAGACGTGGCTGTGGCCGGGGCAGGCATGTATGAGTTTACGTGCGAGATTTACGCATACAACTCTTCGTCGTCTCTCGACGGACCGGAGACCGGCGTTTACTTGATATGCGGCGACAACCGGGTGCAGGTGCATACCGATGCCACGCCCGACCGCATCACCGTCCGCACCGTCACCGACGGGCCGACGACGCTCCGCGTGGGCCTCGACGCCCTGCAGAACAAGCTCTGCAACAAGATATACTTCGGCGCATGCACGCTCACTTACTACGGCGACTACGACAAATATGTGGCCGATTCAATCAAGGCGGCTATGGGTCCGGTGCGCGACAGCCTCGAAGCCGCTATCGGTGAGGCTCAGGATATGCTGAGCTCATCACGCAACCCCAACGGCGTCGACACCAAGCCGTTTGCCAACGCCATATCCGACGCGCGGTCGGTATGCGACGGCAGCACCGACATCAGTGCCCTCTGGGGTGCCATCGACGCGCTTGCCGCTGCCCGAAACACATTCATGACGAGCGGCGTATGGCCGGCCGAAGGCAAGTATTTCGACCTGACCGCCCTCATTGCCAACGCCGACTTTGCCGACGGAACCGTGGGATGGACATGCTCGGGCGACAGGCATGCAGCCGACAACGGAGGCGTGAGCCTGTACTACGGGGCCGGCACGCTGCGCTCGTCGCGCATGGCACAGGTGCTGCAGGGGCTGCCTGCCGGTGCCTACCAGGCTGAGACAGGTGCCACATACCGCCTGAACCTGCCCGACAACGACTGGAACTTTGCCGACTACGAGGCCATGGAGCCTATGTTCCTCGTGGCAAATGAAGACTCGGTGCCCGTGCGCGGGCTGCTCTCCAACGCCGACCGCGACTATGTTGAAAATGTGCTCAAGCTCTCGTTCGACGACTACCGCCACGGCACCAACATATTCCCGCTCATCGAGGCAGGCCATTACACCACCACGCTCGACTTCTCGCTCGAGCAGGCCGGGCCGTTGGAGATAGGCGTTTCGGTTTGCAACATACCCAGTGCAAGCTATTCTTTCGTGGCCGGGGTGCAGCTGCGCTACTATGGCGACAAGGTTGCCGACGGGATAGAAGCCATTGAGGGCGACAGCGCAACGCCTGCCGTGGGCGACGTCTACAGCATCACGGGGCAGAAGGTGCGCTCGGGTGCCACGTCGCTCGAAGGGCTGCCGCGCGGCATCTACATATTCAACGGAAAGAAATATGTGGTCAGGTGACGCCTTCCGGCCCTCAGGATGTTAGTTGAAATACATATCTTGGCCTGACGGTGGGGCGGCGCCGATAGAGGCGCCGGCCCCACCTGCGGGCTTCTTTCGGCACATGAAATATGTTGACACAGCGGTTGCCGGGCTGCAACATGGGCCGTATGGCAAGCCAAGACGGCCCGTATGGCCCTCCCGAACGGCCCGTTTCATAGGGCCGGACGGCCTGTTTTGCACCGCAACGGTGGCCTGACCCGCAAGTGGCTGTGGCTCAGCTGTTTGCCAGCCGGGGCCGTTTGCTGAAATATTTTGCGCCCTGCGGCCTTGGCCAGTGGCTCGCGCCGGGCAGCCGAAACCCTGCGGCGGGCATGCCGCAAACCAAAAACAAAAGAAAGACAATGTCAACAAACACATTACGTAAAGTACTCATGGCACCGTGCCTGGCCGTGGGCTGCATCGCGGCGGCGCAGCAAACGCCCGTCAGCCAGATGGAGACGCTCACCCGAGGGGTGGTGGCCGTGCATACGGCCGAGGGCAACTTCGTGAGCTGGCGTTTGCTGGGCACCGACCCGGAAGGCACGCGTTTCACCCTGCTGCGCGACGGCGAGCCCATTGCCGACGGCCTGGCCGTGACCAACTATGCCGACAGCCGGGGCACGGATGGCAGCCGTTACGCCGTAGTGGCCGACAATGAGGCCGGCCGGGCCGACGCCGCCGGGGGCACACCCGTGTGGGCAGAGGGCTTCAAGCGAATACAGCTCGACCGCCCCGCCACCACCGACGGAGTGGGATACATGCCGCACGAGGCTGCCGTGGGCGACGTCGACGCCGACGGCGAGTATGAGCTGGTGGTGAAATGGCTGCCCACCGACTGGAAGGACAACGCCACGGCGGGCTTCAGCCACAAGACTTACATAGACTGCTACCGCCTCGACGGCACGCGGCTGTGGCGCATCGACATGGGCATCAACATCAGGTCGGGCTCGCATTACACGCAGATGGCCGTCTACGACTTCGACCTCGACGGGCGCGCCGAGCTGATATGCAAGACTGCCCCCGGCACCACCGACGGCCAGGGACGCTATGTGAGCATGGCGGCCGACGACGACGGCATTGCCGGAACCGACAATGCGGCCGACTACCGCAACGCCGAGGGACGCATACTCAGCGGCCCGGAGTTTCTCACCGTGTTCGACGGGCAGACCGGCAAGGCCCTGCACACCGTGTGGTACAACCCCAACAGGGCGTTCACCACGGGCGGGGCTGCCGATTACAGCACAACATGGGGCGACGACAACGGCAACCGAGGCGACAGGTTCCTGTGCTGCGTGGCCTACCTCGACGGCAGGAAGCTGTCTACCAAGTGGCTGCACGCGTCGACGTCGATATCGAAGGTGACGCGCACCGACGCCCAGGGCAACGCCCAGACGCGCTCGTACACCAAGAACACGTCGGGCCTTAACCGCAACTTCACCGCCTACGGGCAGGGCAACCACAACCTGTCGGTGGCCGATGTCGACGGCGACGGGCGCGACGAGATTGTCTACGGGGCCGCCACCATCGACCACGACGGCTGGATTCTGTATTCAACCGGGCTCGGCCACGGCGACGCCATGCACCTGGGCGACCTCATGCCCGACCGACCGGGGCTCGAGGTGTTCCAGGTTCACGAGACCGAACCGTGGGGATTCGACGTGCACGACGCCGCCACGGGCGAGCTGTTGCTCCACGTCAGGGGCAACGGAGACACCGGGCGGGGCATGGCTGCCGATGCCTTTGGCAGCACACGGGGCCATGAGTTCTGGTCGGCGGCGTCGCAAGACGTCTACGACACGGGCGGCAATGTGGTCAGCTCCGCCCGGCCGAGCTACTGCTTCCGCACATACTGGGACGGCACGCTGCGCGACAACCTGCTCGACGGGGTAAAGCTGACCGACGGACAGGGCCGCCGCCTTGTCACGTTCAGCGACATGGGGCAGTCGACAACGTTCGGTTCCAAGGCCACGCCGGTGGTTCAGACCGACCTGTTAGGCGACTGGCGGGAGGAGCTTGTGTTCTTCAACAGCGCCGATTCGGCGTCGCTCAACATATTCACCTCGACCGAACCGACGGATTTCGCCATCCCGACGCTGATGCACGACCACACCTACCGCATGGGCGTGGCGTGGCAGAACGCGGGCTACAACCAGCCTCCTCACCTCGGCTATTACCTGCCCGACACCGTGGCCACGAGCTTCGTGCCCATCGGCGGCAGCCCCATGTGGCAGCAGGTGGCCCTGGGCGACTCGATGAGGGCGGTTGCCTGCCGCCTGAAAAACTGCACGGGGGCGATGCTCATGGCCACCTATCTCGACGGCGAACGCATAAAGAGCTTCTCTGCCCCCGACGGCTTTGCCTTCGAGGTAGACCGCGACCGGGCCGCCTTCACGCTCTCGGGCATGCCCCCGAAGGCCGGCACCTACGAGTTTGAGGTGCGCTCTTCGGGCGACCTTTCGGGCGAACGGCTCACCGACACCATCACCGTGGTGGTGTGCGGGGCCGATGGCGTGAGGCCGGCATGGGCCGCAGGCGGTGGCAGCGGGCCCGAGGCGGTGTTCGACCTGCAGGGCCGCCGCAGGCCCGAGGGCGCCGTTAGCTGTGGCGGCATACGCATAGTGCGCGGCGCCCACGGCGCGGTCAAGGTGGCAGCGGGCCGCCGCCGGGAGTGAGGCTCCGCCCATGCCGTGGCCTGATGGTGCCAATGGCGGAGAACAGACATACAGGCAATTGACATCAATAACAATGGAAATGGAATACTCAAAAGCCCTGGCGGCCGTGGCTTCTGCGGTTGCCGGGGCCGCCAAACGGGCCACAGCCACGGCCGCCGTGATGCTCGCGGCCGTGAGCCCGGCCCTGTGCGGGCAACAGGAAAGCCTGCAGCAGATGATAAGCCGAAGCCTGGCCGTGGCCGAGCGGCAGTGCATCGCCCTCGGGCGCACGGCCGAAGTGAAAGACAGCGTGCTGCCCCGCACGTTTACAGGCAGGCGGGTGCGCATGGCGGGATACAAGTCGTGGATATGCGGTTTCTACCCCGGCACGCTGTGGCTGCTGTATGGTTACAGCGGCAACGACACCCTGCGGGCGCTGGCCGAGAAGTTTACGGCGCGCGTAGAGCCTGCCAAGCGGCTCAAGAACACCCACGACCTGGGCTTCATGCTTTACTGCAGCTTCGGCAACGGCTACCGGTTGACGGGCAACAGGCATTACCTTGACGTGATGGCCGAGGGCGCGCGCAACCTTGCCGGGCGCTTCAATGAGCGCGTGGGGGCCATACAGTCGTGGGGAACGAGCCGCAAATGGCAGTTCCCGGTGATAATAGACAACATGATGAACCTTGAGTTCCTTGAGTTCATGGCAAAGGAAACGGGCAACTTGCGCTACGACACGCTGGCGCGGAGGCACTCCAACACCACCATGGCCAACCACTTCAGGCGCGACTACAGTTCTTATCATGTGGTGTCGTATGACACGCTCACGGGCAAGCCAAACGCCAAGCACACCCACCAGGGCTATGCCGACGAGTCGGCGTGGGCGCGAGGCCAGGCGTGGGCGCTGTACGGATTCACCATGATGTACCGCGAGACCGGCGTGAGGGCTTACCTCAACCATGCCCGCAGGGTGGCCGCCTACATCACCGGCGTGGCCGACATGCCTGCCGACAAGGTGCCATACTGGGATTTCGACGCGCCCGGCCGGCCCGACACTTACCGCGATGCGTCGGCGGCGGCAATCATGGCTTCGGCCTTCATCGAGCTGTCAACGCTCGACAAGAGCGCCGACAGCAGCCGGTGGCTCGACTACGGCGTGGCCCAGCTGCGCTCGCTGTCGTCGCCCCGCTACATGGCCGAACCGGGCCGTAACGGCTGTTTTGTGCTCATGCACAGTGTGGGAAACATGAACAAGCGCTCCGAGGTGGATGCGCCGCTTTCCTACGCCGACTATTACTTCGTAGAGGCATTGCTGAGGCTTAAAAAGGTTATTGATGGGCAGGGTTAGGATTGTTGCGCTGCTGCTGGCCTCGTGGCTGGCGGCGGCAGCGCTGGCCCAAGAGGCCGACAGAGACCTTTGGGTGTCGACGATGGTGCGCATTGCCCGCCCTGTGTGGGCCAACCTGAGCCGCGCCACGCTCAACGACAGCATGCCGTTCGAGAGCGTCAGCCGCGACCCCGCGCGCCGCGTGGCCTCGCGCCTTGAGGCCGTGGGCCGCACGCTGTGCGGCATGGCGCCGTGGCTGGAGCTGGGTGCCGACTCGACGGCAGAGGGAAGGCTGCGCGGCGAGTTTCTCGGCATGGTGGCCGAGGGGCTCCGCCGGGCAGTCGACCCGTCGTCGCCCGACTACCTGACGTTCGGTCGGGGCATCAGCCAGTCGCTTGTCGACGCGGCGTTCCTGGCCCAGGGCCTGCTGCGGGCGCCGCGGCAGGTGTGGCTCAGGCTCGACAGCGTGACCCGGCGGCGCCTTGTGGCCGAGTTGGAACGCACGCGCACGGTGAAGCCAAACGAGACCAACTGGCTGCTGTTTGCCTCGACCGTCGAGGCGGCGCTGCTCGAGTTTACCGGACGCTGCGACACGGCACGGCTGTGCTATGGCGTCAATCGTTTTGTCAACGACGGGTGGTATAAGGGCGACGGGTGGTTTGGCGACGGGGCGGAGTTTCACTTCGACTATTACAACAGCATAGTAATCCACCCCATGCTCACCGATGTGCTCGGCGTGATGGTGCGCCACGGCCTTGCCTCACGCCCTGTCTACGACCGCCAGGTGAGGCGTCTGGTGAGGCAGTCGGCCATATTGGAGCGCCTCATTTCGCCCGAAGGCACATACCCGGTGGTGGGCCGTTCAATCACTTATCGCTTCGGAGTGTTCCACGCCTTGGCCCAGGCGGCGCTCATGGGTGTGCTGCCCCGGGGGCTGGCCTCGCAGGCGGGCCCCGCGCTGACGGCCGTGATAAGGCGGCAGGCCGGTGCTCCCGGCACGTTTGACAGCGGCGGATGGCTGCGCGTGGGCTTTGCCGGCAGCCAGCCGCGCATGGGCGAGAAGTATATAAACACGGGCAGCGAGTATATGTGCATGGCCGTGTTCCTGCCGCTGGGCCTGCCTGCCGACGATGCCTTCTGGCGCGGCCCCCACCGCAAGTGGACGTCGCTCAGGGCCTGGGAGGGTGCCGACGTGGGTGCCGACCATGCGCTGCGCGACAGCCGCGAGAAGTGACCGTGGCCGCGGGCGCGGCCGTTTGGGCGTGGCTTGTGCGGCCCGGTGTGATGCGGGGCTGGCGTGGCCGGGGTGGCGCCGGCAAAGGGTGAAGATGCAAGACAGGCCGTTCGGGGTTGCCGGACGGCCTGTTTTGCATTGTCAAACGGGCTGTTTTGCATTGCAATACGGCCCGTTTTGCAATGTGCTGACGTTCAGGGTGTTTTGCTGCCTCGGCCCGCCGGTGGCTCACCGGCCGCCATTCCCGGTGTTGCTGCCCCCGCCCTGGTATTGCGTGGGGCTCATGCCGAAGCGCCTCTTGAAGCATACCGACAGGTATTGCGGGCTCGACATGCCCACCTGGTAGGCCACCTCGGCCACGGTTATGCTGCCGTCGCGCAGCAGTTCGGCGGCCCGTTGCAGCCGTTTCTCGCGTATGATGTCGTTTGGGGTCTTGCCCGTGAGGTGCTTCACCTTGTCGTAGAACTTCGAGCGACCGTAGTTCATGGCGTCGGCAATCTTGTCTACCGACAGGCCGGGGTCGGCCAGGTGCGAGTCGATGTATACGCCGATGGCCTTGAGCAGGCGGCTGTCGGCCTCGTCGGTGATAACCTCCGGCAGCCGTGCGGCGCCGTCGCGGTTGTCATCGGCGGCGGCCGCGGCGGCCGCCACGCGCATGAGCAGGTTGCGGCACTGCATCACGAGCAGCCTCATGCTGAACGGTTTGGCAATGTAGGCGTCGGCCCCTGTCTGCAGCCCTTGGTAGCGTTTGTCTTCGCCATCGAGCGCCGTGAGCAGTATTATGGGCGTGGCGGCGGTGGCGGTGTTGGCCCGCAGCCACCGTGTCAGGCCGAAGCCGTCGACGCGCGGCATCATCACGTCGCTTATCACGAGGTCGGGGCGCCGGTCGTTTATCTTGTCCATGGCGTCCTGTCCGTCGGAGGCGACGTCGGTAATGAAGTATTTGCCGAGCTCCTGCCTGAGGAACATGCACATCTCGTCGTCGTCGTCGACGATGAGCACGCGCAGACTGTTCATCGGCATGCCCGCCACGGCGCTGTCCGTGGGCCGGAACCCGGGCTGCATGGTGTCGTCGTCGGTGGCCGTTGCCGTGCCCCTGTCCATGAAGTCGGTGGGGCTGTAGGCGTCGGCCGTGGCCGGCACCGACAGCGTGAAGACCGTGCCTCCGCCCGGGTTTGGCCTGCACTCAATGCTGCCGTGGTGGGCCTTGGCCAGCGCCGCCACGAAATTGAGGCCGATGCCGAGGCTGGCCCGGTCGTGCCTGCCGTGCACATAGCGCTCGAATATCTCGCGTCGCTTGTCGTCGGGCACGCCTATTCCCGTGTCTTCCACCGATATGTTGAGCTGCTTGCCGTCGGTTCCCGTGCGCAGTGTGATGCTCCCTCCGCGCGGAGTATACTTCATTGCGTTCTGCAGCAGTTCGTAGACAATCTTGTCGACGAAGCCCCTGTCTATGTAAACCATGCACTGCCTTGCCTGCGGCATGAAGCCGAGCGACAGCCCGCGGTTGGCCGCCGCGTCGTGGAACGAGTCGGCAATGGCCCTGAGGAAGGCCACGATGTCGGTCTCTTCGAGTGAGGGCTGCAGCTTGTCTTCCTCCATCCGCCTGAACTCCAGCAGTTGGTTGATGAGCCGCATCATGCGGTCGGTGTTGCGTTTCAGGCTGTCGGCCGACTGCTTGAGCGCCTTTGGGAAGTCGGCCGACTGCCTCATGGCGTCGACGTTGCCCCTGATGAGCGTCAGCGGGGTGCGGAATTCGTGGGATATGTCGGTGAAGAACTTAATCTTGAAGTCGGTGAGCCGTTTTTCCATGGCTATGTCACGGCGCAGCCTGTAGACCGTGCGCAGGTGGCTGAAGGCGGTGAAGGCCACAGCTGCCGCCGCAATGATGTATAGCGCAATGGCCCATGGCGTGGCCCACAGGGGCGGCGCCACCACCACCGGCAGCCTGATGGCCGTGCCTGAACCCGACGCCTTCACCATGAGGGTGTATCGGCCCGTGGGCAGGTCGCGGTAGGAGGCGATGTTCATGGGCGACCATTCGCTCCACCGGCTGTCGTAGCCTTCGAGGAAGAAAGAGTATCTTGACTGCTGGCTTCCCATGCCGTAGCTGAAGTCAGAGAAGCGCAGCGTTATTGTGTTCTGGTCGTGGTCGAGCCTCAGTTCGGGGCCTCCGTCACGCCCGAAGGCAGCCGGGGGCGGCCCGGTCAGCGGCGACCCGTTGACGAGCACCTGCGTCAGCGCCATCGGCATAGGCTGCCCGGGCTCGGCTGTCGCGGCGGCGGCAGGGCCTGCCACCACAATCCCGGCCATCGAGCCGAGCATCACCCTGCCGTCGGCCAGGCTTGCGGCGCAGTCTTCGTTGAATGTGTTGAGCAGGTGGTCGGTGCCGAAATGCATGTTGTCGATGGTGCCGTCGGGCCTTATCACCGAGCATCCGTCGATGGTTGCGGCCCAGATGTTGCCGGCAGCATCGGCCGTGATGGCCTTGACCACGTCGCTGGCGAGCCCGTCGGCCACGGTTATTCGCTCTGCCACCCGGCCTCGGCTGAGCCTGTAGATGCCGTTGCCGTCGGTTCCCACCCATGTGTTCCCTCTGCCGTCGCATAGCAGGCACAGCACGGCGTTGTCCTTGGCGCCGCTTTTGAGCCATGTCTCGGCGATGCGGCCGGGGGCTGTCAGTATGCTGTCGGGGTTGAAGCACACCACCCGGTCGTTTGATGCCACCACGATGTTTCCCCTGTTGTCGAGTGCCATCTTGCGGGCGTCAAGTTTTTTGTCGGGCCCAATGACGTGGCGGAAGGCCATGCCTCCGCCGGCTGTGGGCACGGCAAGGTCTACGCATCCCTCGAGGCTTGACAGCCACATTCGCCCCTTTCGGTCTCTGAGCACGCAGTCGATGCGGTTGGCAGCCGGCGATGCCGGGTTGCCGGGGGTGTGGCGGTAGGCTTTCGCGCCTACCATGAGGCCGTCGTTTTTCGTCCCGATCCACATCTCGCCGGCCGGTCCCGTGGCGGCGGAGATGTACCTTATGGTGTCCGTCTGGCGCAGTTGCCTTGGCTGCATGCCCTCGATGGCGAACAGGCTGCCCGCGTTGTTTGACGCCACAATGCCTATGCCCGGCAGCCTTTTTAGCATCCTTGTCTCGTTGGAGCGGTCGCGCTGCCCGTCGGCGTTGAGGTTTATCACCCTGAAGTTGCTCTGCGTGGCCTTCAGGCAGGCCACTCCCTGCCGCTCCTGGCTTAGCCAGATGTTGCCGTTGCGGTCTTCGGCCAGTGCTATTATGAAGTTGCTGCCTATCAGTTTCCGGCTGTCGTCCTTGGTGATGTGGGTGTGCTGGCCCGTCCGTTTGTCGTACAGGTGTAGCCCGTTGCCGTATGTCGATATCCACACCAGGCCGTTGTCTTGCGACACCACCTTTACCCTCGGGCTGAGGTTTGACTGTATGAGCAGTTTCGGATATACGTTCAGTGTGAACGTCTTGCCTGTCTTGGCGTCGGTGTACACCACGTCTCCGTTGGCGGTAAACCTTATGTGGTTGCCTTTGTTGTCTGCCAATGTGCCCCTGCTGCTGCGGCGCGGCGCGCCTTTGCCGGCCGGGTTGCGCCTGTAGGTGAACTTCCCGCCGCTGTAGGCAACCGTTGCCGTGCCGTTGTTTTCGTCTTCAAGGGTGATGCTTCCGTCGGCGTTCATCGTGGCGTGGCTGAACGACAGGCCGTAGAGACCGCATCCGGTGTAGTCTACAAACTTGCCTTTGCGGCAGTCGTAGGCAGTGTAGAAGTTGCCGTGCTGCCTTATCCAGAGCAGCCCGTCGCGCCATTGCCTGATGTCTTCTATGTGGCGCGCCGACAGCAGGCGCGTGTCGCCGCGCTCCGTCGGCACGTATTTTGAGTATGTGTAACCGTCATACCTGTACAGCGCATACATGGAGCCGAACCACATGAAGCCGTCTTCGTCTTGGGCGATGCATCGTATGTTGTTGTCGGGAAAGCCTTCGCTGGTGGTCAGCGTGCGCCCGATGATGGTAGTCTGTGCGCGCAGCTGCACGCACATAAGGGCCATGCACACGGCCAGAGCCGTGCGCGGCAGCATGTTCCTGATGTTGCTTGGCGGCGTCGGGTTCCTTCCGTTACGCGTCTTTCTGGCGTGTGCCCATCCTTGCTTCCACCACGTTGACAACGTAGTCGCCCAACTTTTCGCATTCGCTGACGATGTCCATGTACATCGTTCCGATGGCGTAAGTGTACTCATGGTTGTTCACATCGTTGATGTTCTGGCTCTTTAGCTGGTTCCGGTAGTTGTTTATCTCGTTCTCGATGTTAAACGAACGGTTCACGTCGAAGTTGTCCTTGCGCCCCGTGAGCAGCACGTTCATCTGCGTCAGGCTGTCGTCGGTGAGCTCAAACATCTGGTGCAGGTGCTCGTACTGGCGCTCGGTGAAGTCTTCTTTGCCCGCCATCTTGCGGTTGATTGTGCGGGCTATGTTGTAGCAACTGTCGCCGATGCTTTCCAGTTCGGATATCTCGCGCAGCATGGCCCGTATCTTTGCCTTGGTCTCGTCGCTCAGGTGGGCGTCGCTAACGCTGTCCAAGTACTTGGCAATCTCTATCTCCATGTTGTCGCTAATGCCCTCATACTTCTCTATTCTGCTGAATAGCTTGTTGAAGTCGGCGTCGTTCTGCGTGCCGAGGAGTTCGCGCACGAACCCGAACATGCGCTGTATGCGCTCGGCGAAGGCCTGTATTTCCTTCTGCGCCTCGAGCACGGAGAGCTCCGGTGTCTTCATGATTGCGTTGCCGCCGATGTAGCGCAGGCGGAACTCGTCTTCGTCGTCGGTTCCCCGTGGCTTTATCATCAAGCACACAAGTCGCTCTATTTGCGGGATGAACCACACGAGTATGCACGTGTTGCATACGTTGAACGATGTGTGGAACGCGGCAAGCACCACCGAGAGTTTCACCGGGTCGGTGCTTCCCGAGAGCGGGTCGTAGTTGACGAAGCTGCACACCGCGTCGACAAAGGGGTAGAAGCAGCACAGCACCCAGAACACGCCGAACACATTGAACACCAGGTGGGCCAGGGCGGCGCGGCGCGCCTGGGTGTTGGCCCCGAGCGCCGCAAGGTTGGCGGTGGCCGTGGTTCCGATGTTCTCTCCCATGACAAGGGCTATCCCGAGGTACACCGGCAGCACGCCGCTCGAGCACAGCACCATGGTGATGGCCATGAGGGCGGCCGACGACTGCAGTATGCACGTGAGCAGGGTTCCTATGAGCAAGAATATGACGATGGTGATATAGCTGCTTGTGTCGAATGAGCTGAAGAAGCGAAGCAGCTCTTCGTTGTGTCCGAGATCCATGGCCGCGCCGGTCTCGCTGAGCATTGCGAGTGAGAAAAACATGAAGGCAATGCCGAAAAGGAAGTCGCCGAGGTATCTGTGGCGCCTGGTGTAGATGAGCAGTATGGCTATGATGAATGCGGGGAATACAACGTTGGTGAAGTTGAACGAGAACCCGAGGCTCATTATCCAGGCCGTCAGCGTCGTGCCGATGTTTGCCCCCATTATGACCGAGATGGCCTGGGCGAGGGTCAGCAGGCCCGCATTGACAAACGAGACGGTCATCACCGTGGTGGCTGATGAGGACTGGACGGCGCACGTGACGAACATTCCGGTGATGATGCCGGTAACGCGGTTCTTGGTCATTGTGCCCAGAATGTGGCGCAATTGCGACCCGGCCATTTTCTGCAGGGCTTCGCTCATGACCTTCATTCCGTAGATGAGCAGTGCGAGGGACCCGATAATCTTAAAAAAAATCCAAATCGACATATTTTAATATAATTTGTTTCGCGATATTGCGTCATGTCGGGAAAACGGCGTAACTTTACAAACGTTAATCCCAAAAGGCCATTGTTATGGAACAGATGATACAAATCCGTTGCAAAAATAATAAAAAAACAAAAAACATTCGCATCGGAAGCACACTTTCTGAGGTATATGATGAATTTGGGCTCGAAATGGACTATGGCCCTGTGAGCGCCAAGGTGAACAACCGAGTTGAGGGGATGCATTACCGCGTTTACAACAGCAAGGACGTCGAGTTCCTCTCGCTTAAGTGCACATCGGGGTGGCGGGCATACGTCAGGAGCCTCTTTTTCGTGCTCTGCAAGGCTGTTCACGACCTTTATCCCGACGGGAAAGTGTATATAGACATACCCGTGTCGAACGGCTACTACTGCGACCTGAACATCGGGCGGTACATCACTTACGACGACGTAGACCGCTTGCGGGCGCGCATGCAGGAAATAATTGACATGGCGCTGCCCATCCACCGCCACGAGAGCACCACGGAAGAGGCCATCGAGATATTCCGCAAGCTGGGCTCGGAGTCGAAGGTCAAGCTGCTCGAAAGCACCGGGCGCCTGTACACCACGTACTACGAGATTGACGGGTATTACGACAATTACTATGGCACGGTGCTTACAAACACGGCCTACCTGCACCTGTTCGGGCTGGAGAAGTATTTTGACGGGCTGCTGCTGCGCATACCGTCGATGGACGACCCGTCGAAGCTGGGCGAGTTCCTCAAGCAAGACAAGCTGTTCGAGATATTCAAGGAGCACCACCACTGGCAGCAGATACTGGGGCTGAGAACCATCGGCGACCTCAACGAGGCTGCCGACAAGGGCATGGCCACGCAGCTCATCACCCTGTCGGAGGCCCTGCAGGAGAAGAAGATAGTGAACATTGCCGAGGACATTGCCGACCGCCGCGGGGTGAAGATGGTGCTCATCGCGGGCCCGTCGTCGAGCGGGAAGACCACCACATGCAAGCGCCTTTCGATACAGTTGCTGGCCAACGGGCTGCACCCGGTGCCCATATCGCTCGACGATTATTTCGTAGACCGGGAGCTGACGCCCAAGGACGAGAGTGGCGAATACGACTTCGAGCACCTGCATGCGCTCAACCTCGACCTGCTCAACGAGCAGCTGAACGCGCTGTTCAGGGGCGAAGAGGTGGAGCTGCCAAAGTATAACTTCCAGGCGGGGCGCAGCGAGCGCAGCGGTAGGCGGCTGAGGCTCGAGGGCAACGAGGTGCTCGTGGTAGAGGGGATACATGCGCTCAACCCCGAGCTCACGTCGAAAATACCCGACCCGCTCATCTATCGCGTCTACGCATCGGCGCTGACCACCATCCTGCTCGATTCGCACAACTACATCCCAACGACCGACAACAGGCTGCTGAGGCGCATCATCCGCGACTACAAATACCGCGGGGTGTCGGCCCTCGAGACCATACGCCGGTGGCCGTCGGTGAGGGCCGGCGAGAACAAGTGGATTTTCCCGTACCAGGAGAATGCCGACGCCATGTTCAACACGGCAATGCTTTTCGAGCTGGCCGTGCTCAAGACGCAGGCCGAGCCGCTGCTGGAGCTCGTGCCTGAGAACGCCGACGAGTACAGCGAGGCGTACAGGCTGCTGAAGTTCCTGCGCTACATCAGGCCCATACCCAACCGCCAGGTGCCGTCGACATCGCTGCTGCGCGAGTTTCTCGGGGGCAGTTCGTTCAAGTATTGACCGCCCGGCTGCCAAGGCTTACGGGCCGCATGCCGCAACACGCTGGTTGTCAGTGTGTTGTGAAACGTGCCGTTTCGCAATGCGAAACGGCACGTTTTGTATTGCCAAACGGCCCGTTCCGCACCCCCCGTATGGCCCATTCAGCAGTGCCGCCGCAGCGTCGCCGCCCGCCATTGCCAAAGCCCGCGGCTTGTGCGGCCGCCGCTGCCTCTGGGCGAGGCTGTTGCCGGCCGTGGCGCGCGGGGCAGTGCAATATCTGTAAAAAGCATACACCTATCAGTGTTTGTGGTTGTGCCGGCCACGCATTTTTTGCTTACCTTTGCACCATTGAAAGGCCCGGCGCGGCCGGCGGAGACGTTGCGGGCCCACAAACTGCTAAAACATACGATTATGAAAAAGGCTAAGAGAATCATTGCCGTGCTCGCAGCAGCCATCGTGACGGCCACGGCGGGCGCACAGACTAAAAACAACGGAGTTATGGAAAACGTACTTGACAGGCGGCAGCAGCACATTGTCGCCATCGCAAACCTTGAGGCCCGGGGTGAACAGGGCCTGCTGGGCGAGGCCATCTCGGCCGCGCTCGATGACAGCGTGACTGTAAACGACATCAAGGAGGCCCTTTCGCAGCTTTACGCTTACACGGGGTTCCCGCGCAGTCTCAATGCCCTCGGCACACTGCAGCGCGTGGTGGCTGAGCGCGCGCAGGCCGGAAAGGCCAGCGTAGAGGGCCGCGACGCCGACCCGCTGCCCGAAGGATACGATGCCCTCAAGCAGGGCACGGAGGTGCAGACAAAGCTGACGGGCAAGCCATACGACTATAAGTTCGCGCCCGCTACCGACTATTATCTCAAAGCCCACCTCTTCGGCGACATCTTCGCGCGCAACAACCTCACCTTCGCCGAGCGCGAACTGGTAACGGTGAGCGCCCTGTCGGGCATCGAGGGGGCCGAGCCGCAGCTCAGGTCGCACATCAACGGGGCGCGCAACATGGGGCTCTCCGACGCCGAGATACACTCCATACCGCTCACGCTGGCCGCACGCGGGGCCGAGGCCTCGGCCTACAGGGCCTCTAAGGCCATTGCCGATGTGTACGGCGAGGCTTTCGCGGGCGAGCAGCCGCTGCCATTCGCCAAGGGCGGCGAGAACACGGCTTACGCCAAGTACTTCATCGGCAAGAGCTATCTTGCGCCGCTTGCCAACGGCGAGGGCCGTCTGCCGGTGAGCAACGTCACCTTTGAGCCGCGCTGCCGCAACAACTGGCACATACACAACGGTGGCGGGCAGATTCTCATCTGCGTCTACGGCAAAGGCTGGTATCAGGAGTGGGGCAAGCCGGCGCGCAGGCTCCAGCCGGGCGACGTGGTAGACATACCGGCCGGGGTGAAGCACTGGCACGGGGCCGCGGCCGACAGCTGGTTCCAGCACGTGGCCATAAGCGTGCCGGCAGAGGGGGCGTCTACCGAATGGCTTGAGCCTGTTGCCGACGCCGACTACGACAAGCTTAAGTGACAGCATTTGCCCAAAGAGGGGTGCATCCGCAGCGGATGCACCCCTCTTTGCGTTTCCGGCCGGCTGCCGGGCCGCCGCCGTTGCTCCCCCGCGGGCTCACGGCCGTTGGGGCGGCAGGGTGGCACGGGAGTCAGTTGAGCCTCGACGTGACGGGGTTTTTCACCCCCTTGTAGCCGCGGAGGAACGCCTTTGCCGAGCCGAAGCTGAGGAACATGTCGAGCCGCACGGGTATGTGGTTGGCGTCGTCGGTTACATAGAAGCGCAGCAACTCGTGGTTCTTGCCGTCCTCGCGCTCTATGAACGAGAAGACAAGGCAGCGGTATTTCACGTTGTTGCCCTCCATCTTGAACGTCTCCTTGCCCTGGTACTTGAGCCAGGAGTTCGACAGCCGCTTGGCGTCGCTTACCGGCATGGGGATGTTGTCGCCCACTTTGTACTTGGAAACGTCGAAGTTGCGGGCCCGCAGGAATATGCTCATCATGTCGTACACACAGTCTTGGTATTCAGACTGCTTCCATACGTGGCGCCCGTCGTTCTCTATCCGGTGCTGTTTCATGTGGCAGTTGCCCTGCGGATAGGTGTACCAAATCTCGTCTACGTAGTATCTGTCGCCTTCGCGGGCGCCTTTGCGGAAGTAGAGAGGCGACAGGTCGGTAGCGCAGTAGGACAGTAGCGTGTCGCGGAGCGTGAAGAACTTGTCGAGCTTGTTGTTGCTCCTGGTTATCAGGCTGGCGCGGTAAGCCTGCTGCCCGCCGTATCTCGACGTGACGGTGCTCATCGATGCCGTCCCGACTTTTACCCAGATGAACTTCCAGTTGAAGAAAAGGTCGTAGTAAAGGAACTCTCCCGACTTGAACGCCGTGTTCTTTATGCCGCACTGGGCCGACGCCGGCGCGAAGCTCACTGCCATGAGCAGTGATATCACTAAAGCTTTCAGTCTCATATTTCTCATTGTTGTTGGTTTTCGTTGATGGCTTTGCCGCTGCCACAGGCAGTGGCGCCGGCTACGTCATGGCTGTGCTCCCGGCCTTCGGCGCGGCTGCGGCGGCGTGCGGTGGCGGCAAGGGCCGTGCCGTTGCCGTGGGAGCCCGTCATTCCGGGCCGCTTAGTTCGGCTTTATGTATTCTATGCCCAGGTCGCGCGCCCTGTCTGCGTTGCGGTTGCGCAGCTTGCGCTCCTGTTCCGGCTTTTGCTTGGTTATGTCCATCGGCTTCTGCCGGTTGCCGGGCAGCTCAGACATGTTCCAGCCTATGGTCACGTCCCATTTCTCCTTGCATTCAATCTTCTTGGGATAGTAAGTCACCGTTTCGGGCTGGCGCCCGGCGTGATAGTCGCCCGTGTCCCATGTCCCGTTGCCGTTGGTGTCGGCGAAAGCGCGCAGGTAGTAGGTGCCCGGGTTGACGTAGAAGAACTCTGCCGAGCCACCGCTGGCTTTCGTTTGCTTCACCACTCCGTCGGCCCCGTTGAGCAGTTGCACTATGATGGCCGTGTCGGCCGTGCCGGTGAGGTTCACCGTCAGCGAGCTGTATTCGTCCATGGCGCGCACCCTGATGCCCGCCTTGTAGGCGTTTGACACCAGCCCGTAGATGTCTTCGAATGCCGCCGAGTCTATTTCGAGGCTGTACTCTATGCCCGGCCGCCATTCGGCCAACAGCGTGTAGGCCCTCAGCTTGCCCGGCACGGGCCTCAGTTCGAACCGCGACCTGTACCACAGCGTGTCGTGCTTGGAGTACAGGTGTATGGCCGCCGTGTCGCACCGTGCCAGCGGCGATGGCATCTCGATGGCAATGTTGCGGTCGGGGTCGAGCGATGTGCCGGCGCTGATTTTGGGCACCAGCGGCGCCGGGGGCATCACAGAGTCGTAGGGCTCGCCCTTTTTCTTGGCCTTTTCCTGTTCCTTCTGCCAGTCTTCAAACTCTTTCTGGCGTTGTTTCATGCGCTTTTCGTACGACATGCGGGGCACTGCCGAGATGGTGTCGGTGTTGCTTACGAGCACTCCCGCCGTGTCGGTCATCATGTAGGTGAGCGCGAATTGCAGCGTGTCTTTGTTCACCAAGGCAGTGTCTTTTATCCAGTATGTGATGGTGTCGTGCTTCTCGGTGGACTCTACTATGAACGCTTTCTCGGCGTCGAAGTTCAGCCCCCGCATCACTGGCAGGGTGTCGCTGCCGTAGCTGAAGTATATGCCAATCTTCTCGGGCGACAGCCTTTCGGTCTTGATGAGGTATCTGTCGGTGAGCGGAACGGAGAATGCGCGCAGCACGATGTCGTCGGGATAGAAGTGCGTGTAGCCCGTCCTGATTATCGAGTCGATGCGCAGCGAGTCGCGCCAGATGGTGTCTTGCCTTATGTCGGGGCCGCACGAGGGGCTTATCGAGTCGGTGTTGAAGGCCACCATCTCGCTCTTCTGGCTGTACATGTAGTTGCCGTCGGCGTCTTGCAGGGCATAGGCGCGGTAGGTGCCCGGCGCCACTCCCTTGATCACGAAGTGCCCGCGGCTGTCGGTTCGCGCCACCCTGAGCAGCGGCGTGGTGGTGAATGCGGTGTCAGACAGGTTGGCATACAGCCCGACGAGTATGCCCTTGATTGGCTCGAGGTTGCTGGCGTCGATCACATTGCCCGACACTTCGAACGTGTCGATGCGCTCTCCCGTCGAGAAGCTGTAGGTGTAGTTGCCCATCGGGTTGCCTTCGTTGTTGTCGGAGATGGCGTCTGAGAAGTCGATGGTGTATGTCATGTCGGGCCGCAGCGAGTCTTTGAGCTCGATGCTTATCTCCTTTCCGGCCGTCTTTATTTCCGGCATCTCCACTTGCGGGGGCGACACCACCACCTTGTTCGATGCGTCTTCGAGCTTGATGTATTCGTCGAAGTAGATGTGAATCTTCCTTGCCGTCACGTTGGTAGCCTTGTCTTTGGGCGAGGTTCCGGTTATCCGTGGCGGCGTGTCGTCGTACCATCCGCCGTCGGGCTGGCCCATCCTGGCGCACGATGCCACGGTCAGGGCCAGCAGTGCGGCTGCGGCCGCCATGCGTGCCGCTCGCCTCAGCCTTGCTCTGTTGCCTTTGCCCGTGCCCGGTAGTTGTTGTGTCGGTGTGTCGGTGGCCATGTCAGATAGTTTCGTTTGTGGTCGTTTCGTGCTTGGCCGCCGTGCTGTTCATGCGCAGCAGCTGGTCTATGATGTCGCGGCTGTTGCTCAGCCTTGGTATCTTGTGCTGCCCTCCGAGCTTCCCTTTCACCCTGAGCCAGTCGTTGAACAGGCCCGTCCGTGCCCTGACCACCTCGAGGTGCTGCAGCGTTATGTCCTTGAACCGCTTGGCCTCGTAGTCGCTGTTGAGTTCCTGGAGCCTCTTGTCGAGCAGCCGTGCGAACCGTCCGTCGTCGTCGGGTTGGCGCGCAAACTCGATGAGCCATTGGTGGCGGCACTTGCCCCGGCCGTCCATGAACACGGGGGCGGCCGTATATTCCGTCACCTCGGCGCCCGTCTCGTCGCACGCGTAGGCCAGCGCCCTCTCGGCGTTGTCCACTATCAGCTCTTCGCCGAAGGCGTTGATGAAGCACTTTGTCCGGCCGGTGATGATGAACTTGTATGGGTTTGTCTGGGTGAAGCTCACGGTGTCGCCCAGCACATAGCGCCACAGTCCGCAGGTGGTTGATATGAGCATGGCGTAGTTGCGCCCTGTCTCCACGCCCCACAGCGGCACCACGGTGGGGTTGTCGGAGCCGAACTCGTCCATGGGGATGAACTCGTAGAACACCCCGTAGTCAAGCATCAGCAGCATGGACTTGTCTGCCGGGTCGTCCTGCAGGCCGAAGAAGCCCTCGCTGGCGTTGTATGTCTCCATGTAGTGCATGCCGGGCGAGGTGATGAGCTGCTCGTACTGGCTGCGGTAAGGGGTGAAGGCCACGCCTCCGTGGAAGAACACCTCGATGCCCGGCCACACCTCTTCGAGGTGCCGCTTGCCCGAGAGCTCCATCACGCGGCTTAGCACCGAGAGCATCCACGAGGGCACACCGCTCAGGTTTGTCACGTTTTTGCCAATGGTCTCGCGCGCTATCCGGTCGCGCTTCACCTCGAAGTCAGACAGCAGCGCGGTCTGTTTCTTGGGCACGCGCACCATGTTCACCAACGGGTTGATGTTCTCGATGAGTATTGCGCTGAGGTCGCCCACGAGGCTGCCGGGCAGGTTGTAGTTGGGCGAATGGCTTCCGCCGAGTATGAGGCCCTTGCCGTCGAACATGCGGCTGTGCGGGTTGTTGCGCAGGTAAAGGGCCACGCAATCCTGGCCTCCGCGGTAGTGCGTGTCGTGCAGTCCGTCGGGGCTCACCGGTATGAACTTGCTCTTGTCGTTGGTCGTGCCCGACGACTTTGCGTACCACTTCACGCGGCCCGGCCAGAGCACGTCGCGCTCGCCGTGGCGCATGCGGTCTATGTCGCCTTTCAGTTCTTCGTATGTGTTCACGGGCACGTTGCGTGCAAAGTCTTCGTAGCTTCGTGTGGCCCCGAAGAGGTGGTTGCGCCCGTATTCTGTGTCCTTGGCTGTGCCCACGAGGTGCTCCAACACCTGTCGTTGCAGGTCTGCTCCGCCGCTGATGTGCCGCTCGAGCTCTTTCTGCCTTGGCACAAACATCCTGCCTATTATCCTTGTAAGGCTCATTGCATTATTGTTTTTACGGTGCAAATTTAGGCTAAACTTTCGTAACCATGCCACAATTCACATTATTTAAGGCTATGGGCCATGGCCTGCAGCCTGCCCTGATGCCGGCTGCCTGAGGGCTTTCCGTGGCGCTGCGTGGGCCATGTGTTGCCGCGGCCGGGGCCGGGCCGTGGCTGTGGCGGCCCCGTTGGTGTCGGCATATTTTACCCGCCGCGCCGTGTCTGCGTGCATGTTGCCAAGTTGCTGAGGCCCAGGTGGTTGCTACGAAGGGCCGTTGCGGGTTGCCAAACGGGCCGTCCGGCACTGCCAAACGGCCGTTTTTGCAGCCCGGAACGGCCCGTGTTGCGCGCCCGTTTGGCCGTCGGCGTCATGGGATTCCGGTTTTGTCATGTTTTGTTACCACCGCCGGGGCCTCGTCGCGGGGTGTGGCCACTGTGGCCTCCGCGCCATATCGTGGTTGTTGGAAAATATTTGCTGCAGAGCAGATTTTGTTTCATTTTATCGCTGTTTGCCGTTATTTTGCGTATATTTGCATATTCAAATCCATATAAAACAACGCTTATGAAAAAAGCATTACTTCTTATCATGGCTGCCGTGCCGCTGATGGCACAGGCCGACGGCTTGCAGGCTGCATTCTCGTCAGACAATGCCTACAAGCCTTATTACACCCAGGGATTCGACTCTGAGGACGAATTCGGCTCGTGGACGCTTGAGCAAACCAACCCCGAATACACCTGGAGGCTCACGCCATCGATGGGGTCGGGCATAGACTTCGGCGCCATCGACCCCGACAGCAAGCTCTCGCTGGGCATCGAGTACAACCAGAGCGACTTCGACGAGACCGTCACTTCGCCTGCCATAAGCGTCAGGCCGAACAGCTGTGTCGAGTTTTACAACTACTTCTCTCCCGTCTGGCTCTTCGAGGCAAGCTGGACTTTGTATGCCACCGACGTGGCCACGGGCGACACGGTGCAGCTGCTGCAGCAGTTCCTGTGGGCCAACACGTCGGCCTACGACGAGACCAAGTGGCTGCGCTTCCGCCTGCCGCTCGACCGCGTTGAGGGCAAGACGGTCACCTTCTCGTTCAATTACAAGGGCAATGGGGGCGACTCCCAGCTCATCGACGGGTTCAGGGTGGTGCAGCTCGACGACTCCGAGGGCTCGTCAATCGACATAGCCCAGGGCGACTCGGTGAGCTTTGCCGATGCCTCGCAGGGCAATGCCACCTCGTGGCTGTGGGAGTTTGAGGGAGGCGTGCCGGCAACGTCGACAGAGCGCAACCCCACCGTCACTTACCCCGAGGCCGGCTCCTACAGCGTCAGCCTGACCGTGGGCGACGGCACTTCGACATCCACCGTCACGCGGCAGGGCTACGTCAACGTCAAGGCCGAGCAGCCGTCGGCGCTCATAGGGCTGCCCGAAGAAGGCTACCTGTCGCCTTTCGTGGGCACGCTCGTGCCTACAGGGGTGCCCGTAACCTTCCGCGACCTGTCCGGGGGCTACCCAACCGAGTGGCTGTGGACGTTCAACGGCACCGACACCGAGAAGTCGGCCGAGCGCAACCCCACCGTCACTTACACCAGGAAAGGGCTGTTCAGCGTGGCGCTCCAGGCCACCAACGGCGCCGGCACCGACATCGACATGATGCAGTATGCCATACAGGCCGGCGGGGCGCAGTATGTATGGAACCTCGAGATAGGCGAGAGCAACAGCCTGGCCAAGCTCTCGCTGGGCTTCTACGGCAACTATGCGGGCTCCAACTGGCTCGGGCTGCCGGCTTTCGCCGAGCATTTCAAGGCACCGCTGGCACCGGCCACGATAGACAGCGTGGACGTTTACTTCATCTCTAACACCACCGTCACGCCCGATGCCGACATCACCGTGAGCATACGCCGGCCCGACGCCGACGGCAAGCCGGGCGAGACGCTAGCATCGGCATCGGTGAAGGCCGGCGAGATAAGGTATTCCGACGACACTTTCCTTGCCACTACCTTCGTGATGGACAGGCCGGCCGAGGTGACGGGCGACTTCTTCGTGGTAATCGAGGGCATGCCCAACAACTCGCTCGAAGAGCCGCCTTACACATCCGACGACATCGCCGTGGCGTGCGTAAGGCGCAATCCGGGGCAGAAGGGCACCACATGGCAGCTTGTGGAAGACCAGGATGAGTATGGCAATCCGCTCGGCACGAGCCAGTGGTTCGAGAATGTCGACGATGCTGTCTCGATGGCGGTGTGCCCCGTAATCACCTACGACAGGCCCGAAACGCCCGATGCCATAACCGAGGTGGGCTCGGGCGAGGCCGCTGCCGACGATGCCGTGTACACCCTGCAGGGCGTCCGCGTGGAGCGGCCGGCCAAGGGCAGCATATACATACGCGGCGGAAAGAAGTATGTAGCGCGGTGAACGCTTCGCTGACACTGTGAGGGCGGGATGCGGCCGGGGGCCGCATCCCGCTTTGTTTTCAACAAGTTTAACGCGCCGTTTGCCCCGCTATGCGTAAAACGGAGTAACTTTGCACCCGACAAGAGCATTGTTTTCAGTATGGGTAACACTAACGACATGACTGTGGGGGCGCCCACGCGCGGCATCATCAGGTTTGCCGTGCCGCTGGTATGCGGCTACATCCTGCAGCAGATGTACCTCATTATCGACGCTGCCATCGTAGGCCGCTTTGTCAGCGTGGGTGCACTTGCCGCCGTCGGGGCGTCTGCTTCGATCATGTTTTTGATAATGGGCTTCTGCAACGGGGCGTGCAGCGGCTTCGCCATACCGGTGGCCCAGGCGTTCGGGGCCAAGGACTTTGTGGCCATGCGCCATTACGTTGCCAACGCCGTGCGAATAGCGGCGGTCATTGCCGTGGCCATGACGGCTGTCACATGTGCCCTCTGCGGCCCCATATTGCGCATGGTGAACACCCCGCCCGAGATATTCGCCGATGCCTATGTCTTCCTTGTCTTCCAGTTCGCGGCCATCCCGTTTACCATCGCCTACAACCTTCTTGCGGGATTAATACGCGCGCTTGGCAACTCGAAGCAACCCTTCTACTTCCTCATTTTCTCATCGGTGGTCAACATACTACTCGACTTTCTGTTCATCATAGGGATGAAACTGGGGGTTGAGGGAGTGGGTCTTGCCACCATGATGTCGCAGGCGGCATCGGCCTACATGTGCTATGCGTACATACGGCGAAAGCTCGACGTGCTCATACCGTGGGCCGACGAGCGGGGCTACGACAGGGCCAAGGCGGCATCGCTGCTGGCCAGCGGACTGCCCATGGGGCTGCAGTTCTCTATCACGGCCATAGGCAGCATAATGCTGCAGAGCGCCAACAACGCGCTCGGCACGGTGTATGTGGCGGCCTTCACGGCCTCGATGCGGGTGAAATACCTGTTCACCTGCGTGTTCGAAAACATCGGGGTGGCCATGGCAACCTACTGCGGGCAGAACATAGGGGCGCGCCGCGTGGGGCGCATAGCCATGGGACTGCGCTCTGCCGTCAAGATAACGGCGGTGTACTTCGTCGCCACCCTGGCGCTGATACTGCCGCTGGCGGAGGAGATGATGATGCTTTTTGTAGACGCGGACGAGACGGAAATCATTTCCAACGCGGCCATGTACATGCGCATATCGTGCTATTTCTACCCAGTGCTGGGCTTGCTTACCATACTGAGGTACAGCATTCAGGGGCTGGGCTACAGCAACCTGTCGATGCTGTCGGGCGTGATGGAGATGGTGGCCCGGTGTGGTGTGAGCATCTGGCTGGTGCCTGCGCTGGGCTTCCTTGGCGTTTGCTACGGCGACCCCGTGGCCTGGGTGGCGGCCGACATGTTTCTCGTGCCGTGCATGCTGTTGCTGTACAGGCACCTCAGGCGCAAGCTGGCGCCGTCGGGGATGTGACGCCCCGCGTGGCCGGCGGCCAAGCCTCAGCCGCCGGCCGGGGGCCCCGTGGCGTGGGCCGCAACCCGTAATTTTTCTTAATTCGGGCATGGCAGATGCTAAATTTGCCGTGTGTCGCTCGCCGGACGGAAAATTATGGCTACTTTTGCCGGTGTTATGAGACAGGCTTTCTTAGCAATGATGATGGCCGGGATGATGCTCCCGGCAGCGGCGCAGGCGCAGGACGACGGCAAGAGGCCGACGACCGACGACCTGCTCGACGCCATGGACAGCCCTACGTTTGTGCCGATGGTGAAGGTGGGCAAGGTGATGGACGCCGGCGACAGCATCCTGTATATGGAGACGAACAATGTCTACGTCTATCCGAAACTCACGTTCCAGAGCCAGCGACAGGCCGCTGCTTACATGCGGCTTGTGCGCAATGTCAAGAAGGTGCTGCCCATAGCGAAGGAAGCCAACAAGATTATCCTCGAGACGTATGAGTATCTTGAGACGCTGCCCGACCAGAAATCGCGCGAGGAACACATGAAGAGGGTGGAGAAAGGGATAGTGCAAGAGTATAAGCCGAAGATGAAAAAGCTCACCTATTCGCAGGGTAAGCTGCTCATAAAGCTCATCTACCGCGAGTGCAACTCGTCGTCGTACGACATCGTCAAGGCGTTTCTCGGGCCGATGCGCGCCGGCTTCTGGCAGGCTTTCTCGTCTATTTTCGGGGCCAGCCTGCGCAAGGAGTACGACCCCGACGGCACCGACAGGCTCACCGAGCGGGTGGTGCTGATGGTCGAGGCCGGACAGATATGAGAGGGGGAAGTTTAGTATTAAGTGTTAAGGATTAAGTGTTAAGGCTGGGGGAAGGCCGGGATTTGGGAATTAAGGATTAAGTATTGAGTGATAATGATTACAAGGGCTCGGGTTTGTGGATTAAACGTTGAGGGATAAAACATACTGGAATATTCTTTTGAAGATGCAGTTTTTTGGATTGCTGCGGTGGTAACCGATGTTTACAAAGGCCGCGCCCGGGTGGCGGCAGCGGCATTGATGTAACGTCAAACGGCCCGTTCCGTATTGCGGAACGGGCCGTTTGACGCTATGGCGCGGGCCGTTTTGTAGACTGAAACGGCCCGTATTGCAATGCACTGTGGCTCAGCTGGTTGCGCTGCTGGGTCGTGGCGGCGAAATGTTTTTACACCGATGGGGCTGTGGCAGGGCCGTGCCTGCCCGGCCGCTCACTGTTCGGTGAAGAGCACCTGCACCACCGTCTGGCCCACAGCCTTCAGCGTGTTGCGGTCAATGTTGTCCATGTTGTCGGCCAGGGTGTGCCATGTGGGCCCGAAACTGCTCTCGGGGCAGTCGGGGAAATAGGGCACAATGTCTATCGTCGGTATGCCGGCCTTTTCGTTGACAGGTATGTGGTCGTCGGTCACCATGCCGCCGGCTGCCGTCGGGAAGTAGCTTCCGTAGCCCAGGCCGGCCGCTGCCGCCCACACCTTGTCTACCACTTGGGGCGCATATTGCAGCGACATGCCTTCCTGGTAGAAGCGCGCCCCACGGCCGCCAACCATGTCGAGCAGTATGCCGTAGCGCGCCTTGTAGCCCTCGGTGGCGGCGTTTGCAGCCCAGTGGGCGGCACCCAGTGCCCACGAGTCGCCGTTGTCGGGCTTGTCGCTCCACTGTGGCGTGCCCCAGTCTTCGGCGTCGAAGCAAACAAAGTCGACGCCTATGCCCAGGCTGTCATGCCCTCCGATGAGGCGGGCCAGCTCAATGAGCACAGCCACTCCGCTTGCCCCGTCGTTTGCCGCCATCACCGGCTTGCGCCAGTTGGCCGAGTCCGGGTCGTTGTCGGCCCACGGGCGGCTGTCCCAGTGGGCGCAGAGCAGCACCCTGTCTTTCAGTCCGGGCTTGTAGCTGGCTATGATGTTGGTGGCCTTCAGCGGCGTGCCGTCGTAGCCGCTCAGCGTGGCTTGCTGCAGCCTGACGTCCATGCCGTACTGCCTGAACTTAGATTCTATCCACCTGCCGCAGCTGTCGTGCGCGGCGCTGTTCATCGTTCTCGGGCCGAAGGCACACTGTGCGGCGCAATAGGCGTAGGCGCTGTCGGCGCTGAACTGTGGCCCGGCGGCCTGTGTGGCGCCATCGCCGGCGTCGCCGGCCTGTTTCTTCTTGTTGCCGCAGGCTGCCAGCATGGCCAGCAGCATGAGGCATATCATGGTGTATTGTCTCATATTCTTAGGGTTGTCTCTGGTTGTATGGCTGCTCCGTAGCATTGGCCACGGTGCGCGATGCAACTGTCTTTGGCGCGGCGTCAGGCCTCGGCTGCTGCCTGCACCTGTGCCATCACACGCAAGAAGTTGCCGCCCCATATCTTCTGGATGTCGGCCTCGCTGTAGCGGCGGGCCAGCAACCGGCGTGTGAAGCTGATGGCTTCCGACGAGCTTTCGAAGCCTTTCACGCCGCCGTCGCCGTCGAAGTCGGTGCCTATGCCCACGTGGTCGATGCCCATCACGGCTATGGCGTGCTCCAGATGTGCCATGGCGTCGAGCACCGTGGCTTCGCCGTCGGTGCGCAGGAAGCCGTGGTATAGCGTGGTTTGCGCCACCCCTCCCTTGGCCGCGAGGGCGCGCATCTGGTCGTCGGTGAGGTTGCGCGGGTGGTCGCACAGCGCCCTCGAGCTGCTGTGGCTGCACACTATGGGCAGCCGGCTCATGTCAAGCGCGTCGTAGAAGCTGCGCTCCGAGGCGTGGCTTAGGTCGACCATCACCCCCCGCCGGTTCATTTCCGCTATCATGTCGGCGCCGAGCCGGCTCACGCCTCCGTGGGTGTTGCATCCTCGGGCGCTGTCGCACAGGTCGTTGTCGCCGTTGTGGCACAGTGTGACATAGACCACGCCGCGCTGCCTGTAGCGCGCCACGCTGGCCGTGTCGGTGCCCAGGGCGAGCCCGTTCTCAATGCCGAGCATTATCGACTTTAGCCCTCTGCGCTTGTTGTCGGCCAGCTCTTGCGGCGTGCGGGCAATGGCCACACAGCCGCTGTTGTCCGCCACCATGGCCTCTATCTTGTCGAATATGAGGTCGGCGTAGGCCCCGGGGCTGTCTGCTGCAAACGGCACGACGTCGGCAAACCGCCCGCCCGGCTTCGGCTGGGGCAGGTATGCCACCATGATGGTGGCGTCCTGGCGCCCTTCGTCCATCTTGTGCAGGTCGACGAGCAGGCGCGGGTCGCGCCTGCCGAAGTCGACCCCTTGGGCGAAGAACATCGGTGTGTCGCAGTGGGTGTCGAGCGTCAGCACCCTGTCGTGCACCTTGCGGGCCTGGCGGTAGCTTGCCGCCTCGGCCACGAGCCAGCCGAACAGCCTGTCGCCGTCGGCCATGCACTCCGGGTGCCACTGCACCCCTATTATCGACTTCAGCTCGTTGCTCTCGATGGCTTCCACCGTTCCGTCGGCGGCGGTGGCCGTCACGCGGAACCGTTTGCCCGCCTCGGCCACGGCCTGGTGGTGGAATGAGTTGACGGCCAGCCTGTCCGTGCCGTATATTGAGTGCAGCGTGCTGCCCTCGGCTATGCTCACCGTGTGGGTGGGCTCGCTGCGGTCGGCGTCTTGCGAGTGCTTCACGGTGGCCTTGCCCGCAATGTCTTGTTCCACCCTTCCGCCCAGGGCCATGGCCAGGGCCTGTATTCCGCGGCAGATGCCGAGCATGGGCAGCTGGCGGTTGTAGGCCAGCCGGATGGTCAGCAGCTCCGGCAGGTCGCGCTCGCTGTTGATGGAGTGCAGGGCGGGCTGTGGCTCTTCGCCGCCGAACAGCGGGTTGATGTCGGCCCCGCCGCTTAGCAGTAGCGCGTCCACACGGTCGAGCGCACTTATTATTGCGGCCGTGTCGGCCACGGGAGGTATGATGAGTGGCGTGCCGCCGGCGGCCACCACCGACTTGTAGTAGCCTTCGGCCAGCTTGCACTCAGGACTGGCGTAGTTGCCCGTGATGCCTATCACGGGGCGCTCTTGGGCCTCGGGGAAGCCGGCGTATGCGCTTTCGAGGTGTGCGTCAATGTCGAAGCGGTCCATGTGCAGTGCTTATTCGCCCTCCTTGTCTACCTTCACGGGTATCTCGCGCTTGATGCTTTGCTCGAGCGAGATGAGCGTCTCGGTGGCCACCACGCCCGGTATGCGCTGCAGCTGGCCGTTGAGCAGGTCCATGAGCTGCTCGTTGTCGCGCGCGTATAGCTTTACAAGCATGGTGTAAGGGCCCGTGGTGAAGTGGCACTCCACTATCTCGGGCACCTGCCTGAGGCGCTCTACCACGTCTTTGTACATGCTTCCGCGCTCGAGCGTTATGCCCACATAGGTGCATGTGAAGTAGCCCAGGCTCTTGGGATTGACGTCGAACCCGCTGCCCGTTATCACGTTGTCGTCTATCAGGTGCTGCACTCGCTGGTGTATGGCAGCCCTTGACACACCGCACTCGGCGGCCACGTCTTTAAACGGTATGCGCGCGTTTTGCGACAGTATGCCCAATATCTTCTTGTCAAGATTATCTATCTTTTCCATTTCCAGATTGGAGTTTGTGATGTTGAAAGTGTTTGCCTTCGGTGTCGATAATCACCCAACGGCGTGCCAAAAGTACTTATTTTTATCGATATTAGCATCATTTTGGAAGCAAAAAAATATAAAAAGCCTCTTTCGCATCATTTTACCCGCCATGTGGTGCAGTTGCCGCGGCTGCCGGGCGCGGCCGTGGGACTGGTTGCGGTGGCTGTGGCGGGGTGTTGGGGCGGTGGTGGCCGGGCTGTCGCGAGGGTCGTTTTCTGTGTTGCCGGGCCGCCGCCTGCAAGTGGCTGGGCCACAGCGGGTTGGCGGTATGGGTCGTTTTGCTGTGCAAAACGGCCCGTTTCAGGATGCAAAACGGCCCGTTCCATGGGTCGGAACGGGCCGTTTTGGCTTTCAGTGTTGCGTGTGGCGCATTTTGCGCGCCGTCATTTCTTTTCGCCGTCAACGTCGGGCATCATCACCACCTCGACGCGGTTGCCCTGGCTGATGAGCTCCTTGACGAAGGCAGATATGGTCTGCGGGGTTTGCGCCTCCACCGTCTGCTTGTATGCCGAGTGCAGGTCGACGCCGTAAGTGCGGTAGGTGTCGATCACGCCCAGCCAGTAGCTGTTGGTCTTGGTGCGGTCGTCGAAGCTCTTGAGCATGAACTCCTTCACCTTCTTTAGCATGTCGGCGTCGCACGTTTGCGTCATGGCGTCGACCTCGGCGCGCAGTATCGTGAGCACCGTGTCGGCCTTTTCATACTTCATCGGGCAGTATGCAAACAGTCCGCAGTCTATCTTGTCGTCCTGCCGGGCCATGGTTCCCTGCGCCCCGACAGAGTAGGCCGCGCCTGCGTCTTCGCGTATCTTCTTGAGGTAAACCATGCTTAGCACCTGGCCGGTGATGTCGGCCTTGACTATGTTGTCGAGCGTGTAGGGCATCGCGTCGTTGCTCCACACCATGGCGGTGATGGCCTTCGGTGTCTCCATCTTGCGCTTGAAGCTGTTCACCACCACGCCCTTGGCGTCGGTGTCTACGCGGTGGCCCTTCCTGATGTCCTTCGATGCGGGCAGCGAGGCCACGTATTGCTCGAGCAGCGGGCGCAGCTTGGCTTCGTCGAAGTTGCCGATGATGGTAAACGTATAGGCCGCGGCGTTGGCCGTGAGCTGGCGTGCCATCTCGAGGATGCGGTCGTAGCTCACCTTGCCCAGGTCGGCGGTGTCGAGCGAAGTGAACCTCGGGTTGTGGCAGTTGAGCGTCACTATGAGCGAGTCGTTGAAGGCGTTGTCGGGCGAGAGGGCCTTGTTCTTCAGCGCAATCTCATAGGTTCTCATCAGGTTGTCGTACGAACTCTGGTCTTTGTTGATGGCCGTGAAGTAGAGATATACCAGCTGCAGCATCGTCTCCACGTCGTCGGGGGTCGACGATCCGCTTATGGTCTGGCGCGTGGTGGCCAGCGACATCGATGCCGAGGCTATCTTTCCGGCCAGTGCCTTCTCCAGTTCGGTGTGCGAGAAGTTGCCCAGTCCGCTGGCCTCGATGGCGTCGTCAAACAGCTTTATGTTCGAGTAGTCGGCCTCGCCGTAGAGCGACGAGCCGCCAAAGCCTTCGGCCGTGAGCATCACTTGGTCTTTCTTGTAGTCTGTCTGCTTAAGCACCACCTTCACTCCGTTTGACAGTGTGAGCTCCTTGTAGCCGAGTTCGGCGTTGCTCTCTTCCTTCTTGATGCTTCCCTTCTTGGGCATTGTCTTGATGAGCGGCTCGTTCTTCACGTTGTCAACGTAGGGCGTGAGCTGCTCGGCGCGCACGTCGGCGATGGCCTTCATCAGCCCTTGCTCGGTGGGATATGCCGCCCCGTCCTTCTCGCTGTTGAAGTTTATGATGACCATGTTGCTGTCTGATGCTGGCACGAGCTCCTTCATGGCCTCGTTTATTACCTCGATGGGTATCTCGGGCACTATCTGCTTCATCGTGGCATAGTAGTAGTCGATGGGAGTGATGGGCTCGCCGTTGATGAAGTTCTCCTTGAATTCGTTGCAGAACTGTGCACTGAAGCGCTTGTCCTTGTTGCTGTACATCTTGTCGAGCGAGCTCAGCGCGTCGGCCTTGGCGCGCGCATACTCGGTCGGGGTGAACCCGAACTCGGCGGCGCGGCGTGCCTCTCGCAGTATGGCACCGAGCGCGGCTTCGGTCTGTCCGTCCTTTGGCAGGGCCGAAATGTCAAGCGCGTCCTTGGTCTTGGCGAAGATATAGCTGCTGTAGATGGCCGATGCGTCTACGAAGGGGCTCTCGGCTTTCTGCGCATATTCGTTGAGACGGGCGTTCAGCATCGACAGGGCCAGGTCCCGCATGTAGCACCCTATGACGTAGCCCAGGTTGTTTTTCATCGAGTCGGGCATGGCGTCGTGCTTGAATATCAGCTCTATGGTGTTGACGCGCTGCTCCTTGTCCTTGTCGATTACTATGATGGGCTGTGCGTTGTCGGGCACGGGCTCGGCCTTGACCGGCGCCGGGTTGGCTGGCATCTGTATGCTTCCGAAGAGCTTCTTTATCTCGGCTTCCACGTGGTCGACGTCGACATCGCCCACCACGATGATGCCCTGGTTGTCGGGCCTGTACCACTTTTCGTAGTAGGCGCGCAGCGTCTCGGGCTTGAAGCTGTTGATGACGCTCATCAGCCCGATGGGCATGCGGTGGCCGTACTTGCTGCCCGGGTAGAGCTTGGGCAGGCTACGCTCAAACATTCGCATCGATGCGCTGGTGCGCAGGCGGTATTCCTCGTTGATCACGCCGCGCTCCTTGTCAATCTCCTCGGGGTCGAGCACCAGGCCGTCGGCCCAGTCGTAGAGTATGAGCAGACAGGAGTCGAGTGCCGACTGGCGGTCGGTGGGCACGTTTGAGATGTTGTACACCGTCTGGTCGATGGCCGTGTATGCGTTGAGGTCGCGCCCGAACTGCACGCCAATCGACTCACAGTAGCGTATGAGGTCGTTGCCCTTGAAGTGCTTTGTGCCGTTGAAGCACATGTGCTCGAGGAAGTGTGCCAGTCCGCGCTGGCTGTCCTCCTCCTGGAGCGAGCCCACACGCTGCGCTATGTAGAACTCCGCACGGTTCTCGGGCCAGTTGTTGTGCCTGATGTAATAGGTCAGGCCGTTGGCCAGTTTGCCCGTGCGCACGTCTGGGTCTGCCGGTATGGGGGGCAGCTGCATTACTTGCGCCTGTGTGGCCATGGCCACTATAAGCACGAACAATGATAGGATTCTGTTTATCTTCATACTCTTCTCTGTTTTTAAACAGCTACAAAGATAACAATTTTAGCGTTACATTGGATAACTATTTCTGTAAAAATTTATTGCCTTTTGGGCTGTTTTATGTAACATCCTGTGCCACAGCGCGTTGTGGTGGCTGCCGTATGCGTATGCAAAATGGGCCGTTTGGTCGGTCGGAATGGGCCGTTCGGCATGCTTGTACGGCCCGTTTTGCACCACGGCGGCGTCCTTGTGGCGGCGTGGGCCCGTCATTGTCGGTTGTTTTTACCGCCTGCGCGGCCCGTTGCCTCAGGCTGTCGCGATGCGGCCTTCAGGCCGGCCTGCGGGGCCCTTCCGGCGTCAACGAGTGGCCACCGGGGGCCAATAGTGTACGATTTTACCAATATTCGTACGCATTTATCAATGCTTTAAGCAGAAAAATCATTATTTTTGCAGTCACAATGCCGGTGTGGCGTGGCAGCGCCGATGTGTCTGCCGCCGGGCCGGTTTCCGCTGTGGAAGCCGCCGCCGGGCCCCGCCAGGCTTTGCCGACTGAACGAACGACAAATCAAAATACCTGAAGCGAATATGAAGACAACGACTTTACTTGCCGTCGCTCTTATGCTCATGTCAGCTGTGACGGCCGATGCGAAAAAGAAACAGTCCGTTTGGCCCGACGGCACGGCCATGGACCAATGGTTCGGCGACACCGCCAAGGTAGACGTGGCGGCGCTGGGCAAGCAGTATGTCATAACCGACTATGGGGTGAAGAACGACTCGGCCCTGCTGCAGACCGAGGCAATACAGAAGGTAATCGACACGGCGGCCGCCAACGGCGGCGGCGTGGTGGTGGTGCCAAAGGGCACGTTTTTCACCGGCTCGCTGTTCTTCCGGCCCGGCACCCACCTGCACATGGCAGAGGGAAGCAGGCTCAAAGGCAGCGACGCAATAACGCACTACAAAATCGTAAAGACGCGCCTTGAGGGCCAAACGCTCAACTATTTCGCAGCGTTGATAAACGCCAACGGGGTCGACGGCTTCACCATCACAGGCCGAGGCACCATCGACGGCAACGGGAAACGGTTCTACGACGAGTTCTGGCTGCGCCGCAAGGTGTTCCCAAAGTGCACCAACCTCGAAGCGCTCAGGCCGAGGATGATTTACATCTCCGACTCAAAGAACGTCACGGTGCAGGACGTACGCCTGGTATACAGCGGCTTCTGGACAAACCACCTCTACCGTTGCTCGCGCGTGCGCTACCTCGACTGCTACATCTACGCGCCCACCTCGGGATATCCCAAGGGCCCCAGCACCGACGCCATCGACCTTGACGCCTGCTCCGACGTGCTAATACGCGGCGGATATATCAACGTCAACGACGACGCCGTGTGCCTCAAGGGAGGCAAAGGAACGTTTGTCGACAAGGACACGACCAACGGGCCGTGCCGCAATATCCTCATCGAGGGCGTTGAGTATGGCGTGGCCGGCGCGGGCGTGACGTTCGGCAGCGAGGCCTGGGACTGCTCAAACGTCATCCTGCGCAACTGCTCCTTTGCCGGCACGGGCAACCTGGTGCTCTTCAAGATGCGCCCCGACACGCCCCAGAAATATGGCAACGTGCTCGTGGAAAACGTCACGGGGACGCCAAAGAACGGCATACGCGTGGCCAAGTGGATGCAGTTCTACAACCTGCTCGACCGCCCCGACATGCCGCGCTCGGGCGTATCTAACGTCACCCTGCGCAATGTCGACGTGCGGTGCACCAAGAAATTCTACGACGTACAGCAGTCTGACAAGTACGACCTCAGCGGCTTCACCTTCGAGAACATCAAGGCCGAAGACCCGAAAGGCGGCTTCGACACATCTTATATAAAGGACTGCCGGGTGAAGGACGTGACCGTCAACGGTGTGAAATACTGACAACCGTGATGGAATATGTACCGGCTTGAGAAATCACTGGCTGCCGTGGCCATGTGGGCGGCGGCCCTCTCTGCCCCGGCGCAGATAGAGAACCCGATTCTGCCGGGCTTCAACCCCGACCCGACGATATGCCGCGTGGACAGCGACTACTACATCTGCACGTCGTCGTTCACGTGGTATCCCGGCCTGCCCATATACCGCAGCCGCGACCTCAGGCACTGGGAGAAGGTGGCTAACGCCATCGACCGCCCCGGCATGGTGACCCTCGACGGGGTCAGGGACAAGGACGGCGTGTGGGCACCCACGCTACGCCACCACGGCGGAAAGTGGTATCTGTTCTGCAACGTGAGCAACGGCGGCAACTTCTACATCACGGCCAACGACGTGAGGGGGCCGTGGTCAGACCCTGTATTCATAAAGGGCGCGCCGGGAATTGACCCCGACATCTTCTGGGACGACGACGGACGGAGCTACCTGCTGGCCAACACCGGCAAGTTTCCGGGCCGCAAGCATCCAGCCTCTACGGCCATCTGGATTCAGGAAATAGACCTCGCCACGGGCCAATTGCTGGGCGAACGCAGTTACATAGCCACGGGCCACGCCTTCAATGCGAAGTATGCCGAGGGGGCGCACCTGTATAAGATAGACGGCCGCTACGTGCTCACGGTGGCCGAGGGCGGCACCGACTTCAACCACGCCGTGACGTTGTTCACGAGCCGGAACCTCATGGGGCCGTACATTCCGCAGCAGGTGAACCCCGTGTTGAGCCAGCGCCAGTTTGGCCACGGCAGCCCGTTGCAGTGCGTTGGCCACGCCGACATGGTGCAGACCGGCCCTGGCCAGTGGTATGCCGTGGCCCTGGGCAAGCGCATGGTGGACGGGCGGCACTCCTTTACGCGCGAGACGTTCATCTGCCCCGTGGCCATCCAGGACGGCGAATTCATATTCAACCCCGGCCACGGCGGCATGACCATGGAGGTCGAGGCGCCCGCCCTGCCCGAAAGCCCGGTGGCGCTGCCGCCCGACAGCGACTCGTTCGACGGCCCGGAACTGCTCGGCTACTGGCACTTCAACCGCATTCCGCACACCCGTTTCCACGCCTTTGACGGCGGAAGCCTGCTTATCACACCGCAGCCCGAGACCATCGACAGCCTGGTTTGCCCCGCGATGCTGATGCGCCGCGTGCGCTCCCACCGCTACACTGCCCAGACGCTGATGGGCTTCAGGCCACGCCGCGAGGGCGAACGCGCCGGGCTGGTGCTCCACCGCAACAGCACGGCCTACGTGGCACTGCTACGCACCGTCGGCGGGCTGGCCGTGGTGGAGAGCGGGCGGGTCACCAAGACTGTGCCGTATGGCGCTTCCGACGTGGTGATGCGCCTGCGGGCCGACGGCATGGAGGCCGTGCTGGAATACGGCTCCACGGAGACCGACATGCGCGAGGCCGCCCGCGTGAGCCTTGTGGGGCTGGCCGACGACGGCAAGCTCAACCGCTTCAACGGCCTCGGCGTGGGCGTCTATGCCACCACGTCGGGCAAGAAAGCGCGTGGCCAGGCCCGTTTCGACTACTTCGCTTACGCCGACAACTGACCGCCATGGTGCCGACGGCGCTGCCCCGGGCTGCCGCGGCCGGGCAATACGGGCCGTTTGACGGTGCCATACGGGCCGTTTGGCATGGTGAAACGGCCTGTTTCGCAGTGCAAAACGGCCCTTGTGGCCAACCGCCTGAGTGCCAGAGGGTTGGCAGGACGGCCGCGGCAACGCGCCCCCACGGCCCCGGTGGCCTTGGCCGGCCGGCTGAACAATGTGACGCAATGATAAAACCAACGATATGAGACGATACATTTCAATGCTCATCTTAGCCGCCGCGGCCGTCGTTTCGGCCTTCGGACAGGCAAAGCCGTCGGTGTCGATACTCGGCGACTCGTACTCAACCTTCGAGGGATGGCTCACCCCCGACACCAACGCCGTGTGGTATACGGTGCCCCCCGACACCCGCCGCACCGACGTGAAGGGCGTCGACCAGACGTGGTGGCACCAGGTATTGAAACGCAAGGGGTGGAAGCTGGAGGTGAACAACTCGTACTCCGGCTCCACCGTATGCAACACCGGATACCGCGACGAGGACTATACGCACGAGTCGTTCGTGACCCGCATGACCGCCTTGGGCACGCCCGACATCATCCTAATCTTCGGCGGCACCAACGATTCTTGGGCCGGTTCGCCCATAGGGGAGTTCAAGTACGACGGCATTCGCCGCGCCGACCTCTTCTCGTTTCGCCCGGCCATGGCCTACATGCTGGCGCGGATGAAAGAGCTTTACCCCACTGCCGACATATATTTCATATCCAACGACGGGCTCAAGGAAAGCATAACGCAGTCTGCCGGCACCATCTGCTCGCACTACGGTGTGCCACTCATACAGCTCAGGGGCATCGACAAGAAGAGCGGCCACCCCAGCGTGGTGGGCATGAAGCAGATTGCCGACCAGGTGTGCGAGGCCATACCGTGACGCCGATGCGTCCATGGCCCGCGCCAAAGGGAGCCGAGGCGTGGGGCTGCGGCCGCGGCCCGTGGGGGCGGCTTGGTGGCTGAGGCCACGCCGGGTGTGCCTCCCGGCGTTTGCCGGCAGGCATTGCAGCGGGCGCTAAAAGCGCATGCAAACAAATGCCAATAACCAAACAACCTAACTGAGATGAAGAAAACGACATTCGTGGCGGCCCTCATGCTGGCCCTGGCCGGCGGCAACGCCGGTGCCTACGACTTCGACAAGCCCCTCTACGGGGCCGCCTATTACAGCGATACACACCCACCGACCGCCTCGACGAGGACATCAGGCTCATGCGCGAGGCCGGCGTCACAGTGGTGAGGGTGGGCGAAAGCACGTGGTCGCTGTTCGAACCGCAAGACGGGGTGTTCAGCTTTGAGTGGATGGACCGCATACTCGACCGCCTGCACAAGGCCGGCATCAAGGTGATACTGGGCACGCCCACCTACTCGATACCGGCATGGATGGCCGCCCGCCACCCCGAGGTGCTCTCGCAAAGGTGGGACGGCAAGCAGGAGCATTACGGCATACGGCAGAACATGGACATATACAACCCAACCTACCGGCGATACTGCGAGCGCATCATACGCAAGATGATGGAGCACTTTGCGGGCCATCCGGCCATCATAGGTTACCAGGTCGACAACGAGGTCGAGGCCCGCAAGATTGGCAACCGCGACTATTTCGAGGGCTTCCGCGAATACATCCGCAGTGAGTTCGGCGACAGCCTGGCGGAGCTCAACCGCCGTTGGGGACTCAATTACTGGGGAATGAACATCAACACTTGGGACGAGTTCTACGACCGCCCGGGCGTGACCAACCCGTCGTACAAGCTCTGGTGGGAGCGGTGGAACCGAAAGGTGACGGCCGACTTCCTCAACTGGCAGGCCGACATCGTCAACGAGTACCGACGGCCCGACCAGTTTGTCACCCACTGCTTCATGCCTTACTTCTACAACATAGACCAGGTTGAGGCCTTCCGACAGATGGACTATCCCGCCATAAACATATACTACACCATGCAAGACGCACAAGACGGCATGTGGATTGCCTATGCCGGCGACTTCATGCGCCCCGTGTGCCGCCGCGGCAACTTCCTCGTCACCGAGACAAACGCGCAGGGCACGGGCTGGTCGAGCCGCGACCAGTACCCGCCATACGACGGACAGCTGCGCCAGAACATGTATGCCATGCTCGCCTCGGGCGCCAACATGGTGGAATACTGGCACTGGGCCACCCTGCACTACGGGCAGGAGACCTACTGGCGCGGCCTGCTCGGACACGACGGGCAGCCAAACCGCGTCTACGCCGAGTTCACCCGGGGGGCCGCGGAGCTCGAAAAGGTGGGCAAGAAGCTCGTAAACCTGAAGAAACGCAACCGTGTTGCCATGCTCTTCAGCCACGACTCGAAGCACGCACTCGACTTCATGCCATACACAAACGGCGACCAGTACAAGGATTACATGGTGTATGAGGCCCTCTACAGGCAGAACATAGAGTGCGACATCCTGTCGGTCGACAAGGTGAACGACTTCAGCGGCTACGACATGCTGGTGGTTCCGCCGCTCTATGTGGCCACCGACGAGACGCTGCAGCGCATCAGCGACTTCGTGGAACAGGGCGGCGAGGTGGTCATGCTCTACAAGAGCTGCTACTGCAACGAGGACGACGCCGTCAGGCCGGTGCTCGCCCCGGGGCCGCTGGCGGCCGCCTGCGGCTTCACTTACCAGGAGTTCTCGTCGATACGCAGGCTCAACCTGCGCCCCAACGACATCGGGGCTGCCGACAATACGGTCGGCACGTGGATGGAATTCCTGTGCCCCACCACGGCCAAGCCGCTGGCCTACGCCGACCACGAGTTCTTCGGCAAGTGGCCGTGCGTAACCGAAAACAGCTTCGGAAAGGGCCACCTGACGTACATCGGGGCCGTGCCGTCGCAGGAACTGCTGCAGAAGCTCATCGCCCGCGCGGCCGACCGCAAGGGCATCGCCACCGCCGAGCGCAAGCTGCGCTTCCCGATTGTGCTGCGCTCGGGCACCAATGGCGACGGCCGCGGCGTTCACTACATGTTCAATTTCTCGGCCGTCGAGCAGACCGTGGCGTGGCCTTTTGCCGACAGCGAGTCGCAGCTCGACGGGCAGAAGCTGTCGCGCGGCGCGTCGGTTAAGGTAGGGCCGTGGGGCGTTGTCGTTGGCATTGAGTGACGGCCGCCCCCTGACTGGGGCGCCGCAGCTATGCATCGTGCGCTTGTTTTGGCGTGTCATTACTACTGATTTTATCTATATATGAATAAGAATAAGTTTGTCTTGGCGCTCTTTGCTGTTTGCGTTGCGGCGGCGAAAGCGCAGCAGAGCGTGCCGCAAGAGCGCATGCAAGAGATTTACAATGAGGTTAAGACGCCTTATAAATATGGTGTCGTGATGGAGGCGGCGGCCCCGAAAGACATGGTAGACTGCCCTACGGTGTTCCGCGACGGCGACCGCTGGTGCATGACTTACGCCTACTACGACGGCCGCGGCTACGAGACTTGGATGGCATACAGCGACGACCTGCTGCACTGGACCGACTGGACGGGCGATGTCTTGGTGCGTCCGTCGGAGCAGTACGACGCGCGTTACGCCCACAAGAGCTGCGTGCTTAAGCACAACGGCGTGGTCTATCACTTCTATTGTGCCGTTGACAACAACAGGAAACGCACCATTGCGCTGGCCACGAGCCGCGACCTGAGTGGGGCGAAGGCTGCCGACGGCAAGGCCGCCGCGGGCGGAAAGAAATATGGGGTGACCGACCCCAAGAACTCAAAAAACTGATGCAGATGGTAAAAAAGGCATTTTTGATGGTGCTCGCGGCGTGGGCCGGCGCGGCAACGGCACAGGAAGTGCATGTTGCCAAGTACTACGGCGACCGCCGGGCGGCCGTGACCTACACCTTCGACGACGGGCTGCTGGAGCACTACACGCGCGTTTTCCCCGAGCTGCGCAAGCGCGGGCTGAAGGCCACCTTCGGCATAATAGGCAGCAAGGTGGGGCGCGACATGAAGGGAACGCCCTGCCTCACGTGGGCCATGCTGCGCGAGATGGCCGCCGACGGGCAGGAGATAGCCAGCCACGGGTGGGAGCACCGCAACGTGACAACGCTCGGCCCGGAGGCCCTGCGCCACGAGATAGAGCGCAACGACAGCGCCATCCGCGACAGCGTGGGGGCGTTTCCGCTCACCTATTTCTATCCCGGCAACCGCAAGGACAGCCTGGCCGTGGCCAGTTGCGAGGCAGGCCGCGTGGGCAGCAGGCTCAGGCAGGTGAGCATGGGCAGCAAGCGCGACTCGGCGTGGATGCGCCGCTGGGCCGACGCCCTGGTGGAGCGGGGCGAGTGGGGCATTGCCATGACCCACGGCATAACCACGGGTTACGATGCGCTGGGCGACCCTTCGCGCTTCTGGGCGCATCTCGACTATGTGGCTTCGCTGCGCGACAGCCTCTGGGTGGGCACGCTGGCCGAGGTAACGGCCTACGTGCGCGAGCGCGACAATGTGCGCCTCGACACGGTGAGGCGGCCCGGAGGCATCGTCGTTATGCCCCGGCTGGCGCCCGGCTTGGCCGAATGCCGCCACCCGCTCACCCTCGTGGTGCTGTCCGGGCGCCCGGTGAGGGCCGTGCAGGGAGGCAGGCCGCTCAGCGTTAGCGTGCGCGCGGGCAAGTCGCTGGTTGACTTTGACCCTCATGGAGGTGAAATATTGATTGAAGAAATATGAAGAGACTGTGTTTTGTTGCGGCCGCCCTGCTGATGGCTCTGGCGGCCGATGCCAAGCTGAAGCTGGCCGAAGTGTTCACCGACTGCATGGTGCTGCAGTGCGACAAGCCGCTCAGCGTATGGGGAACGGCCACCCCCGGAGCCGAGGTAAAGGTGAAAGTGGGCCGCGAGACAGGCAAGGCCGTGGCCGCCGCCGACGGGCGTTGGAGCGTCAGGCTGGCCCCGCTGCGGGCCTCGGGCAAGGCCGTGGCCTTCAGGGTGAGCGGCGACGGCGGCCGCATAGAGCTGGGCGACGTGCTCGTGGGCGAGGTATGGCTCGCCTCGGGGCAGTCGAACATGGAGTATTCCATGGCCAACCACCCCAGGTACGCCAAGCCGCGCAAGGGCGACCCCGACCGTTTGCGCCACGAGTACGAGCAGGCCGGCAACCCCATGATACGCCTGCTGTATGTCAGGAAAGACCTGAAGAGCGACACGCTGCCCACTGCCGGCTGGCAGCGCATAAGCCGCGAGTCGCTCAAGCCATTCTCGGCGGCGGCCTATTTCTTTGCCAAGGCACTGCAAGACAGCCTCGGGGTGCCCGTGGGGGTGGTGTCGTCGTCGTGGGGAGGCACCCCCATCGAGACGTGGACGCCCGCCGGGGCATACCGCGAGAGCCCGCTGTTCGGCTCCGCGATGGCCGGCAACCGCCTCAAGGCCAACGGCCAGGAAGCGGGATGGCGCTACCGCAAGATGATTGAGCCCATTGCCCCGATGGCTATGCGCGGCGTGCTGTGGTATCAGGGCGAGACAAACCTCATCATGGGCGACACCGACATATACACCGAAAAGATGAGGCTGCTGGTGGAGTCGTGGCGAAAGGCGTGGGCCGACAGCTCGCTGCCGTTCTACTATGTGCAGATTTCGCCAATGCTGTATTCGGGCCGCAAGGCCGACCCCGTGGCCAAGACATGGCAAGACCTGCCCCGTTTCTGGGAGGCACAGGCGCGTTGCGCCGAGGAGATTCCGCTCACGGCGATGGTGGTCACTACCGACATACCCGAAGACCTGGCCGACATACATCCGCCATACAAGTGGGTTGTGGGCGAAAGGCTGGCCCGGCTGGCCCTCAACAAGACCTACGGGCGCACCGATGTGGTGTGCGGCGGGCCGGTGGCAAAAAGCCTCTCGGTTGAGGGCGACAGCATTGTGGTTGAGTTTGAAGGCACGGCCGGCGGACTGGCCACGCGCGACGGGAAGGCCCCCGACTGGTTTTACGCGCTTACGAAAAAGGGCCGCTACTCGAGGGTAAGGGCCAGCCTGCGCGGCAACAAGGTGTATATAAGCACCGACGGACTGGCCCGGCGCACCGAGATACGCTTCGGTTGGGACGAGACGGCACAGCCCAACCTCGTCAACAGCGAGGGTTTGCCGGCCCTGCCTTTCAGGCGCAAGGTTAGCCTGGGGCGCTGACGGCATGCCGCCCCGGCCAGCATCGCGGGCCCGGGGCGCGCTTGTGGGTGGTTCGTTCCCGTGAGGCTGCACTGCGGCCTGCACGGGAACGAACTGTTAAAAACGGCGAACAATGTTTACAACAGCCCCTTCGAGAGCGGCGCCTGCGGCCGTCGGGCGCCCGACGGCCGTAAATGCGCCATCCTCGGAGCACTTTCCGCAAATGGTTGACCCATAGGCGGTTGCGCTCCGAAGGTAGCGCATTCTGCTCCCGTTTGGGCGGAAAAACACGCCGAAACAGGCCGGAAAGGCCGCCCCGACGGCCGTTTTTGAGCCATGAAACATGCCTTTCGGGGCCGCAAAACGGGCCGTATTGCATTGCAGTACGGCCCGTTTTGCCCGCCGACAGTGGCCTTCCGGCCGTTTTGCCACCGCCATGCCGGCGTGCGTCGGCCGCCAAACGGCCATCCGATATCTGTTTCGCAGCCTTGCCGAGTGTTAATTTTCGGTATGTTTTGTTTACACCGCTACATGGCGTGGCAGGCCCTGCTGCACACACCCGGTGGGCATGCTGCATGATGGCATGGTGCATTGAAGGCTCTTTTTCTTTGCCGTTTTCACTATTTTTCTTATATTTGCATGCAAAAACGGGCTATTAATTTACAGATAATACATACTGTCTATATGAAACATACATTACTTTCCATTGCGCTGTCATTGCAGGCAGGCATCGCGGCCATGGCCGCAACCAACGACGTGGCTTCGCCCGACGGGCGGCTGGTGGTCACAGTCGGCGACGAGGGCGGGCGCATATTCTACTCCGTAAAGTACGACGGCAAGCCCATGATCGAGAAATCCAGCCTTGGGCTGAAGGCCAACATAGGCGACTTCAGCACCGGGCTCAGGGAGCGGGCCGTGAGCACCAAGCAGACCGACACCACCTATACGATGCGCGGCACAAAGTCTTCGAAGGTGCGTTACGTGGCCAACCAGATGGGCATTATCTACGAAAATGCCGGCAAAGACCTGATGACCGTCACGTTCAACGTGTCGGACAACGACGTGGCCTTCCGCTACACGTTCCCACAGCAGGGCGAGACGGCTTGCATGGTGGTCGAGTCTGAGGCCACGGCCTTCCGCCTGCCGGGGCAGTCGACGGCATTCATAAGCCCGCAGTCAGACCCGATGATAGGCTGGAAGCGCACAAAGCCCAGCTACGAAGAGGTTTACTCGGCCGACGCGCCGCTCACCGACAAGTCGCAGTACGGGCAGGGCTACGTGTTCCCGGCGCTGTTCCGCGTGGGCGCCGACGGCTGGGTGCTACTTAGCGAGACCGGCACCGACGGCGGCTACGTGGGCTGCCACCTGAGCGACTACGACCCCCAGGCGGGCTACCGCATAGCCTTCCCCATGGCCGGCGAGGCCAACGGCTTCGGCTCTACCACCGCCGCCATGGCGCTGCCGGGCAGCACCCCGTGGCGCACAATCACCGTGGGGGCCACGCTGAAGCCCATCGTCGAGACCACCGTGGCCTACGATGTGGTGGGCCCCAAGTATGAGGCTGCCGCCGACTACAAGCCCGGGCGCTACACGTGGAGCTGGCTTGTATGGCAGGACAACGCCACAAACTATGACGACCAGGTTAAGTTTGTAGACCTGGCCGCGGCCATGGGGTATGAGTATACGCTCGTCGACGGGCTGTGGGACAAGCAGATAGGGCGCGCCAAGATAGAGCAGCTGAGCCGCTATGCGCAGTCGAAGGGCGTGAGCCTGATGCTGTGGTACAACTCCAACGGCAACCAGAACGACGCGCCGCAGGGGCCGAAGAACTGCATGAACACGGCCGTGGCGCGCAAGCGCGAGATGGCCTGGATGAAGAGAATTGGCGTGAAGGGCATCAAGGTCGACTTCTTCGGGGGTGACAAGCAGCACACCATGCAGCTGTATGAAGACATACTGAGCGATGCCAACGACTACGGGCTGCAGGTGATTTTCCACGGGTGCACGCTGCCGCGCGGCTGGGAACGCATGTACCCCAACTATGTTTCGAGCGAGGCCGTGCTTGCTTCGGAGAACGTAATCTTCTCGGAATCGCACGCCAAGCGCGAGCCGTTCGACCTCACCCTGCACCCTTTCTGCCGCAATGCCGTGGCTGCCATGGACTGGGGAGGCACGATAATGAACCGCCGCATGTCGCGCGACAACAAGTCAAGGCACAGCCGCTATACGTCAGACGTGTTTGAGATGGCTGCCGCAATAGTCAACCAGGCAAGCCTGCAGTGCATCGCCCTGCAGCCCAACAACCTCGGGGAGCTGCCCGGCTTCGAGCTCGACTTCCTGCGAGGGGTGCCTACGGCGTGGGACGAGACGCGCTTCGTCGACGGCTATCCGGGCCGTTACGTGGTGCTGGCGCGCCGCCATGGCGACACGTGGTATGTGGCAGGGCTCAACGCCACCGCCGAACCGATCACGCTGAAGCTCAGCCTGCCGATGATGGCCGGGCGCAAGGTGGACTGCTACACCGACCGGAAGGCGGCCGAAGGACAGCTGCCCGACGCCCAGGTGAAGCAACTGAAGGTGGGCGGCAACGGCACGGTGAAGGTGACCATGCAGCCGTCGGGCGGACTTATAATGATGTGACAGCGTGGCACCCCGGCACGTCTGCCTGTTGTCAGCAGGCGTGCCGGGGCGCCACGGCCTGTGGTGCAAGCCTCCTTCCATGTGAAGGAAGCGCCGGCAAAGCATTTGCGCGATTTGCAAATGTTAACCAAAATATATATAATTTACATGGGAGATGATAAGCATAATTACAGGAAAAGTTCGTATCTTTGTATGCGAAACTTTCCTGAACCGAGGAAAATGAGATTGCGGCCACGTGCCGCTTGCAACGTGAATTAATATGAATTAAGTTTTGTTAGTAACCTGAATAACAAGTAAAAGGCCATGCACATAGGGAAAAGGATAAAGGAAGTGCTTCGTGAGCAGGGGCATAATGTAAGTTGGCTCGCTGCTCGCATACCTTGCGAACGCTCGAATGTGTACAACATCTTCCGTCGTTGCAACATTGACGCAGGGCTGTTGTATTCCATATCATTGGTGATGGAATACAACTTTTTTGCCGATTTGTCCACCGTGTTCGAGCGCGAGGCGAGCTCAAGTGATAAGGCCGTGGTCAGCAGTGTGGCTTAGGCCATGGGCTTTGAAGGTGCCGCTCTGGCAGCCGGCCGGGGGCTGCGGTGGCGTTGGTTGCGCCGTCGGGCCATGCAGCGGGCTTGGCAGTGCCGGCAAGCAATGCCTGGGTGCATAGGCATGGTCAGGCGTATTCTCTCTTCGGCAGGCCGCGCGGATGGTCGAAACCCTGCGGTTTGCTGTATTTGTACTCTAAGTTTATATGATTGAAATATACTGTTGAAGTATGATGCATGTTGGCAATCGGATAAAGGAAGTGCTAGAGGAGCAGGGCCACAATGCCTGTTGGCTCGCCTCGCAGATACCGTGTGAGCGCTCGAATGTGTACAACATATTCAAGCGCGAGAGCATCGGCATCGACCTGTTGTTCCGGATAAGCGAGGTATTGGGGCACGATTTCTTCAAGGAAATATCCGATGAGATAGTCAGGGAGATGGGTGCCGGGAATGGCAAGTAGCGCCACGCAGTGGCTGATGCGGGCCTTGCGGCCCGTCGGTGGCAGCCCTTCGGTTGCCAGGTGTCGTTGTCGCGGCCTTACGGCGGGGCGTTGCGGCATTACAAAAGATGGCATCCTTCCGCCCTCTGGCGGCGATGCCATCGTGTTGAATGTACCCTATTTGTCTGTTTGTGTTACCCTGATTATGTTAGATTTTCATTTGTTTTGAGAGACGGGCCGGCCGCAGGTCTGGCTCCGAATGTCGCTTATGGCTGCTTGCGGCCTGTCTTCGAAAGAGACGATTACATTAAAAATACAAGTGAGGTCTGAAAAAGTTATGTCGTTTTCTCGTTCATTTGGTTATCTTCTTTGTTTCGGCCTGCCTGTTGGCAAAGGCCTTCCTGACAATGTAGTGGCCGCGTTCCAGCCTGTCGAGGCCTGCTTCGCCCTGTTGCCGGAGCACCATCCGGCCGTTGGCGGTATACACTTCGGTGTACAGCGGCGGGCTTGCTTGTCCGGCGTCTGCCACCGATGACGCCTCCGGGAGAGCCAGGGTCACGGTCACGTCGCCCTCGCCGAGCGTCTGCCTGAGGCCTTCGGCCGTGGCGTTGTCTATGTGTCCGAGCCTTGTGTAGTCCCAAGTGTTGCTCCCATAGAATATCACTATCTGGTTGCCTTGGTGCAGAACGATGTCGCCCGGCTGCGTTGTCGTCCGATTGTCTGAGCGCGGCAGCGTGAAGCCAAGGGCCCCCACCTTCTCGAAGTCGCCGTAGTCGCTGAGCCGCAGCGTCAGTCCGCCGTCATCGAGTCGCTGCCTCAAGGCCTCGGTAGCGTCGTTGCCATGCATCGTTGCCGTCATTGTGTGGCCGTTGGCGGTGATGGTCATGGCATAGCCTGGCTGGTTGTCGTTGCTTTGCGCCATCGAGTTGCTCGATGCAACGAGGCCTGCGGCCATGAGCGAGAGCAGTTGTGGTTTAATCCTCATGTGCTTGTCTGCTTAGCTTTTGCTTTGTTTTCGTGTTGCAAAGTTACGCATTTAAACATTCAGTCCTTATATACGGATTAACTGAAAAGATACCAATTTTACGGAAAAGGGCATGTATAAATAAAAAAGAGGGCCCGAAACCCTCTTTTATGCCTGCGGCATTGCGTTGTCCAAGGCGGATTCGAACCACCACAAACAGAACCAAAACCTGTTGTGCTACCATTACACCATTGGACACTGCGGGTGCAAAGGTAACGCTTTTCGGGCTAATTTCCAAATTTTTCAGCTTCTTTTTTCGCGTCGCCATCGCCGTTTCAGGCCTGCGTTGCGGTTGGCGTCAGAGCTTCCTTATTATGGTGAGCCCGTCGCGCAGCGGCAGTATGACCCGCTCCACGCGGCTGTCGGCGGCGACGAAGTCGTTGAAAGCCTCGATGCCGTGGGTCTGCTTGTCGCGGTCGTAGGCCCGGTCTACCACGTGTCCGTCCCACAGTGTGTTGTCGGCCAGGATGAATCCGCCGTGCCTTACCACGCCCAGTGCCATTTCGTATGCCTCGATGTATGTGCGCTTGTCGCCGTCGATGAACGCCATGTCGAACACAATGCCCAGCCGCGGGGCCTCGGTGATGGCGTCGCCGATGGCGAACACGATTTTGTCGGCCACGTCTGAGCCTTCAATCCAGGGCCTTGTGAAGTCTTCCTGCTCGTCGTTTATCTCGTAGGTGTACACCTTTCCGCCCTCGTCGAGCCCTTCTGCCATGCAGATGGCGCTGTAGCCGCTGAACGTTCCCACCTCGAGTATGTTCTTGGGGCGTATCATCCTTACAATCATCCTGAGCAGCCTGCCCTGCAGGTGGCCGCTGGCCATGCGCCCGTGCAGCGTGTGCAGGTGGGTGGCCCTGTACAGCCGGTGCAGGTAATCGCCTTCGGGGTCGATGTGGCCGAGTATGTATTGCTCCAGTTCTTCGTTCATATCTGTTGTCGGTTGGTGGCTTGTAGAGCTGCCGTGGCGGCCCCGTCACTGCCTGTTGACCAGGTAGTCGGTGGCCAGCCTGTACGAGTCGAGGCCGAAGCCGCATATCACCCCGGCGCAGACGCACGATATGTAGGAGTGGTGCCGGAACTCTTCGCGCTTGTGAACGTTGGAGATGTGCACCTCGACCACGGGGCACCTGAGCGACCGGATGCAGTCTTGCAGCGCGATGCTTGTGTGGGTGTACGCCCCGGCGTTGAGCACAATGCCGTCTGCCGAGAACCCCACTTCCTGCATTTTGTCTATCAGTTCGCCCTCGATGTTGCTCTGGTAGTAGTCTATCTCCACGCCGGGGAAGGCGGCGCGGAGCTTAGGCAGGTATGCCTCAAACGAGCTGTCGCCGTAGATGCCCGGCTCGCGCACGCCGAGCAGGTTGAGGTTTGGGCCGTTGATTATCTGTATTTTCATATATGGAAATTATTTGTTAACTTTGCCATGGCTACGCGACGTGCCCCCTGCCATGCCGCTGCCGGCTGCCTTGGCGGCCTGGTGCAGCGTGGCGGAGCCCTGGATGGCTGGGCCCGGCAGGCGACGCCCGTGGCCGGCAAAGTTAATAAAAATATTCCATACGGCCGCGGCGCCCGGCATAAAACACGCCCATGGCTGCACCGGCAGTGCGCCCCGGGGTGGCATGGCGGCGCTTGCTGGCCCGCAGGAAGTATGAAAATGATTGTTATGATGGAAAAGAATTGCAATACAGATGCTGACATTGTGCGCAGCTACATGCGCTACCTGAAGCTGGAGCGCAACTATTCGCCCAACACCCTCGACGCCTACCGGAGCGACATACAGAAGCTCATCGACTACCTGGAGCCGTCGGGCCGCAGCGTGCGCGAGGTGACGGCCGACGACCTGCACGGCTTCATTGCCACGCTCCACGACCTTGGCGTGGGCGCGGTGTCGCAGTGCAGGGTGCTCAGCGGGCTGCGGTCGCTGTTCAGGTTCATGGTTCTCGACGGTTACCGCGACGACGACCCGACGGAGTTTGTGGAGTCGCCCAAGACAGGCGAGCACCTGCCGGAGGTGCTCTCGGTCGACGAGGTAGACCGAATGGAGGCCGCCATCGACCTGTCGAAGCCCGAGGGCCACCGCAACAGGGCCATCGTCGAGGTGATGTTTTCGTGCGGGCTGCGCGTGAGCGAGCTCATACAGCTGCGCCTGTCAGACCTTTATATGGACGAGCAGTATGTCCGCGTGCGCGGCAAGGGGGCCAAGGAGCGCCTCGTGCCCATGTCGGGCAGGGCCGTGTCCGAGCTGGCCAACTGGTTTGAATGGCGCCGGCTGGTTGACATCAAGCCCGGCGAGGAAGACTATGTGTTCTTGAGCCGACTTGGCAAACGGCTCACCCGCACCATGGTTCTCATCATGGTGAAACGGCTGGCCGACGCCGCCGGGATAGCCAAGAACATCAGTCCGCACACGCTGCGCCACTCTTTCGCAACGGCATTGCTCGAGGGTGGGGCCGACCTGAGCGTCATACAGGAGCTGCTGGGGCACGAGAGCATAGGCACGACCGAGATATATACGCACATAGACATGACCAAGCTGCGCCGCGACATACTCGAGCACCACCCGCGCAACCTGCGGGGCGACGGTGGCCGCGGGGCCGACTGACGGCATGTGGCGCAACCGGCAGCGGCGGAAAAATGATGACATCGTGATTCTGTCTCGCCGTTGCGGCCAACAGCCTGTGCCACAGGTAGTTGGCCGCCAGTGCCGCGTGGTGCTGCAAAACGGGTCTTTTAAGGATGCAAAACGGGCCGTTCCACATGATGGAACGGCCCGTTTTGCGTTGCGATATCGCCCTTGCGGCTTTGCGGGGAGCGCAGCGGGGTATCGTTTCTTTACACCTTGTGCAGTGTCCGGCTTATGCCGACAGGGCCCCGCCGGCCGTCGGTGCGGCTGCGGGGCCCCGTGTCCAGCGTGGCGCCGAGGCGCCTGCGGCGGGCCCGTCAGATGCCCACCTTGATGGTGCGCTCGCTGTCGCGGCCTGTAATCTTTATCACGAGCACTTGCCCGGCGGTGCTGCCCAGCGGTATGAACACGTTCTCGGCCGTGTCAACGTCGTATGCCTTTACCATCTGCCCGGCAGAGTTGAAAATGCGTATGCTGCCAATGTGGGCGCGCTCGGGGTTGACAATGTTGAGCACCCCGCCCTTGACAAACACGCTGACGCCGCTGATGTCGGCCGTGCCAATGCCCGAGAGCGTGGTCGTGAAGCGGTTTTGCGTGGCCCAGCGGCTCTCGTTCAGCTCGCATTCGGCCATGACGCTCCACAGGTAGGAGGCACCTTCCTCGAGCCCGGCAAGCTCGTAGCTCGTTGCCGTCAGTCCGTCGACCTCGGTCCATGCCGATGCGTCGCTCTTGCGCCAGTGCAGGTTCCAGCGCAGGTTTCCCTCGCCGGCCTGCCACGACAGCATGGCCGTTGACTCCGAGATGTTGCTCACGGCAAGGTCGAACGGCGTGACGCACTCGGGCAGGGCCGTCGTGGCGAAGGCCACTTCGTCGCTCCACAGGCTCGAGTCGGTTGCCGAGCAGAAGCTGCGCATGCGCAACCTGTAGTCGGTTTGCGGCTCAAGGCCCTCTATGGTGTATGTGTTGCCCGTCACGGCAGCCTCGGTCCACTCGTCGCTGCCGGCCCTGGCGTATGCCAGCCTGTAGCTCTCGGCCTCGCCGGCCCATGTGGCCGTGGCGCTGTTGTAGCCCGGGCTGACGGCTATCTCCGTAGGCGGGAAGCACGTCTCGGCCAGAGTCGTGGCCGTGGCCGTGGGCGTATAGGCGCTCGTGTCGGCCTCGAGCGTGCTGCATTGCGACTGCACGGCGTAGTCGTAGGCGGTGGCGTCGTCGAGCCCGCTTATCACAAACGACGTCCCGGTGGTGGCGCGTTGCGTCCAGGCCTCGGTGCCGGAGCGGCGGTAGCGCACGTTGTACGACTGGCCTTCGCCGTTCCAGCTCAGCGCGATGGCATATTTCTGCGGCTCGGCCCTCAGCCCTTCGGGCATGGGGCAGCCGTCGGCCGCGAGCGTCGTCACGCGGGTGATGGTCACGCGGGCCGTGTCGCCCGGCTCGCAAACCTTGGTTATTCCAATCTCATAGTCGGTGCGCGGCTCGAGCGAAGTGAACTCATGTTGGGTCTGTTCGGTCTCGATGTACGGCTTGGCCGTGTCGCCGGCGCGGCGTATGAAGATGTAGCTGCGCTCGGCAGACGTCTGCCAGCTCACCTTCACCGACGTCTCGGTGGTGTCCGACAGGGTGATGGCGCTCACGTCTTGCGGGCATGTCGGTGTAACGGCCACAGAGTCGAGCTTAAGCGTGGCGGGCCGTCCGTCGGTGCTGCTGATGTAGAGCGCCGGCCTCACCATGCCGCTGTAGCCGCGCAGAGGCACGCTGATGGAGCCGCTGGCGCCCGCCTGGGGCAGTTCGGTTGCGGCAAAGGTGCTCACCACGTCGGCCTCGTTGAACGTCTCGCCGTCGCGCGACACCACCACGGCATAGCTGTCGTCGGTGCCCTGTCCCTGCTGCATGTTGGTGAGGTAGAGCGTGAGCACGTAGTTGGCCGAGCCGTCGTCCATGTCGAGCGTAGGCATTACGAGCCACTCGTTGCAGGCGTCAAGGCTCGACGGACTGAACATCAAGCCCCTCATGAAGCTGCTGCTGCTGAACTGCCATGCCGTGCGGGCGCCGTCGTCGAACACCGTCGGGGTGGCCAGCACGCCCGAGCGGGGCTCCCATCCGTCGGGAAGCTCGGTGGCGTCGAACCGCTCGGTGAACGGCATGGTGTAGCCCGTGCGGAACGTAAGCGTGTCCGACCATTCGCTGTGGGTGCTCGCGTCGCACTTGGCGCGCAGCTGCACGTCGATGTATGTCAGGCCCGGCAGGTCGGCAAACGTGAACGGCTTGTTGAGCACCTGCACCGTCTGGCTCCACTCTTCGCTGCCGGCCGGCTTGTAGCGCAGCTCCCATTCGTTCTCGTTGCCCTGCCGTGTCCAGTCGATGGAGGCCACGTTGCCGGCCACCGAGCCGTCGACGGTGTGCAGGTCGATGGGATAGTCGCAGTCTTTCTTTTCCTCGACAGTGAAGTTTTTGATGGTAAACGTTGGGTTGGTGAAGGTCTTCCATGTTATGCGGACTTTCACTTTGTCGCCGGCGAAGCCGTCGAAGGGCATCCGTATCGTCACGTAGCTGTCAAGGTCGGCAATGTATGGCCTTGTGGCGGGGCCCATGCCGTATATTGTGGTGAACTGCTCGCCGTCGGCAGACACCTGTACCAGCACGGTGTCGTTGGCCTCCCAGTTGTTGTATGGGGCGTTGACGCGGCCCTGGTAGCACGTCATGTTGACGTCCATCAGCACCCGGTTGGAGCCGTCGGCCAGCTTTATCCACGGCGATGTGATGCTGTGCTCCACCCCGTTGGTGTGGTCGGCCTGCATCACGCGGCAGCTTATGTTGTACGGCCCGTTGTATTCCTGGCCCAGGTTGAACCCGTCTTCGTCGGCCTGCCAGCCCATCGGGGCCACGTTCTGCTGCATTTTCGAGAAGTCGGGGCTGTAGGGCACCTCGCCACCGGTGGCCGTTGTGGCCGTTGCCGAGGTCGACGAGTACTGCCCGTCGGGGCCAATGCTCCATGCCATGAGGTAGTAGGCGGTGTTGGGGTTGAGCCCTGTCACGCTGATGCCGTCGCGGGCCTCGCCAGCATAGACCACCGTTCCGCCGCCCTCAATCTCGTCGCCGGCGGCGAGGTTGCCCGTCGGTGTGCCGAAGGCCCCTATGCCGGTGATTTGCCGGAACTGGTCGTAGGTGGGCTCGGTCGTCATGGCCACGAGCACCCTGTCGCCGGCTGCATTGGCCCGTATGCCTACGGTCATGGCGTCGATGTCGCTGGCTTCGGCCTCTACAGACGCCGGAGCGTCGGGCAGTGTCGTCGTCGTGGCCTGCAGCGGCGTTTCGGTGAGGTATTTGGGGCCGTACATGCACAGCGAGTTGGCAGCCATGACGCACACCGTGTATTGCCCCGCTCCGCTGAGCACGTCGGGTGTCGAGAATGCCGTCAGCGTGTCGTAGGCCACCACGAGGGCGTTGCCTATGCTGTCGCCTGCGGCATACTGCACGCCGTCGGCAGGCATTTCATCCATCGACTGCCCCTCGGTGACGAGCACCAGGTAGTGGTCGGCGCCCGCGGCCGGGGTGAACGATCCCTCCACCCGGGTGCTGTAGCTTTGCAGCGTGAGCCCGGTGGGCTGTGCGGCAGGCTTCTCGCAGTCGGCGGGCGGTGTGAACGTGTATGTCTGGCCGTCGGCGGGATAGTTGTCGTTGTTCCATGTGATGTTGGTGGCGTCGCCGGTAGATAGCGTGAAGTCGGTGTATGAGCCGCCCAGCTGCAGCCGGTCGTCGCCGTCGCCCTTCAGGAACACCTTCATCGAATAGTACGCAGGCATGTCTTCATTGTCGGGTTTCCAGCCGTTGAACACCATCTCTGCCCGTCCGTCTTCGTGCAGCCTTATCTGCAGTTGCACCGTGACGTATATGGGATCCCAGTTGCCTACGTCTATGCCCAGGTTCTTGTATTGCACCGTGAGCGTGCGGTTGGGGGCCTGGCCGTCGGTGCGGTAGCTTATCTCGGTGCCCTCGATGCGGCACGCCTTGCCCCTCGACACAGCGCCGAGGGCATTGCTCACGTCGTCGTTGCTCATCAGGTTGAAGGCGTTCGGTGCCGAGTTGTTTACCTCAACCCGGTCGCGGCCCAGCAGCAGGTAGCCGTTGGCCCCGATGGCAAACCTGTTCATGGCCTGGTTGTTGAACTTGAAGTCGAAGCCGATGGGCATGCCCGTGACCACCGTGTCCTTCGCTATGGCGTGTCCTTCGCCGTCGAGCACGGTCTCGTTGAGGGCCTCGCCTTCTGGCAGTAGGCCGATGGCCTTTCCGCCGGATATCTCAGTATACCGGCCTATGGAGCCTGAAACGTCGTAGGCGGTAGTCACTTGCGCCGTTGCCGCGAGGGCCATCAGCATGGCAGCCACCGCTGAATAAAGTCTTCTTTTCATACGCTTTTGCATTAGTTGTTTCCTTTGTGGGTGTGGGCCGGCCGTGGCTCGGTGCGGCCATGCCGGCCAAAGCAGCTTGCAAGACGTGCCGTTTGGCCTCGTTGAACGTGCCGTTTTGCATGCCAAAACGGCACGTCTTGCAAACCGTTGGTAGTCAGGTGGTTGGGCGGGGCGCGCCGGGAGGCGGCCCGGGGCCGCTGCCGGCGCGCCCCGCCAGAGGGATGCAGGCGTGTCGCCCCTTACTTCACTGCAATCTTGCGGGCCTTGCCCGTGGCCTTGTCTTTCACCACGTAGATGCCCTTGCCGAGTCCTTCGGCCTTGCCGGCCGGGGCCCCTGTCATGACAGTGCGGCCGTCGAGGGTGTATACGTCGACAGACCCGGGTGCCTTGTCGGTTTCGGTGCGGCTGATGCCGGCGGTTGTAGAGCCGAGCGTTCCGTCGGTGTTGACGCGCTGGGCGAAGAGCCCGTCGTGCATGCGGTCGGCCGACTCACGCTGGTCGAGCCACGTCAGTATCCAGTAAGAACCGTCGATGAGCTGCGACGATTGCAGGTCGCTCTTCTCGCTGGTCACCGTCGACACCTCGAGAGGCGACTGCCATGCGTTGTTGCCGTCGCAGTCCATGCGCCTTGCGTAGGTCTTGGTGTCGCCGCCGCTCTGGCTGTTGGTCTGGTAGAACACTGCCACGTCGGTGCCCCCGGCGCCCTGCACCGTGGCGTAGCCCACGGCCCTTTGCTGCTGCATGGCCACGATGTCCTTGCCCTCGGGGCCCCACATGAGTTCGCCGTCAGCGCTTATGCGCTGCATGTAGATGCCGCACAGGGCCTGGTAACTCTGGTTGTATTGGCGGTAGATGGCGTAAAGGCTTTGGTCGGCATCGCAGTAATACAGCTGCGGCACCTGCCTGGAGTAGCTGTCGGCGTAGCTTATCTTGAGCCCGTTGATGCCCCCGGGGAATGCCAGCGTGCCGTCGCGCTTGACGTAAGACACATAGTTTGAGAAAGAGCCCTCGTAGCTGCGGTCGTCGCTCCAGGCCACAAACGCCCCCTCGGGTGCCTTCACCACGTTGAGTATTGTGTGCAGGGGGATGTCGCTGGCGAACCCTCCCTGGTATACGGTCAGCGGCTCTGCCCACAGCGGGGTGCCGTCGAAGTCGTAGAGCTGGGCCTCGATGTACTGGCTGGAGCCGCGCGCATAGATGAGCATCACCTGGTTGTCGCCGGCGTCAACGATGTAGGGGTAGGCGTAAGACGTCCTTGAGTCTTGCAGCAGCACGGGCTCCTGCCATGCCTTCTGCCCGTCGGCCGTCAGCTTTTCCATGCGTATGTACATCGGGAATGAGTTGTCGTTGGTGAACACCGCGTAGGCGAAGACATAGCCGCCGTCGGACGTCTGCACCACCTTTAGCAGCGCCACGCTCTCGAACGCGGTGCCGTCGGCCAGGTCGGCGCTCCACAGCTGCTTGCCGTCGGGCCCTATCTTGTACACCGTATACCCGAGGTTTGTCGTTGTCGGTTCGGCGTTGCGGCAGTCGCTCGATATCAATATGCAGTTGCCGTCGTTGTCGGCATAGATGGTCTGGTTGACCATGGTGTAGCTCCGGTTGCGCGTGTGCCACAGCTCTTCGCCGTCGCCCGGCAGCACCTTGCGGCCGTCCTTGTCGAGCACTTGTATCACGCTTGCGATGTTGGTCTCGCCCTGTTGCTCATTGTCGCTGTCGGGAATGAGCGTCTTCGAGTACAGCACTCCGCTGGCGTTGACCACCGCTTCGTTGCCGTAGTTGCCCGTCGTTGGGTTCACTTGTGTGTTTGTCGCCGGGTCGGCCACATACTGTGCGTTTGCGGCGAGGCAGCAGATGGCTGCCACGGCCGTAGAAAGTAAAGTCTTTTTCATACTCATGGCTTTGGTTAATTGTTATTGTTTGCAGTCACCTTCGTGGCAGTGCGCGATGCGCAGTCATATATAATATATGTGCCCGTCGGCAGTTTCATGCTTGATTTGGGGCCCTTGTAGGCCACGGTGCCGTCTGTGCGGTAGGCTATTGCCTCGCCGTCGGCAGCCTTGTCGACGGCGTCATGTATGCCGCTGGCGGCCTTAGAGGTCACGAAAACGCTTCTCGTGCCGAAGTCGTCGATGGCATACGCCTGCTCGATGAGGCTGCCGTCGGCCGACCGTGTGGTGAAATAGCCGGCCGGACTGTATATGCCGTCGCCCCACGCGTCGGTCACCTCGAAGTAGTAAACCTTGCCCGCCTCGAGCTCGGCGCTTTCGCTTGTTTGCGTCACCTGGCCGTCGGGATATGGCCCGAACTCCTTGACAAGGTTGCCGTCGGCGTCTTTTATACAGAACGTATTCTCGCCGGCTTCGTTGTTTGTCTTAAGTTCCACGGTGACAGACGGCATTGCCTGCCGCGGCGAGGCAAACCGGCCGCTGAGCTGCGACGGCTCCACGCTCTCGCCGTTGAGCGTCTTCAGCGTTATCGAGTAAGAGTTCTGGCCGTTGTCGGCGGTGTCGTATTGCCGGCTGAGCTTTATCTCCTGCTGGCCGAAAGGCTCGATGCTGCCGTTCCATGTCACGGTGGCCACGCTGCCGTTGACGTCGATGTCGAAAGTGGCCTCGGTCAGTTCGCGGTCGCTCAGGTTCTTGACGGTGGCCTCAAAGAAGTTGCATCCCCAGTAGTTGCCTATCGGTATGCTCGGCTCCGACAGCCGCGCCGCCAGCGGCTTGCTGTAGTTTGCGTATTGAGGCCTGCACCCCGTGACGTTGGCCACGTCGCCCTTGCCGCATGTCACGAACGCCACCACCTTGATGTCTTCGGCCTTCACCTCCACGCCGTTGATGTCTTCGGGCAGCGTCAGGGTGTAGTCGCGCTCGAAGTATTGGCCCTGCTGCGGCGAGGCCAGCGTGTCGCCCCATATCGGGGTGACGTAGTCGCGCAGCACATGGCGGTGTGGATATTCGTCGCCCATGAGCCCGCCGTTTTGCGGCCCGGGTATGTCGTCCTGCGTCCAGACCACGTTCAGCTCCTGGTCGGCGGGCTGGTTGTCGGCCACGAAGAACCCTTCTACGTGAATGTCCAGCTTGCGCGATTGCCCGTCGAAGCTGGCCGAGGAGTAAAGGTTTACCGGGGCGGCCTCTGCCGTGGCAGCCTTTGTGAACAGTTTCCACGACGACCGTGAGCAGACGGGCGAGCCGCTGCCGTAGAAGTCGTGGCGGTTGACCATGCCGCTGGGGTATCCGTTTCTTTCGATTTCAAACTCGCTGATGAGTTGCGAGCCCTCGTCGGTGCGGAAGTCGGGCTCGTCGGGGGCAGGCGTGGCGAACATCCCGCCGTGCACGGCCACCACATACACGCGGTCGCAAGCCGTGGCCAGCTTCTCGGCTATGGCGTGCCCCTGCGGGCAGTAGCCGCAGTTGATGCCGGTAAATTCCTCGAGCAGCACCCCTCGGGGTTGCTCTTCGGTGCTGACGGTATGTCTTCCGGGCCCCGGCTGGGCCAGGGCGGTGGCGTTGCCCATGGCGGCCAGTGCCGCGGCAACAATCAGATGTGTTAACAGTTGTTTCGTCTCCATACCATTTCAAATATATAATTCTACAAAAACTATCAGTCTTTTGCAAAATTAATGGATTCCGGTTACACTTTAGCGGAGACGGCATGGACAAGACATGGACAGCTATGTTAAATACGTTAACACTGCCTTTGCCTGCTGATAATTATATGGTGTTGATGAAAGTTTCCAGAATCTGTCCGGCCTCGAGGCCCATTTTCTTGCGCAGTCTGTACCTCGACTTGTGCAGGCTGTCCATTGTTATGTTGAGAAGCTTGGATATCTCGCCCGAGGGCATGCCGAGCCTGATGAGGCAAATCAGCCTGATGTCGTTGCGCGATAGCTGCGGGTATAGCGTCTCGAGCTTCCTGATGAAGTCTTTGTCGGTCTCTTTGAGCACCCTGTCGAGCGGCCTCATCTTGTCGGCGTCGCCTCCCTGCTCAACCAGTTTTATGCCCATTACTATGTTTTCCTTCTGGGTGTGGTCGAGCATCCGGCCCTGCTGTTCCATCTTAAGCTGCAGCAGCTCGTTCTCGAGCCTCTCCCTCATGGCCGCCTCGTCGGCCCGTTGCTTTTCGAGTCGGGCCATTTCCTGCCTCGTCTTCAGCCGTTTGAGCGTGTAGATGAACGCCGCGGCCAGTATCAGGGCCACGAGTGCCAGCACAGACAGCGAGAGCAGGAATATTGTGCGGCTCTTGGCGCTTTGCTGCTTGAGCATGTCAATCTTGTGCTCTTCGCGCAGCATGGCCACGCGGTAGTGTATCTCGTTGCCCCTTATCTTCTCCCTCAGGCTGTCGTATGCCCTTTGGTGGGCTATGTAGCTGCCCAGGTCGTCGGCGGTGCTGTCTATCTTGGTCATCAGCCTCAGTGCCATGAGCTCGTTGTCGAACGAGCCGTAGCGCCTCGACACGCCTATGCTGGCCTCGAGGTAGCGCCGGGCGGAGTCGGCCTTGCCTTCGGCCATGAACAGGCGGCCGCGGCAGTAGTATGCCTCCGAGAGGTAGATGTCGCGCCTTACGGGCGCCATGCGCTTCAGGCTGTCGAGCATCAGCCTCGCGCTGTCGGTCTTGCCGCTCATTATGTAGAACTCGGCGAGGTTGGCCATGTCCATGTACATGTATGCCGCGTCGGCGGGATATTTCTCTTTTGAGAACTCGATGGCCCTGCGCGTGAACCGCTCTGCCGACGTGTAGTCGCGGTCGAAGAGCGACTTGTAGAATCCCATCAGCCTGAGATAGTACTGCGAACTGTAGTCCTTGTAGTTGGGCACGTCGCGGAATTCGACCGTTTTCAGCGTGCGGTACGCCTGGTCGCGCTGCCCTATCTGGTCGTAGAGCATGGCCATGTACACCGTTGCCTCGAAGAGCCCGTCGCTGTCGCCCTCGTGCTTGAATGCTGCGGCGGCCTGCTGCAGGCTCCCGAAGGCTTTCACCACGTCGTTGCGGTTGAAGTCGGCCATGCCTTTGGCCAGCAAGGCTTGCGCGCTTTGCTTTTGCCCGGCTTCTCCGCTGCAGTAATGCCAAGCCGTGACGCCGGCGCACAGGGCTGCGGCGACGACGGCAGACGCGACAATCAGTTTTTTCCTTGTCATATTCGGGGGTTGTGCTTTTTGCCGTGCAAATATATTAAATTAATGTCGAAAAAGGCTTGTTTGCTTACAAAAAAGTGGTTCCGGCGCCATATTGTCGCCCCTGTGGGGCTTGTGCGGCATGGCATCAGGCGCCGCGGATGGAGCTGTTGACTGACGTCGCGGCAGGGTGCCGCAATGCCGTGGCGGTGGCATGGCGGCGGCAACAAATGCTTACACGCCCCGTTGCGTTTCGGCCCCCGCGCCATAGCGCATTGCCAAACGGGCCGTATCGCCCGGCCGCAAGGGCCGTTCGGCAATGCGAAACGGGCTGTTCTGCGTTGCAATGCGGCCCGTTTTGCAAAGTGTTGGCATTCAGGCTGTTGGGCTGACGGGCCGGTGCTGTCATTTTGTTTTACACAAAAGCGTAGCCGTCTGCGCCGCCCCCGCAGGCATGCGTGCATAGCCCTGTCTGCCGGCGCCCATCCCCCGGGGCCGTCGGCCGGGCTGCCCGGGCCACGCGCCGCAGCCCGGCACAGTGGCGTTGGCTTAGGGCGGGTGGCCGGGCGGCGTCGGGGCAGCCGAAAGAAATGCGCCCATTTATTTTGTGTTTCGCCCAACTTGCCGTATCTTTGCATCGGATATGCAGCCGCGGCCGGCGCCGGGCTGCATCGCGATATATAAACAACCAACATTACACAATACAAATTATGTCATATTTCTTTTCATCAGAATCAGTGTCGGAGGGCCATCCCGACAAGGTGGCCGACCAGATATCAGACGCCATACTCGACCAGTTCCTGGCTTACGACCCCAAGGCCCACGTGGCCTGCGAGACCTTTGTCACCACCGGCCAGGTGGTGATAATGGGCGAGGTGCACAGCTCCGAGTACATAGACCTGCAGACTGTGGCGCGCAACACCATCAACCGCATAGGCTACACCAAGGCCGAATACCAGTTTGACGGCAACTCGTGCGGCATAATGACAGCCATCCACGAGCAGAGCAGCGACATAAACAGGGGCGTGAGCCGCAGCGACGAAGACGAGCAGGGGGCCGGCGACCAGGGCATGATGTTCGGTTACGCCACCAATGAGACCGAGAATTACATGCCGGTGTCGCTCGACCTGGCCCACCTCATCGTGCGCACGCTGGCCGACATACGCAAGGAAGGCCGGCAGATGACCTACCTGCGCCCCGACGCCAAGAGCCAGGTGACGGTGCAATACAGCGACGAGGGCGTGCCCGAGCGCATCGACACCATTGTCGTGTCGACGCAGCACGACGACTTCGTCGCCCCGGCCGACGCCAGCGAGGAGGCGCAGCTGGAGGCCGACAGGCAGATGCTGGCCTCGATACGGCGCGACGTCAAGGAGGTGCTCATGCCCAGGGTGAAGGCGCAGATAAGCTCGCCCAAGGTGCTGGCGCTCTTCGGCGACGACATAACATACCATGTCAACCCCACCGGGAAGTTTGTCATCGGAGGGCCGCACGGCGACACCGGGCTCACGGGGCGGAAGATTATCGTCGACACTTACGGCGGCAAGGGCGCACACGGCGGCGGGGCCTTCAGCGGCAAGGACTCGAGCAAGGTTGACCGCTCGGCAGCCTACGCCGCGCGCCACATCGCAAAGAACATGGTGGCGGCGGGCGTGGCCGACGAGATGCTCGTGCAGGTGAGCTACGCCATAGGCCGGGCCGAGCCAATGAACATATACGTCAACACCTACGGGCGGAGCCACGTGGCCATGAAAGACAGCGAGATTGCCGCCAAGATATCAACGCTCTTCGACCTGCGCCCGAGGGCCATCGAGCGCTCGCTCAAGCTCCGCCAGCCCATGTACAGCGAGACGGCGGCCTACGGCCACATGGGCCGCAAGCCCGAAACCGTGGTGAAGCGGTTTACAAGCCACTACCATGAGGACAAGGAAATGGAAGTGGAGCTGTTCACGTGGGAGAAGCTCGACTGCGTTGAAGACATCAAGAGGGCGTTCGGACTCTGACAATGCGCCACACCGACACCATAGCACCACAGCCTGCCGCTCCGGTTGCCGACACGGCGCCACGCGCGGCAGGCCATGAGCTGAAGCCCTATGAGGTGCTGCGCGCGCTGCCCGAGGGGGCCACGCCGGCCCAGCAGGACTCGGCCATACAGGCCGTGTTCCATCCCAAGCCCGTGCGGTACAGCTCGCGGCCCGACACGCTGCACCTGCCGGGACACGGCCCGGGGAAGAGCCTTGACGACGTGAGCCTGCCCGAATGTTACCGCGAGGGCTTCTTCGCACGCGACACGCTGTTCCACCCCGAGCTCGACGGAGGGAGGTATGGGGTGGCCGGCGACCCGGTGCCGCAGACCATGCGCGCCGACAACGTGGTCACGCTCGTGCTCCTGGCGTGCTTCATCATTGCCATGACCGCCATATCCCGCTCCCGCAGGTTCATAGCAAGGCAGGCCAAAAGCTTCTTCTACGCGCCACGGGGCGAGGAAACCAGCATCACCGAGACATCGGGCGAGGTGCGCTTCCAGGCATTCCTCGTGCTGCAGACATGCCTGCTCTTCTCGCTGCTGCAGTATTCATACACGCTCAACTACATCGGCACAACGTTCGTGCTCGACTCGCCATACCAGCTCATGGCCATCTACCTGGCCTACTTCGTGGCCTATTTCATGCTGCGCGGACTGCTCTACACAGCTGTCAACACCACCTTCTTCGGGTGGCGGCGAAACCTGCTTTGGCTTAAGTCCCTGCTCTTCGTGACATCCGTCGAAGGGGTGCTGCTGCTTCCTGTCGTGCTGCTCATGGTTTACTTCGACCTGTCTCCGCATGGAGTGGCGTACAGCGTGCTCTTTATATTGATTATCGTTAAAATACTGACGTTTTATAAGTGTTACATCATCTTTTTCAGAGGGCTTAACGGTTTTCTGCAAATAATTTTGTACTTTTGTGCCCTCGAAACAGCACCACTGGCAACCTTATGGGGCGCTTTGGTAATAACAGGTAATTATTTGAAAATAAATTTTTAGCTCACCAATGATTAAGAAGATTTTGGTTTCGCAGCCCAAGCCGAGCAGTGAGAAGTCGCCTTACTTTGACATTGCTTCCCGTTTCGGGGTGGAACTGGTGTTCCGCCCGTTCATCAAGGTAGAAGGATTGACGCCAAGAGAATTCCGTCAGCAGAAAATAAGTATCTTGGACTACACCGCAATAGTGTTCACCTCGCGCCATGCCATAGACAACTTCTTCACGCTGGCTAAGGAAATGAGGGTCGCAATACCTGAAGACATGAAGTATTTCTGCGTTACCGAGACCATAGCCCTGTACATACAGAAGTATGTCCAGTACCGCAAGCGCAAAGTGTTCTTTGGAAACACGGGCAAGATAGACGACCTTTTGCCCACCATGGTCAAGCACAAGGGCGAGCGATACCTCGTCCCCATGAGCGACGTACACAACGACAGCGTGGCCAACCTGCTCGACTCGAAGAAGCTGACCCACAAAGAGTGCGTGATGTACCGAACCGTGAGCAACGACTTCACAAAGGAGGAGGTCGAGACGTTCGACTACGACATGCTCATATTCTTCAGTCCGTCGGGGGTCGACTCGCTCATAAAGAACTTCCCGGACTTCAACCAGGGCGACATCGCGATAGCCACGTTCGGGCCCACCACGGCCAAGGCCGTAAAGGATGCCGGGCTGCGCCTCGACCTCGAAGCACCCTCAGAGAAGTACCCTTCGATGACGGGAGCACTGCAGCACTACCTGCTCGAGAAGCAGGGATGACCCCAGCCGGATGCCTGCAGGCAGCCGGTGACAATATAAAAATGTTATGCCTGACCCATCAAGCCACACGTTCAGCAAGCAAGAGCGCATGACCAGCCGCAAGCTTATGGAGCAGCTCTTCGCCGGAGGCCATCGTTCCATGGCGGCCTTCCCGGTGCGTGCGGTCTTCATGGAAATGCCCGCTGACAGCAAGATGGCGCCAGTTCAGGTGCTCGTGAGCGTCTCGAAGCGGCATTTCAAGCGTGCCGTGAAGCGCAACAGGGCCAAGCGCCAGGTGCGCGAGGCGTTCAGGCAGAACAAGCACATCATCTGTGACGCCTTGCGGGAAAGGCCCGGCACCGCCCTTGCCATCGCTTTCCTATGGCTGTCGGACTCGCTCCATGACAGCCGTACCGTCGATGCGAGCGTGGCCTCTCTGCTGCGCCGTATGGCCGAGAAGCTATGAAGGCCACACCAGACCATCCTCTAAGGCTGCTGGCCGGGCTCGTGGGGAAGCTCCTTTGCCTCCCCATCGTGTTCTACCAGCGCTGCATCTCGCCCTTTACGCCGCCAAGTTGCCGCTTCACACCTACGTGCTCGGAGTATGCCAGGCAGGCCATCATCAAGCACGGGCCGCTCCGTGGCACGTGGCTGGCCCTGCGCCGCATCCTGCGTTGCCACCCGTGGGGAGGCAGCGGCTACGACCCCGTGCCGTGAAATGCCGCCGCCCGGTTTCGCATTCAAACGTCTTAAAACCCAAAAATTATGCTTAGGAAACTTGTTTTTTTCGCGTTTTTGGCCGTCGCCGCAGCCTGCATGGCAGGCAAGAGGGTGGTGGCCGCGCCGCAGTTTGCCGTGAGCACGAATCCGAATTTTGTTGTTGAGGGCGTTGAACTGGGCGACACCGCCACGTTGTTGCATTGCGCTTTGCATCTTCCGGCTGGGTTCCGTTACAGTATCGACGCCGGCAGCAGCCTGAAGGTTGGCGCTGAGCGGTTGGCTCTGAGGCGCGCGGAAGGCATCACCCCGGGGCGCAATGTACGCATGGACACAGCCAAGTGCAGCCGCTTTACGCTCGTTTTCCCACCCGTGGCGGCCGATGCCGAGACCGTGGATTTCATTGAAGGCGAGTCGGAAGGGGATTTCCAAGTGTTCGGGATAAGCCTTGCCGAAGGCCGCAAGCCCCACTATGAGGGCATGCCCGAGTCCGTTAGGACAGCTGCGTTGAGCCCCGCCGATGCCGGCGGCGGCCTTCCTGTGCCTCAATGGAAGTATGGCAAGGCCACCATACGCGGCCGCCTGTACGGCTACCGCCCCGAGATGAATACAAAAATCAATCTGTTTCCCGGTCTGGCCATCGACCCAAGACGCGACAACTTGATTGAGACAGCGGTGGCACCCGACGGCACTTTCTGCATCGAAGTGCCTATGTATGCAACGTGCCAGACCGTAGCGTTGCGCCTGAACGGCATCGGTTGCGATGTCGTGGTGCGCCAGGGAGGCACCTGCGAGGTGTATGCCGACCTCGTGGAAGGCAGCCACAGCGTTTCGCCCGAGGACTGGGCTGCCACCGGCCAGGGCCGCCTCTGCGGTTTGAATCGCCTTTATTTCGCCGGCGACATGGCCGGTGTAAACAACCGGCTGGCCGATCCCGCTATGCGTAAGCTCATGGATTCATGCGATTTCCGTGTGGCAAAAGATAACCGTCCGGCCGATGGCGCGCTGTACTCTCCGCAGGACTATTGCGCAAAGGTGATGCAGTGGCACGCCGACAACCTCAAGGCGGCCGACTCCATCTGCCCGTCACGCTCGGCGAGAGAGGTGATGCGGGCTGTCCAGACATACCATACCGTGTACTCGCTGATGTGGCGGGAAGGCTTCGTCGAGGCCGATGCCGAAGGCCGGACGCTCTTCGACAGCTCCATCTTCGACGCCTACCGGCAGCTTGGCATAAACGACATGATGATGGCATACAGCGGCAGTTTCGACACCATGGCCAACTGTTTTCAATACATTCTCAACGGCGACACGGCCTACTTCAACAAGGTGAGCGGTATATACCGCTCCGCCTCGCCCACTGCCGTCGACTTTGCAATGCAGGCGGTGCGGACCTTCGACCGCGAATACCGTGCCGGCGTGTTCGGCTGGACCGACGGCCCGCTGTTCGACTTGATGCTCTCCGTCGACTTCTCCGAACGCATGAACCGGCAGACTCCGTTTGCCGACGAGCAGTTGAAGCTGCTCGCCAGCCAGCCCAACGCCGCCATACGGGATTACTACCTGGCTCGCAACGAGGAGCTGAAAGCAGCGCTCGCCGCCCGCAAGGGCAACGGGACATACACCATGCACGCCGCTCCCGCAGGCAGCGGGGATGAGGCTTTGGCCGCCATAGCCGCCGAATACGCGGGCCGGGCGGTGCTCGTCGACTTTTGGGGAACGTGGTGCTTGCCGTGCCGAAGCGCAATTAAGCGCTTCGAGGAAGGCAAGGCCCGGTTGATGGAGCAGGGCGTGGCGTTTGTATATATCACCGACGACAAGTCGCCGGAAGACGAGTGGGGCAACATGGCCAGCGGCATTCCGGGCCACCACTACCGCCTCACCGGCGCCCAGACGGCCAACCTGTATGAGAGATACAAGCTCTCCGGCTGGCCCTCTTACCTAATACTCGACAAAGATGGCGAGTGCGTTTACAGCCGGACAGGCTTCCGCGAGAACGAGATAACAAACAAATTAAAATCAATTATACAATGACAAAGAACTTTGTAGAAGAACTGAGATGGCGCGGAATGCTCGCGCAGATAATGCCGGGAACGGAAGAACAGCTCCAGAAAGAGATGACAACCGCCTATCTCGGCACCGACCCCACGGCCGACTCGCTGCACATAGGCCACCTCTGCGGCATCATGATGCTGCGCCACCTGCAGCGTTGCGGCCACAAGCCCATCATACTTGTGGGCGGCGCAACGGGCATGATAGGCGACCCCTCGGGCAAGAGCCAGGAGCGCAACCTGCTCGACGACCAGACGCTATACCACAACCAAGAGTGCATAAAGGCCCAGGTGGCCAAGTTCCTCGACTTCGATACCAACGAGCCAAACAGCGCTGAGATGGTGAACAACTACGACTGGATGAAAGACTTCACCTTCCTCGACTTTGCGCGCGAGGTGGGCAAGCACATCACCGTCAACTACATGATGGCCAAGGAGAGCGTGCAGCAGCGGCTGAACGGCACCGCCCGCGACGGACTATCGTTCACCGAGTTCACCTACCAGCTGCTCCAGGGCTACGACTTCCTGTATCTCTACCAGCACAAGGGCTGCAAGCTGCAGCTCGGAGGCAACGACCAGTGGGGCAACATGACCACCGGCACCGAACTGATACGCCGCACACTGGGCAACGAGGTAGAGACTTTCGCCCTCACATGCCCCCTGATCACCAAGGCCGACGGCAAGAAGTTCGGCAAGACCGAGACCGGAAACATCTGGCTCGACCCCAAGCGCACGTCGCCGTATAAGTTCTATCAGTTCTGGCTCAACGTCAGCGACGACGACGCCGAGCGCTACATCAAGATATTCACCAGCCTCGACCGCGAGACCATCGAGGCCCTGGTCGAGGAGCACCGCCAGGATCCGGGCCGCCGCACGCTGCAGCGCCGCCTGGCCGAAGAGGTGACGGTGATGGTGCATTCGCGCGAGGCGTTCGACGCGGCGATAGAGGCCAGCAACATACTCTTTGGCAAATCGACCAAGGACAGCCTGCTGAAGCTCGACGAGCAGACGCTGCTCGACATCTTCGAGGGCGTGCCGCAGTTTGACGTTGCGGCCGACCAGCTGGGCCAGCCCGCCGTAGAGCTCTTCACGCAGGCCGCCCCGGTGTTTGCCAGCAAGGGCGAGATGCGCAAGCTCGTGCAGGGCGGCGGCGTGTCGCTCAACAAGGAGAAGCTGTCTGAGTTCGACCGCCCTGTCACGGCCGACGACCTCATCGACGGCAAGTACCTGCTTGTGCAGCGCGGCAAGAAGAACTATTACCTCATCACGGTGAGGTGACACCATGGGCCGACGAGGCCGTTTCTGAAAATGCGCGCGGGCTCCGCCATCGGATGCCCGCGCGCATTGTTTTTTGCCGCGTTGGCCGTGGGGCGGCTCAGTCTATCACCACCACGTCGTCGATGCGCACGAATGTGCCCCGGCTGCCGTATACGGTCTTCGACTTGTCTGTCCAGTTCGGCCTGAAGCCCGTCACCGTCACGGTCAGCGTGTAGCGCCCCTCGGGCAGCCGCCGGCTCACGAAGCGCAGCCCTGTCGACGCTTTCTTGGCGTAGAAGTCTACCGTCTGGCTCTGCACGGTGCGCCCTTGCCCGTCGGTCACTCTCACCAGGGCGTATCCGCAGTCGGGGCCCAGCGTGCCCTTGAGGCCCACGCGGCAGCCGCTGAAGGCCACCGACATGGTGTCGCCCACGGCGTCCGAGGCCCACCGGCGGCCCACAGGGCGCATGCCGATGTCGGCCTGCCGGCCTGTCTGCGGGTCCCATGCCTGCCACAGCTCGGGTATCGACATGCGCCCGTTTTCCATGGTTATGGGCATCCAGACGTATGTGGCAGCCGAGTGCTGCTTTGGAAACGACCACCTGTCGCCCATGAACATGGGCACCTGCCGGCCCTCTATCGTCAGCGGCAGTACGTAGGTTGTCTGCGAGTTGTGGGTCAGAGAGCCCTCGGGGCAGAACGGGCCTTGCATCTGCCACGGCCCCGATAGCGACTTCGACGTGTGGTACATGTTGTCGTTGCGCTCCCAGCTCGTGGTGTGCGACGACAGCCAGTAGTAAGTGCCGTCGTGCTTGAACATGGCCGGCGACTCGCCCGCGCCCTTCACACCCGCCGTGAGGCACGAGTCTGCCGAGTGGAAGTCGGGCGCCAGCCGGTATATGTATCCGTGGTGCACGAGCAGGTAAGCCTGTCCGTCGTCGTCGACAAACGCGCCTATGTCCCACTTCCTTATCGGCTTGCCCTTGTATAGCAGCGGCCCGCGGAAGGTGTATTCGCCGTTTATGCTGTCGCTTGTGGCATAGGCCACGCACGGGTCTTTGTAGCGCAAGTCGTCAGAGTGCATCAGCATCACATACTCTCCTGTCTGCGGGCAGCGCATCACCTTGGGCCTCTCGCCCACGCGGCCGGGCCCCAGCCTGCCGCCGGCCTGCGTCTTGAGGGCTATGCGCTCGAACTTCCAGTCGACGAGGTTGGCCGACGAATAGCAGCTGAACCCGGTGAAAGTGTTGGCGCTGTCGGTCTTGTTTTCGCCGAACATGTAGTAGCGTCCGCCGTCGGCCACAATGTTGGCCCCGTGGGCGCTCACCACGCTGTCGCGGTCGTCGTACCATGGTACACCGTTTATTATGGCCCCGGCCCCGGCCTGTGCCGCGGCCGCCAGGGGCAGCATCGTCGCTGCCGCGATTGTAGCAAGTTTCATTTTCATAGTTTGTCGTGTCGTAGGTTTGGTGGCGCAAAGTTACGGTTTTTTGGCCTCACGGCCAAGCCTTCGGCCCGAAAAGTGGCCTTGCCGGCGGTGGCGTGCCTGCCGGGTGCCCTTTGCTCGCCTGCGGCGCGCCACAGTCTGCATCGTCTTTTCCTCCGTAGCTCATGTCGGCGGCATGTCGGCTATTTTCGCATCTCGCGCCGCCTGCGCAACACGTTGGCCCACAGCTGCTTGCGGCGCGGGCCCCGCGGCGCTCCGAAACGGGCCGAATTGCAGCGTAAAACGGCCTCTCCGGGGCGGCCAAACGGGCCGTTTAGCCCGGCCGTACGGTCAGGCCGTTGTGCCTGTAAATATTGTTTACCGCCGTGCCGCCGCTGCCGCCAGCCTGCCGGCCGGTTGGCGTGCCGCCCGCGGATGCCGTGCCTCTGTCTGCGGCGAATGCTTTGCAGACGGCATAAGGCATTTGTTCAAAGGTAAAATGAAGTTAAAATTATTAGTCTAATTCACCTATTTATAGATTATTTTCATACATTTGCATAATATGATGTGCTCCTGGACAGTCTGTCGGATGTAATGGGTTCTGGTCCGTCGGCGTTCTTGGGCATTGTTGTTTCACAGCAGAACCCGCTGCGCTTTTCTATGAAGAAAACATTTACTTTAGCGTTGCTGCTGATCATGTCGGCCGTTCCTTCGCTTGCCGACGCGTTGTTTTCCACATCCTTTGCCACGGCAGACGACTTCAGCCGGTGGACGCTTGTCAATGCAAACAATGACGATGGCAAGTGGACTTTCGACGAAGAGGGCACCCCTTCGAAGGTTTACTACTCCTACGACTACTTCAACAGTGGCGACGACTGGCTCATCTCGCCCGAGATAACGCCTGACGCCGGTGGCACGCTCATCGTGCGTTACTCCTTCTACGGCAGCAGTTACGGCGAGAGCATGGAGGTTTATTCGGGCACGGGCACCACTCCCGAGTCAATGACCAGGCTCGAGGCAGCCTATCCTTCCATACCGGCTTCCATGCAGACGGGCTACTTCCTCGTCGACGCCACCCCCGGCCAGGCCTTCCGCGTGGGCTTCAGGGCCACGTCGACGGCCTATCTGTTCAGGCTCTACCTGTGCTCGGTCGAGGTCGAGACGGTTGAAAACCCGGTCGACCTGGCCATCGGCGAGGTAAAGAGCCCGGTCACGGGCAGCTCTCTGGGCGACGAGACGGTGACGGTGAGCGTTGAGAACCGTGGCCGTGCCGACGCCTCGGGCTTCAGCCTTTCGTTTGCCGTCGACGGACAGACCGTGGCCACCGAGGCCGTAGGCGCCACGCTCAAGGCCGGCGAGTCGATGGACTATACCTTCTCGGCCAAGGCCGACCTGTCGGTGCCGCGCCACGACTATGACATCAAGGTGTGGTCGACGCTCGACTCAGACATTGACCACGGCAACGACACTTGCCTGGTACGGGTGCGCCACCGCGCTCCGGCCACGGTGCCATACTACATGGGCTTCGAGCCCGATGAGTACACCGACGAGATTCGTATCTTCAACCTCAACAGCGACGGAGGCACGTGGGGCATCGAGGTCGGTGGCGGATGGATAAGCATGGCGCGCACCGGCGACGGATGGCTGGGCTACAACTACGACCGCGACAACGCCGGCGACGACTGGGCTATACTCGAGCCCATATCGATAGACGAGCCCGGCTACTACGCCCTTCACTACTGGTACTCGGGCGACGACTCTTACACTGAGAGCTTTGCGGTGTATTATGGCAACGACTCCACGCCGCAGGCAATGGCCCACAAGCTCGCCGACTTCCCCGAGGTGAAGCAGGGCGCCTACCAGGAAGCTGTCAACATACTGCACATAACAGAGCCGCAGGACATCTGCATAGGCTTCCATTGCTACAGCCCGAAGAACCAAAACTGGATTACTATCGACGATGTGTCGCTCGTGAAGGTTGAGGACACCGCCGCCGACTTGTCTGTCGACGGCATCAGCAACCCCGTGGGCGTGGTGCGTGCCGAGGCCGACGGCAGGGTGGAATTCAGCGTTAGCAACAACGGCATCACCGACATGGTGGGCCGCATAGCCGCCACGGTAGACGGGGTGGCAGTGAAAGACACCACCGTAAGCCTGGCAGCCAACCAGCAAAAGACCATCACCATGGCCGGAGTCACCGAGACCCTGGCTGCCGGCAACCACCGGCTGGAGGTGAGTGTGGCTGCCGATGGCGATGCCGACGCCACCAACAACGCCGCCACGCTCGACTTTGTGGTGCTCGGCAAGCCTGTCATGCTGTGGGACTTCGAGAGCGGCAGCCTGCCTTCCGACCTGCGCATGAGGGTTGAAGACGGCGGCACGGTGAGCCCCGATGCTGGCAGCGAGTTTACGCCCGAGGGCTGGGGCCTGTTCAACATTGCCGAGAACGAGTATCACGGCGAGTATGTGCTCGCGCTCACCTCGTGGCTCGAGGGCACCGACAGGGCCGACCGCTGGCTCGTGCTGCCCACTGTCCACGTGGCCGGCGATGGCGCTTACCTTGTTTGGTCGGCCAGTTCTTACAACGAGGCTTACCCCGAAAGCTATGAGGTGATGGCCTCGACGGCAGGCGAGAGCGTGGCCGACTATGTGTCGGCCTACAGCGTCGAGGGCGAGTCGGCATACATGACGGAGCGCTACCTGAATCTTTCCGGCTATGCCGGGCAAGACCTCAGCCTGGCCTTCCGCCTTGTCACGGCCAACGGCGACGCGCTGACCATGGACAACATCGGACTGTATGGCGGAGTCACCGCGTCGGGCATAGGCTCCGTAGACAATGGCCTGACGGGCATCGTGGTGGGCGACGGCTCGCTGCGGGCCGCCGACGGCACGCTGTCGGTGACCCTGGCCGACATGGGCGGGCGCACCGTGCGCACGGCATGGGGCTGCACCATGAGCCTTGCCGGGCTGCAGCCCGGTGTGTATGTGGCCACGGTGAAGGCCGCCGACGGCTCTGTCGCCACATACAAGTTTGCCGTCAAGTGACACAGCGGCTGCACGCCAAGCGCCGCTTTCATGCCGTGCCGCCCGGGCTCCAAGGCCCGGGCGGCATTTTGTTTTCGGTATTCCCGGCGCTGCCAGGGCCGCGGCGGCAGCCATGTTTGGTGTAAAATGTTTTCGCGCCTCGCCCCTATAGCCTTATGCCCTGTGCCACAGCCACTTGCCGACGTGGCCCCGCGGTACTGCAATATGGGTCGTTTTGCAGTGTAAAACGGCCTGTTCGGGGCGGCCAAACGGGCCGTCTTGCGCCACGGAACGGCCTTGCCTATGCTGTTGTAAAATAAATTCACGCCGATGGCCATGCCGTATTTGGCCTGCTTCTGTTGCTGTTCTCACCTTTAATGCTTGGCCGGCTGTTGCTGTTTTGGCGCTGGGCCACGGCTTGTTGCGGTTGTCCCGATATGGCAGGCGGGCCGCCCGGCATGCCAATCGGAATGCCGCGGCGGCCCGCCTTGTGGCCTTGCGTGGTGTGGTGTCAGCGTTTTGCCACGCTGATTTGCGTGTCGACGGCCTTCAGCCCTTTGGCCTTGGCCCTCACGCTGATGCTCCCTTCCGTGGCCTTTGAGCGCACAATGAGTTGCGCGCGGCCCTGGTAGGTGGTGCGGCTGTCGGCCTGCCACGGCTCGTTGCTCAGCATGTCGGCGTTGGCCACGCCCGCGTTGGTGCCGCATCCCTTCACGTCGAAGCTAATCTTGACGTCGTTCACCGGGCACACATTGCCGTCTTTGTCAACCACCGTATAGTCTATGTAGGCCAGGTCGAGGCCGTCGGCGCATAGCGTGTCGGTGCTGGCGCTCACCACGAGGCGTGCCGGTTTGCCGGCGGTGCGTATCACGTCGTCGGCCACCTTGGCCCCGTTCCTGTAGCCTATGGCCTTTAGCTCGCCCTCGGCGTATGCCACCCGCCATGTCAGCTCGGGCGGGGTGCCTGCTGCCGGCAGCCGTTTGCGGCCCAGCGAGCGGCCGTTGAGCGTCAGCTCCGTCTCGTCGCAGTTGCTCATCACCTGCACCGTGAGCGTGTCGCCCGGGCGGTAGTTCCAGTGCTCCTCGAGCTTAGTCCACGTCATCTTCAGGTCGTTCCATACCAGCGAGCTTTGTTCCGAGGTCGGGCGCGTCACTATCTTGACCATAGGTTCGGGCCAGTAGAAGCTGCGCACGCTCTGCCCCAGCGGCTTCACGCGGTTGGTGAAATCGATCAGTCCGCGCGTCCAGCCCTTCAACGGCCAGCCGAACGACTCGCCAATGTAGTCGGTGCCGCCCCAGTAGAAGTGGCCTATTGGGTACGAGTGGTCGTAGTTGAAGTAGTCGTATCCAAGGTCGCCCACGGCCAGTTCGCCCGCCATGAACATCATCTGCGGGTATTTCTTGTGGTCTTCGTCCCAGAAGTTCTCAAGGTAATTGGTGCTCACGATGTCCGAATAGTACTCAAACTGGTGGGGATCCGACGCGAGGAAGGCTTTCACATCCTTCTTCTTGCGCGTGTCTCCGTATCGGTTGGGATACTGGCTGTACGTTATCTTGCGCGAGGGGTCAATCTTTCGCGTGTGGTACACGAGCATCTTGAGCATGTTGACGCCCCCGTTGCGTGTCTTGTCGGCCTGTATTTGCTGGTACACCTCGTTGCCCACGCTCCACAGGAACACCGAGGGGTGGTTGCGGTCGCGCTCCATCTGCGTGCGTATGTCGCGCAGGTGCAGGTCGCCCATCTTTGCTTTCGGCCCGTAATAGCTCTCTTCCCACTTGTCAAAGAACTCATCCACCACAAGCACTCCGTGGCGGTCGGCCCAGTCGAGCACGTATTTCGGGTAGGCGTTGTGCGACAGCCGTATGCCGTTGCAGCCCATGTCGCGCGTGACGGCCTCGAGACGGCGGTCCCATGCGGCGCTGAACGATGCCGTGCCGAGCGGCCCCAGGTCGGTGTGCAGGCATACGCCGTTTATGTAGACGCGCTTGCCGTTGACCAGCAGGCCCTGTTCGGGCGTGAACTCTATGTCGCGTATGCCGAAAGAAGTCTCGTAAACATCAGATGGTTGGGAGCTGTGGGAGGGCTGGGAGTTTTGGGAGAACTGTGGATAGCGGCCCTCGACATACACCCGGCTTACGGCTTTGTAGAGCACGCCGCGGCCCACCTCCCACAGCTGAGGGGCCCCGACGCTGAGCTCCTGGCGGAAGGTGAACGTCTCGCCGGCGGCAAACGGGGCCACGGCCTCGCGCGAGGCCACCACCCGTCCCTGCGGGTCGACAATGTCGGTGACCAGCCGGCACAGCACCGAGTCGCGCCGGCGGTTGAGCACCGAGGTCTCTATGGCCACGAGGGCGCGGTCGGCCGATATCTTTGAGGTGGTGATGTAGGTACCGTAGCGGGCCACGTGAACAGGGTCGACCACGTGGAGCCACACGTCGCGGTTGATGCCCTCGCCGTTGTACCAGCGCGAACTGCTCCTGAAGGTGTTGTCGTACGACACGGCCACCACGTTGTCGCCGTCGCGCAGCATGTCGGTTATGTCATACTCGAAGTCGAGGTATCCGTTGGGGTTACGGCCGCCGCAGTCCACCCCGTTGACGTAGACGCGGGCGTCGCGGTATACGCCTTCAAACTCTATGATGACGCGCTTGCCCTGCCAAGCCTTGTCGTAGGCAATGTGGCGGCGGTACCATCCGCGCCCGAGCGGCAGGAAGCCGACGCGCGACGATGCCCCGTCGCCCTTCTTCTGGAACTCGTGGTGCACGGCGGCATCGTGCGGCAGGTCTACCGTCTGCCACTTCGCGTCGTTGTATTCCGGGGTCTGCGCCCCCTCGATGGCCTCGCGGATGAACTTCCATCCGAGGTTGATGTTGATTTTCTCGCGCGCCTGCGCCGCCACTACGGCGGCCAGCGCAATCAGCAGTGATAGTGTCTTTCTTTTCATATTCATTAATTATTCCAATGTCTTATAAGCCCCCTCCCCATGGGGGAGGGTTGGGGAGGGGCTACTATTGTCCTCTAACTCCAAAGCGGAACGAAGCGGAGCGATAACTTGTTACAACTCCTTTGACTCCTTAAAAAATCCTTTTCTCACCTTCATCTACCATAATTCTCCATATAAGGACGCTCGGCGTTGGCGGCTTCCAGGGTTCCGAAAACATTGCGGAGCAGCCGTTCCGTTCCGAAGCCGAGCACCATTCGGCCAACCATTCGGCCTGCCTTGCCTGCCCGCAACGCTCTTTGCGGCGCCACAAACTTGGCCCCGTAGCCCGCCACGGCAAGGTTTTGGGTGAGCACTATGCACCCGTCAATGTTCTCAAGGCCGGCGTTTCCGCCGCCTACGGCCACCGCGATGGGCATCGGGCCGCCTGTCACGGCAGCGAGATCCACGCCTCCGCGATTGCCCTCAAAGCGTATGTCGCACTTGTTAAGATGCCACAGTGCGCGGTCGTTGAACGCTGTCTTGCCCGGCGTATGGCTGTAAGGGCCTTGCCCGAGCCAGTGGAACGTGTCGTAAGAGGAGGGCAGCGAGAGCGTGATGCCGTACTCGAGCAGGCTGCCTTCGGCACTGTCGGAGGGGCAAACGGCGTAGTCTATGCTCACAGCTCCGCCTTCCGTCAGGCAGATGCTCACTGTTCCGTCTATATACTGGGCGCTTCCGGGCTTGCGCTCCCAGCGGCACTCCACGTCATAGCCGCCCCCGCTGCGTTTCACCCCGAGCACTTTGGGGTTGAGTATGTATGGCTGCCAGCCGTATGGCTTGCCTCCGGTGAGACACTCAAGGGTAATCGACGGCTTCCGGCCCACGCGGAGCAGCAGCGGCGAGTCGAGCAGAGTGGCGCGCCCCTTGGTCACGGTGAGCCGCCCGTCGGCGGTTGCCTTCACCTTTACCTTCTGCCCGTCGGCCTGCACCAGCAGCCCGGCGTAGTCGGCGCGGGCGTCGGGCAGGCCCACTGTAACAGCCTTGTGGTAGCACAGCGAACCGTCGGGGCGGCGCACTTCGAGCCTTAGCGTCATGTCGGCGAAGGGCACGTTGGCCGGCACATCGGCCGCGATGGCCACGCTCTCGGTCTCGCCCGCCTCGGCCGACAGTGGCTCGCTGCCTTGTCCGACGATGCTGTCGAGGCTGCAGAGCTGCCAGCACAGGGTGTAGCCGCGGGCGGAAATGAAGTCGAAGCGGTTGTCAACGGCTATGGCGAACGTGTTGCGCCCAGCCTCGGCACTTACGCTGTCGGTCGTCACCACGAGCGGAGAGTAGACCTGCGACAGCAGGAAATAGTCTTCTTGCGGGTAGCCGTCGCCGAATACAACGCCGTCGGCGCCCTCCTTGTTGCGTTCGTTCACGCCCTTTGGTATGTCGTTGAGGCCGTATGTGTCGATGAACCTTAGTGAGTCTACGCGCACGCTCTTCAGCGTCTGCGAGCGCTGGTTGTCGTTATGGGTGAGCACGGCCTGGTCGGCAAAGCACCACACCGAGCCGCCCGCAATCTTCTCTTCGCGGCGGTAGCGGGCGTATTTGGCCTCGAGATCGCTGAAGGCCAGGCCGAGCGAATGGGCGTACTCGGTGTTGATGATGGGCATCGTGGCCTTGCTCACAGCGTTGTTGAGCCGCGTGTCGTTGAGGTAATGGCCCATCAGCAGGTTGGCGTTTGGCGACGGCTTGGCCACGAAACTGCCAAACGCGCCCACCGACTGCGGGCAGCCGCGCGGCCTCGTGGGGTCTTCGCTGCGCACGTATGCCAGCACGGAGTCGCCCGCGCTGTTGAACTTGTTCTCGTTGCCAACGCTCCACATTATCACCGCCGGGCTGTTGCAGTCGCGCAGAATGGCCGACTGGGCGCGCCCCGTCAGCTCCCGCAGGTACGTGGTGTCATTCAGGTATTCGCCTCCCCGCGAGCCGAAAGGCACCTCGTCGCACACGTAGAAGCCCATCTCGTCGCACAGGTCGGTGAAAGTGGGGTCGAACGGATAGTGGGCCGTGCGAATGAAGTTGATGTTGGCCTGCTTCATCATTGCCAGTTGTGCGCGGCGGGTAGCGTAGCTCATGGCGCTGCCTTCCAGCGCGTCAGACTCGCAGAGGCACGCTCCGCGCAGGAAGATGGGGCGGTTGTTCAGCAGCAACCGGGTGCCGTCCACGCGCACTTCCCTTATGCCCACGCGCCTGTTTACGCTCTGCAGCGTGTTGCCGCGGGCGTCTTTCAGCTTTATGTTCAGGCGGTAGAGCGTCGGGGTCTCGGCCGTCCACAGCCTCGGCGCGGCCAGGTGTGCCCGCAGCGAGGCCGTGGCGCCGCTTACGGTAGAGCGCATGTTGGCCACGTGGCGGTAGGCCTCGTCTGTCAGCGAGGCTTCCACGCGCAGCCCGTCGGCCGACCCTTCGGAGCATCCCGCCACCACCTTGACCGTGATGTTGGCCGAATTGTCGGGCCCTACGTTGGAAACGAAGCGCACATCGCGCAGGAATCCGCGCGGCGACACGCTGAACAGCTCGACGCTGCACGTGATGCCGCAAAACGACCAGGCGTCGAACGTGTCGAACTTCCATGCCCTTGAGCGCGTGTTCACCACTATGCAGAGCTTGTTTTCGCCATCGCTGAGCCACCGGGTGATGTCCGTCTGGCACATCGTGAAGCTTGAACCCCACTCCCCCGCCTCGTGTCCGTTGACATAAATGCGGCATCCTTGGGCCACACCGTCGAGCCTGAGCACCACCCGTCGGCCCCGCCACTCGGGTCGGTAGGCAAACGAGCGGCGGTAGACGCCGATCCACTCGCCGAGCCGGGTGCCGTATTCCGGGGCCTTGAATCCCTGTGTCTCCCACGTGCCGGGAACGGCAATGCCCGCCCATCTGCTGTCGTCGAACCCGGGCGCGAGCCACTCTGGGGGCACTTCAAGCCCCTTGGCGAGTTTAAACCGCCACGTCCCGTCGAGGCTCGTCACCTCCATCCGCTCCCTCACGGGGTATATTGGCTCATGCGAAAAGCGCGTCTCTTCGCCGGCGCCGAGCGCGGGCAGGGCGCTCATTGCCGCGGCGCAGGCAGCCAGTAAGATGCCTACTGCGCAGTTGATAAGTTTTTTTGTGTCGTTGAATATTGTCATATAGCAGTTTGTTTGTTTTCATATTGTTTCCCGCCCGCCGTTTTCCGGCAACACCGCCCCGGCGTCCCGCCTAAGCCTTACGGGCTGGATTTCGGCGCCGTTTCTGCCGCCATGCGCAACGGCCTGATTGCCAGCGTGTTGCAAAACGGCCTGTTTGGGCTTCCCGAACGTGCCGTTTCGTCATGCAAAACGGCACGTTCGACTGTGTAAAACGGCCTTTTTGGGGTTGACGTAATGAATGGCGCCCGTCGGCGGGGGCATGGCCCTCGTTGGCGCCGACGGCTCCATCGGCATCTACGACGGCCGGCTGAGGCTTTCCAGGCGGCTGAGGGCCGACGGCGTGGGCGACCGCGGCGCCGGGCGGCTCACCCACTGCTGCGAGTGGCGCGGGCAGTTGCTGCTGTTCACAGCGGGCGGCACGCTGGCCGTAGACATGGCCACCGGGCGGCAGTACCGCCCCGACAGCCTTCAGATAGCCGGCGCCGTGGCCTGCCCGGGCAGCTCGCCCGGCTGGCAGGCAGTGGCCAACGGCTCGGGCGACGTGCTCACTCTGCGCTCCGACGGGCTGGCCTCGCGCTTCAACCTGCTGCCCGGAGGGCTCAACCCTTCGCAGGGAGGTGTGAAGATAAGGGTGGCTGCGGCAGGCAAGGCCCTGTACATTGCCACCAACGGCAACGGCCTTTTCTGCCTTGACCCCGCCCGGGGCGCCATGCCTTCGCGGGTGGAGGAGCCCGTCGGCACCGACGCCCTGTCGGACATGTTGCTCTGTATCATGGCCACAGGCGACGGCACCCTGTTGGTGGGCGACGAGGCGGCGGGCGTCACGTGCGTCATTCCCGGCCGGCAGACACAGGCCCGCTACATCTTGCCCGAGCCGGGCGGCATGGGCAGTCTGGCCAACACCGTGAGGCAGATTGCCACGCGGGGCGACGGGAAAATGTTTGTCAGCACCAAGGACAACTCCATATACGACTACAATCCGGCCACGGGCGGGCTTCTGCCCACAGGCCGCCTGAGGGCCTGCGCCTACGCTTTCTTTACCGACAGGCACGGCCATACATACCTTGGGACGCGCGGCGACGGCCTTTATGTGGACGGTCTGCGCTATGCAACCGACGAGACCGCGCGCCATATTCCGTCAAACGACATTTACGACGTGGCGCAAGACGGCCGAGACCGCATCTATGTGGCCACATGGGACGGCGGGCTGCTCGTGGCCGACAACCCCGGGCAGCGCCCCATCAGGTTCAGGGCCATGCTCAACCGTACGCGCGACGAGAGGCGCGTGCGCCGCGTGTGCATCGACGGCAGCGGCCGGGCGTGGGTGGCCACGTGCAACGGTCTCTACACCGCCGACACAAGGCAGGGGCGCATAGACAATGCCTCGTTCACGCGTCTGGCCGCTGCCGACGGGTCGCTGCCGGCCACCAACATCATCTGCCTCACCGTGGCAAGGGATGGCAACGTATATGCCGGCGGGCTCGGGTGTGGCCTGATAAAGGTCATTCCGGGCAAGGGCGGGGCCCGGCCGGAGTATGAGCAGATAACGATGGCGCAGGGGCTTGTCAACGACAACGTGCGCTCGGTGGTGGAAGACCGTTACGGCTACATCTGGGCGGGCACCGAAGAGGGCGTCTCGAGGGTCAACCCGAGCAACAACACTGCCACAAGCTACCGCTTCGGAACCACCTTGGAGGGCAACATCTGCTCTGAGGGCGCGGCGGTGGCGGCACCCGACGGCACGCTGCTCTTCGGCACTTTCGGCGGCATGCTGGCCGTGAGCCCCGTTAACCCTGAGCGCGACATGACAAGGGCGCGGCCCCCGCTGATAACCAATATAATGGTCAACGGGCTCGAACCGTGGCAGGACACCGCGCTGGCTGCCATGGCCTACGGGGCCGGAATGTCGGGGAGCATAGAGCTGGGGCACGACCAAGGCAACATCACGCTGTGCTTCTCGAACATGGACTACGCCAACGCCGAGTCGTCGTTCTTCATGTACAGGCTCGAAGGCGAAGACCGCCAGTGGCACACTGCCAACGGAAGGGCGGTGGCACGGTATGCCAACCTGAGGCCGGGAACATACACGTTCCGCGTAAGGGCCATGACCGCCGACACGCGGTGGAGCCCCGACACCACGCTCGCCATAACCATACTGCATCCGTGGTGGCTCAGGTGGTGGGCCTGGGTGGTGTATGCCGTAGTGCTGGTGGCACTGTCGGCCTGGCTCTACTTGTTGTGGCTGCGTGGCTTCAGGCTGCGCCAGCAGGTGCTGACGGAGCGGCGCATGGGCGAGTTCAGGCTGAACCTGTTCACCCAGATAGCCCACGAGTTCCGCACGCCGCTGGCCCTCATACAGGGCGCGGCCGACAGGCTGGCACGCAACGACGGCCGCCCGCCGTCGCGCTCGGCGCTGCAGACGGTGCGCCGGGGCACCTCGCGGCTGCTCCGGCAGGTAAACATGCTCATGGAGTTCAGGCGCATTAGCACGGGCAACGCGCGCCTGCAACTGGTCTGGGGCGACATAGTGGGCTTCGTCAGGGGCATATACATGGACTTCTTCAGCGCGGCCCGGCAGAAAGAGGTGGCTTTCACCATGGTGCCCTTTGGGCGTGACTACACCATGGCCTTCGACCGGCGGATGGTCGAGACAATGGTCTACAACCTGCTGAGCAACGCCATCAAGTATGTGCCGAGGCGCGGCTCGGTGACGCTGCGCCTGCGGCTCGACGGCCGCAAGGTGCTCATCAGCGTGGAAGACAGCGGCCCCGGATTGTCGGAAGAGCAGCAGAAGAGCCTGTTCAGCCCCTTCATGCATGGCTATGTAGGCAGCGGCGGCATGGGCATAGGGCTGTACACGGCGCGGCAGATGGCCTTGTTGCACAAGGGCGACCTTACCTACGGCAGGGCTGCGGGCCTGACGGTGTTCACCGTGGAGCTGCCTGCCGACGAGTCGGTGTATGCCGCCGGCGACTACGGGGCAGAGCCTCCGGCCGACGAAACCGGCACTCCCGGCGCTGGCGGCGACGTGCGCGAGCTGCTGCCCGAGCCGCTCAACGATGTGACGGTGGCCATAGTGGAAGACGACCCCGACATGATGGAGCAGCTGCGCACCGAGATTGGCGCTTACTTCCGCACGGAGTGCTATCCCGACGGCGAGAGCGCGGCCGATGGCCTGGCCGCTTCGGGTGTGGCGCTGGTGGTTTGCGACGTGATGCTGCCGGGCATCGACGGCTACGAACTGGTTCGCCGCCTGCGCCACAACGCCGCCACGGCGTCGGTGCCGGTGATAATGCTCACCGCGCTCGACGACGATGAGCACGCCTTGCGCGGCTACAAGGCTGGCGCAGACGACTATATGGGCAAGCCCTGCAACTTTGCCCTGCTGGCCGTCAAGGCCGCCCGGCTCATGGCCTGGCGGTCGCAGGGCAGGGCCGAGGCTGCCGGAGGGCGGCCCGAGGGGCAGGGCGGCGTGGTGACGGCACGGGCCGACAGGGTGTTCATGGACAGCGTGCGGCGTGTGGTTGAGGCCCGCCTGGGCGAGCCGGGCTTCGGCGTCGACCAGCTGGCCGATGCCATGTGCATGGGCCGGACAAAACTTTACGGCAGGATGAAAGAGCTGTTTGGCACCACGCCAAACCGCTACATACTCGACGTGAGGCTCGAGGTGGCGGCGCGGCTGCTGTCGGAGGGCAGGCTCACCGCGAGCGAGGCAGGCTATAAGGTGGGCATGGACAACAGGTCGTATTTCTTCAAGTGCTTCAAGGAAAAGTATGGCGTGCCCCCGGGGAAGTATGCCAGGGGCTGACCGTAGGCACCCGTGGGCGGCGCGGGCGGGGCAGGCCGCCATATCCAAAACGGCGGAGATGGCTCCCGGGGGGAGCGTCTCCGCCGTTCATCCTTTGAGGAAAAGGTAAAATAAACATTCTGTAAGCGAGGCCCGCGCTTACCTCAGCTTCTTGTAGCCGTAGGCTGCCGTGGCTCCGAGTTCCTCCTCGATGCGCAGCAGCTGGTTGTACTTGGCCATGCGGTCTGTGCGGCTCATCGAGCCCGTCTTTATCTGGCCGGAGTTGGTGGCCACGGCAATGTCGGCTATGGTCGTGTCTTCGGTCTCGCCCGAGCGGTGGCTGGTCACTGTGGTGTAGCCGTGGCGGTGGGCCATCTCGATGGCGTCGAGCGTCTCGGTGAGCGAGCCTATCTGGTTGACCTTGATGAGAATGGCGTTGCCTGCGCCCATCTTGATGCCCTTGGCAAGGAAGTCTACGTTGGTCACGAAGAGGTCGTCGCCCACCAGCTGGCAGCGGTCGCCGATGGCGGCAGTGAGCTTCACCCAGTTGTCCCAGTCGTTCTCGTCGAGTCCGTCCTCTATGGAGTCGATGGGATACTTGGTTATCAGCTCCTCAAGATACTTTATCTGCTCGTCGGCCGTGAGCTTGCGCCCGTTGGGGTCTTTCTTCTTTCCGTCCTTCAGCTGGCGGTAGTCATAGAACCACTGGCCGTTTTCCTGCACTGCAAACTCGCTGGCTGCGCAGTCCATGGCTATGGTAACGTCCTTGCCCGGCTCGTAGCCTGCGTCGCGGATGGCCTGGCAGATGCTGTCGAGGGCGTCCTCGATGCCGTTCAGTGCGGGGGCAAATCCACCCTCGTCGCCCACGGCCGTCGAGAGCCCGCGGCCCTTAAGCAGCTTTGCCAGGGCATGGAACACCTCGGCGCCCATGCGTATGGCTTCGCGCTCTGAGGGCGCTCCGACGGGGCGTATCATGAATTCCTGGAAGGCGATGGGGGCGTCTGAGTGCGCTCCGCCGTTGATGATGTTCATCATCGGCACGGGCAGCACGTAGGTGTTGGCGCCACCTATGTAGCGGTAGAGAGGTATCTGCAGGTAGTTGGCGGCTGCGTGGGCCACGGCCAGCGACACGCCAAGGATGGCGTTGGCGCCAAGGTTCGACTTGGTCTTGGTGCCGTCAAGCTCCAGCATCTTGTGGTCAATGGCGCGCTGCTCAAGCACCGACATGCCCACAAGGGCGGGGGCTATCACCTTGTTGACGTTCTCGACTGCCTTGAGCACGCCCTTGCCGCCATAGCGCTGCTTGTCGCCGTCGCGCAGTTCGAGCGCCTCGTTCTCGCCTGTCGAGGCTCCCGACGGTACCGATGCGCGGCCGGTGAAGCCCGACTCGAGCGTCACTTCTACCTCAACCGTTGGATTTCCTCTTGAATCCAGAATCTCTCTTGCGTGGATTTTCTCGATGATCATAATCTTATATGTTTTAATTTGTCGTTTAATTGAATAAATGGTCTCTTGCTGAAACGACTACAAAGATAGTGCCAAAAAGCGTGGCGGCAAAAAAACGGGCATCATAATAAATAGGTATTTTGGCCGTGGGCAGCGGCTGTGGCGCGCCCGGCGGAGGCCTGTGCGGGCTGTTGGCTCTGGCTTCGGGGCACGCTCTGTGATGCCCGGCGCAGGGGCATGGAGGCGGGAAAACGGTTGCGGTGTTCTAAAACGGGTCATTCGGTGTTGCAAAACGGGCCGTTTTGCACCTTAAAACGTGCCGTTTTGCACCTTGAAACGGGCCGTTTTGCAGGCATACCAATTATTGGTGACTTGCGACGGCTGTGCTCCCCGTGCAGCCCCGCGCCCACGATGCCGGGGCAGTCTGGTGCAGGCCTGCCCCGGAAACGGTTGGTGCGACATTGTGTCATACTGTCACCCGGCCCTGACTTTGAGTCACGCCGTTGGCTGGCGGAGGCTTCAGTGCTTTGCCTTGCGGGCAAACTTGTAGGCCAGCGACAGCATGAGGTAGCGTGGGATGCTGTTGTATCGCGTCTCGGTGCGGCCCTGGGCGTTCACGGAGTAGTCTTTGTTAGACAGTTGGTGAAGCAGGTCGAAGGCCGTTAGCTTGGCCACGAGGCTGCCCTTGAAGAACGACTTCGAGAGCTGGGCGTTCCACACCGGGTCGTCGGTGTTCATCTCGGCGCTGCCGTATCCGCGGCGGCAGAACACGTTGAAGTCGGTCGACAGGTCGATGTCGACCACGGGGATGGTGTATGTCAGGCTTGCCCCGTACTGATAGTCGAACGCGTCGATGGGCTTGAAACCGGCGCGGTCGCTGCGGCTGTGGTGCGAGGCATACTTGCCGGCAAGGCCCGCCGTGAGCTTGCCCAGGGTGTAGGTGAGGCTCATGTCGAGGCCCGTGCGCACGGTGTTGACCCGGCTCAGGTCGTCGGACGGCGTGTCGTAGGCCACGGCGAAGTCTACGCTGTGCACGTATCTGGTGGCGGCGCCTACGGCATAGCGCAGCCGCCGCTTGCTGTCGAGGGCGCCGTTGACCCCGAGCTTCACGGCCGTCTGCCAGTTGCCGTCAACGTTGTCGTCGGTATAGGTGTATGCCCCGGTCTGCGTGTCGTAGGTGGTGCGCACGCCCCATGCCCCGTGGGTGAAGGTGGCGTCGGCCCCCACGTACCACGTTAGCCGCGCCGAGTCGCAGCGCAGCGTGGTCTGCCACGACAGCCTGTGGTCGGTGCGGGCCTTCAGGTCGGGGTTGCTCACTATGTGGGCGAGCGGGTTGGTGGTGTCGTCGCCGGGCATGAGCGCCGTAAACTCGGGCTGCGCCACCTGCATCTGGTATGACAGCTCGTGGCGCTGGCGGCCCTTGTTGTAGCGGTATTCAAGCCATGGGCTGAACTCGGTGTAGGAGCGCGTGGCCACGGTGTCTACCGAGTAGTCGTTGTAATGCAGCCTCTCGCGGCTGCGCTTCACGGGCAGGGAGAGGAAGAACTCCATGTTGTCGGTGCTCTTCTGTATTGATATCTCTCCAGAGTATGAGCGCGTCAGCGAGTTGCCCCAGTCGCTGTTGTCCCAGTCGAAGGCCATCAGGAGCGAGTCGCGGGTCGAGGGCAGCAGGCCTGTCGCGTCGGTCCAGCCATCGCCGAGGCGGTCGAGGCGGTAGCGGCTCGTGGATGCCGAGTGCCAGTATTGCCCGTAAGTGAAGTTGGGCTCCACGTACCAGCCCTTGGGCAGGGCAAACATATAGCCCAGTTGTATAGAGTAGCTGTAGCTCTCGTCGGCGGCATCGGTGTAGTAGTTGCGGCGGTCGGCAGGCAGCGAGGCGGCATACTGCGTGCCGCTGAGGCCGAACAGCTCGTCGGGAGTGCGCTTCTGCCACATGTATTGTGCGTCTATTGAGAGTATGTCGCCCCACGGCAGCGGTTGCGACCACATGGTGATGCCGTTCAGCGACAGCGACCGCGAGCGGCCCAGACCGTCGCTCCACGAGCGGTTGAGCAGCGTGTCGCGCATCGTAGAGTCGCGCCCCCACGCCGTGTTTCGGCTGTTGGTGTAATGCAATGCGTTTCGGCTCTGTATGTGGAGCTTGCGCAAGCGCAGGAAGTCGCTTACGGAAGTGTTGAAATCCTTGGCGCGGCTGAACGACGAGCTGCCGCCGAATATGTTGCCGGCGGCGGCGAAGGTCTCGGTGGCGTTGTGCCGTTCGTTGTCGGCGTCGCTCCATGTCACGGTGGCATCGAGGTCGTTCATCACGCGCTTCTCCTCCGTCTCGGTCTGCAGGCTCAGCCCCGCCTGCTTGGTGGCGAGCAGCCCGCGCTCCATCTTGGCGGGCGACCAGTCGCCCCGGCTGCCGGGCCGCCGGTCTTCGTTCACGTTGTTGGCGTTGCCGAATACGGCCACCCTGCGGCGGTCGTCGAAGTATAGCCCGAAGGCGCGGGCGGCCCAGCGGTTGTCGGTTCCGGCCCCCGCCTCGGCGTTGGCAATGTAGCTCCGGGCGTACTCACGCTTCAGGTTGACATCCATCACGAAGTCTTTGGGTTCTATGTCGCGCCCGAGCATCTCGCTGCGCTCGGTGCTCTTGTCGTACATCTTGATTTCCTTCACGGTGAAGTAAGGCAGGTTTTCGAGCATCACCTTGTTCTTGCCGCGGAAGAATTCCTTGCCGTTGAGCAGCAGGTAGTCTACCTTCTTGCCGTTCACATATATCGTTCCGTTGTCCTTGAGCTCTACCCCGGGCATCTGGCGGATGAGCGCGTCGAGCATCGAACCGTCGGGCAGGTTGAACGCCGAGGCGTCGTAGACGATGGTATCGCCGCGGTATGCTATCTGCACGCGCGTGCCGCTGACCACCACTTCGTCGAGCCCCACATTTCTATATATGTCGTTTTGGGCGCGCTTTATGTGTATGGTGGGCACCAGGTATTCGGCCTTGCGGCCGCGGGGCTGCATGTCGTAGGGCACGAAAGCCGTCTCGTAACCCTCGGCCTCTACCTTCAGCACGTAGCGGGCAGGGCGTCGCGGCACCGTGAAACCGAAGCTCGCGAATGTCCGCCACAGGTCGCACGTGTCTGTGTCGACGGTGGCCGAGTCGGCGTTCAGCAGCGTCACCACGGCCTTTACGCGTGTGCGGGTGAACGAGTCGTAGACTTCGCCGCCGAGAAACACCGTGCGCTCCTTCTTTGCGGGCCGCCCGGCGCCATTCGCCATGGCTGGCATTGCTGCGGCAAGCAGCATTGTCAATATGATTGTTAAATAAATTTTGGTATTCATGTTAATACAACGTGAAATTCATTTAAATATTATAATCATACTGGCAATTGTCTTTCCGTATGTTAATTTTTATCGTTTTGTTTCGCTTTCCTTGTGAATTTATATGCCAATGAGAACATTAAGTAGCGCGGAATGCAGTTGTATCGCGTCTCTGTGCGGCCCTGTGCGTTGATGGAGTAGCTCTTGGTTGACAGCTGGTGTAGCAGGTCGTAGGCCGTGAGCTTGGCCACGAGACTGCCCTTGAAGAACGACTTCGAGAGCTGGGCGTTCCACACCGGGTCGTCGGTGTTCATCTCGGCGCTGCCGTATCCGCGGCGGCTGAACACGTTGAAGTCGGTCGACAGGTCGAGGTTGAGCACGGGGATGGTGTACTTCAGGTTTGCTCCGTACCGGTAGTCGTAGGCGTTTATGGCCTCGAAGCCTTGCCGGTCGCTGCGGCTGTTGCGCGCCGTGAGCTTGCCCGCGAGGCCCGCCGTGAGCTTTCCCAGCGTGTAAGTGAGGTTCAGGTTGAGATTGGTGCGCATTGTCTCGACCGTGCTGAGCACGTCGTCCGAGGTGTCGTAGGCCACGTCGAAGTCAACGCTGTGAATGTATTTCACGCTCGCGTCGAAGACATAGCGCAGCCGCCGCTTCTTGTCGAACGTGCCGTTGAGCCCTCCATTGAGTTCGAAGTCCCAGTTGCCGTCCACGTTGTCGTCTATGTAAGTGTATGCGCCGGTCTGCGAGTTGTATGTGGTGCGCGTGCCGAAGTCGTTGCGCACGATGTAGGCCTGGGCCCCGGCGTACCACGTAAGGTCTATGGAGTCGCAGCGGAACGTGGCCTTTCCGCCCAGCCAGTGGCGCGTGATGGCCTTCAGGTCGGGGTTGTTGATGCGCAGGGCCAGCGGGTCGGTGGTGTCGTCGGAGGGCATGAGCGACTGGAACTCGGGCTGGGTGACGCGCATGCGGTAGTTCAGTTCAAACTTGTTTTTGCCCTTGCTGAACTCCATATGTGCATAAGGCTCGAAGTCGGTGTATGAGCGTGAGGCCACGGTGTCGAGCCCGCCGCTTCGGTAGTGCATTCCCTCGCGCCTGAAATATAACGGCAGCCGCACGTAGACATAGCTCTTGGCCATGGGGTGCATGATTTCCAGATGCGTGCCATACGACCGCGTGAGCACGTTGGTATAGGCGCTGTTGTCGGCGTCGAGGGCCAGCAGCAGCGAGTCGCGCGTGGACGGCAGCAGGCCAAGTTCGTCGTAGCGGTCGCTGGCAAGGCGGTCGAGGCGGTAGTGGGCGTTGTCGTTGATTTCGCGGTCCTGGCGGTAGGCCACGCCCGGGCGCACCGCCCAGTGGTCGGGCAGGGCGAAGTCGTAGTTCAGGCTGAAGCCGTAAGAGTAGTTGTCGGAGCGCGTGTCGGCGTAGTTGTTGCGTCGGTCGGTGGCCCCGTCGGCGGCATACTGCGTGCCAGTAAGGCTGAAGCTCTCGGCGGGGCGGCGCCTGCTGTACGAGTAGTCAGCAAAGAGCACGAGATAGTCGCCCCACGGCAGCGGCTGCGACCAGCCCGTATAGCCGTTGAAATAGAGCCTGCGCGAGCGGCCGAGGCCTTCGCTCCACGAGCGGTTGGTGAGCGTGTCGCGCAGCGTTGAGTCGCGTCCCCACGAGGTGTTGCTGCTGTTTGTGTAGTCGAGGTAGGCGTAGCTGTAGATGTGGAGCTTGGGCAGCGTAAAGTAGTTGTTGATGTTCAGGTTGAAGTCCTTGTTGCGGTTGAAGGCCGAACTGCCGCGCACGATGTTGCCGTCTGAGGCGAATGTCTCAACAGAGTTGTGGCGCTCGTTGTCAGAGTCGTTCCATCTTACCAGGGCGTCGAAGTTGTCCTTGATGCGCTTGTCCTTGTCTTCGGTCTGCAGGCTGAGCCCCGCTTGCTTGGTGGCGAGCAGCCCGCGCTGCATCTTGGCGGGCGACCAGTCGCCGTCGCTGCCGGGTTGCCGGTTCTCGTTGACGTTGTTGGCGTTGCCGAAGACGGCCACGCGCGTATGGTCGTCGAAGTAGAGTCCGAAGGCGCGGGCGGCCCATCGGTTGTCTGTTCCGGCGCCCGCCTCGGCGTTGGCAATGTAGCTCCGGGCGTACTCCCGCTTCAGGTTGACGTCCATCACGAAGTCCTTGGGCTCGACCTCGCGGCCCAGTGCCTCGCTCTTCTCGGTGCTCTTGTCATACACCTTGACGTTTTTCACGGTGAAATAAGGCAGGTTTTCCAGCATCACCTTGTTCTTTCCCTTGAAGAAGTCCTTGCCGTTGAGCAGCAGGTAGTCAACCTTCTTGCCGTTGACGTATATGTCGCCGTTGTCCTTGAGCTCCACCCCCGGCATCTGGCGGATGAGCCCGTCGAGCATCGAACCCTCGGGGAGGTTGAACGCCGAGGCGTCGTAGACGATGGTGTCGCCGCGGTATGCTATCTGCACGCGCGTGCCGCGGACCACCACCTCGTTGAGCCCCACGTCCTTGTATATGTCGTCGCGACCGCGCTTCATGAGCAGCCGTGGTATGGTGTAATAGCCCTTGCGCCCCCGCGGCTTCAGGTCGAAGGTGTCGGCCAGGGTCTTGTAGCCCTCGGCCTCGGCGCGGATGAAGTAGCGCATGGGGCGCTTCGGCACGCGGAAGCCGAAGCTTGAGCTTGTCCGCCAGATGTAGCATGTGTCTGTCTTGGCCAGGGCGGAATCTTCGCTCGTGATGGTTACCACGGCCTTAATGCGCGCCTTGGTGAACGAGTCGTAGACTTCGCCGCCGACATATACTGAATCTGCCTTGGCTTTCTTGCCGCCGGCGGCCTGCGCGGCCGATGGCATTGCGGCCGCAAGTGCGGCGACCAGGATGATGTTGAGCAGTCTGTTCATATTCCGTTAGCATTTTTATGGTTGACAATCTCCGCCTGCCGGAGCCCCAAGGCTGTTGCCGGGGCCCGGTGAGGGGGCGTGCATGGTTGTGGAGGATTGCGCGTTGCGGCCGTCGGTCTGGGCGTCAGTAGATGATGCGTCCGCGCTTAAGCGGAGTTTGCCTGTACGTCTTGTCCACGTCTTTGCGCAGATTTTTCACGCTGAGGCCGCGCTCGCTCATGGCCTCTCCGTTGAAATTGCGCCGCTCGGGGCTGCTCGGCATGAAGAAATCTACGGTCTCCACGTTGTCCGGCAGCGGCGGGAAGACGAGCACAAAGCGCACGAAGTTGCCGTCGATAGCATCAATCCAGAAGAAGGTATCGGTGGGGAAATACTCTAGGCGGCGCAGCATGTACTGGTCGCCGGTGTCGCTGTCGATGATGGTGCAGCCCGAGTTGAAGTAGTAGAACTTGCGGTCGTTATGCGCGTATGTGGCAGTTACGTAGGTGGCGTCCTTCGTCCGGTAAAGCTGGTAGTAGGCCAAGTGGAACAGCCTGAGGCCGGCCGGTCTGGTCACCGAGTAGGGATAGCTGTATCGGGCGAAAGTCTTTGCGTCGTCGATGTCATAGTTTTCGGCCTGCGGCTGTGTCAGCTTCGGTTCGATGTTGTCGGGCCTTGGGTCGTATGCGGCCTGCCGTGAGGCGGCGCAGGCACACATCAAGGCGGCAGTGGCGGCCGCGAGGGCCATTCGTGTCAGTAGATTTGTCATTTCAGTGGGTTTGTTAAAGTGTCATCTTATTATCTTTGCCGGCCGGCGGATCACGTCGTCCAGTCGGACCGGCGTTACCGACCTCTCGTCTTTCTTGCGCACGGCAATGGTCTCCACATGCTTGTCGAGAGGCGGGAAAATGAGCGTAAACTTCACTATCGAGCCCTTCCGCCCCGTGATATATCCCTCGAGTTGCGTCTTGCCATAGCCCTTGATGCCGCGGCACATATAACGGTCGCCCGTCTTGCGGTCTTCGATGTAGCGCGTCACGCCGTCGAGGCGGAAGAGCTGTCGGTCTCTGTCTACGTACTTGAGCATCACGAGGTGGGTCTCGTCGGGATAGGTCTCAATCCAGTATTTGTGGTGCATGCGGCGGTATTCACTCAGTGTGAGCGGCACGATTTCTGTGTCGTCGAGCTCGCGCACAGGCTTGCCCGGTGCCGCTTGTGGCTTGTCGGCCGGCTTGGCCGGGCCGTCGCCGCCGACAGGTGAGAAGCCGGCGCAGGTGTAGCCCGTAGGCCCGCCCCGCTTGATGTGCACGTTGAAGGTCTGGGCGTTGCCCTGCCCGCCGCTGCGGCGCGTGGGCTTGGCAGCGGCGTTTTTGTTGAACCTGAGCAGGAAACTGCCGTCGAGGTAGATTTCGCCTATGCGTATGGTGTCGGCGTGGATGCTGCCTTCAGCCCTGCGCAGGTATGTGCCGCTGCCTATCTTGCTCATGCCCAGACCTTGCGCTATGCTGTCTACCACATGGATGGCGCGGTCGGTAGAGAAGTCTTCGGTAGGGGCGGGCTCGGCCACCGGTTCCGGTTGAGGCTCGTCGACGGCCGGTGTGCCGGGCTCGGCGGCCTCGGCGGGCGGTTGCGCTGTGGCCCCGGCCACGGCCTCGTTGAGCGCCTTGGGCGACAAGAGCGGCGCCTCGGCCTCTTCGGTGGCCAGTCGTTGCCCGATGTCGGCCACTATTGTGGGCCGGGCAAAGGCCGCCACGGCCATGCCGACGATGGGCAGCAGGTAGGCCGCCTTGAGCGCCGCGGCCTTGGCCGATGGCTTGCGGCACATCATGTAGAGCCGCTTCTTGATGGGGCTGTGGTTGAAGGCGTTGGCTGCCGGGCTTGCGCTGCTGCCGGCGGCTGCGGCTATGAGCAGTCGCAGGTAGCTGTCGCTGTCAATGCCGCTGGCCAGCACGTGGCTGTCGGCCTGGTATTCGTGTACGTCTCTGAGGTCTTTGCGCAGCAGCCATGCCGACGGCAGGAACCACAGCATGCGAGCCGTGAACTCACAGAGCAGCATGTCCCACGAGTGGCCCAGGCGCACGTGCGACAGCTCGTGGGTGAGCACCGAGCGCAGCTGCCGGCCTTCGAGCCCCTCGGGCAGTATCACCCAGCGCATCCAGCTGCAGGCCACGGTGATGCGGCCCGACACCAGCACGGACGCGCTCCGGGGCGCCGCGGCGGTGCGTATGCGCCTGCTGCGCGCCATGAGCATCCATAGCGAGGCCAGCGAGCGCATGTAGGCCAGCCAGCCCACGGCCACGCCGGCGGCGTAGGCCATGGCCAGCAGTCGGGGCCACAGTGCCAGCCGCGGTGGCTGCGTGGTTGTGGCGGCTGTGGTTGCGGGCTCGTCGTAGGCCTGCTCGATGATGAAAGTCTCGGCACTGGCCGTGGCCTCGGCTATTGGGCTGGGCCTCGAAGTCTCGATGTGGCACAGCGGCAGTGCAGCCGAGGCGACGAGGATGAAAATTAGCACGGCGCGGTTGAGCGCGTGGAACGTCTCGCGGCGCATGAAGAGACCGTAGAGCGAGTGGAACAGCGTGAGTGCCACCGCCCACTTGATGATGTAGATTATAGCTGCTGCCATGTCATTTCTCGCGTTTCAGTTTGTCGACAAAGTCTATCAGTTCCTTCTCGCTCACCTTCTCCTCCTTGACAAGCGCCGACACCACGTTCATGTAGGAGTTGCCGAAATAGCGGCTTACAAACGACTCAAACTTGCGTCGTCCGTAGTTCTCTTTCTTCACGGCGGGTATGTAGAGGTAGCCCCTGCCGTGGGGGCGGTGGGTGAGGTAGCCTTTCTTCTCGAGCAGTTGGATTATCGTCGACACCGTGTTGATGTGCGGGCGGGGCTCGGGCATCATGGCGAGCACGTCTTTGGGCGTGCAGCTTCCTATCTGCCATATCATCTCCATGATGCTCTCTTCTTTTGCAGTCAGTCTCTCCATTGCCTTTGGTTTTTAAGTCGTATTGGTTTGTTTCTTGTCTGTTGTTAGTGGCGTCCAGGCTGCGCTGTGGCCTTTGGGTGGCCGTGCGGATATGCCGGCCGGGGCGGATTGCCATGCGGTGCAGCTGCCTCGTGGCATGCAAACCTGTGGCCTGAAGGTTTTGCCTGTTGGTCGTTTCGACTGCAAATATAGTTAATTTATCAATAGCTTCCAAGTTTCCGGCCGATTATTTAACTATTGTTTTAGTTGAAAACCGCGTTCGCGGCATTTTGCGTACCCATCCATCAGCCGCCCGCCCCGGCCGTTGGGCAGAGCCGCTGAGCCACAGGCAGTTGCAGGCTTGGTGGCAGCAGGCTTGCGGCGGAGGCCGTTTTGCACTGCCAAACGGCCTGTATTGCAGTGTGAAACAGCCCGTATTGCACGGCCGTTTGGCCCGTTTGGGGTTTGGGGTCGCTCAGTCCGGTCTGCACGGCAGTTGGCCGCCGATGCCCTGCCGTCGGTTTGCCGCTCGGCAATCCCCCGGCAGGGCATCAGTCTGCGTGGTGTCGGGCGTGATGGCAGCCACAAGCCGTGGGACGGCCTTCGGTGATGTCAGCCGTGTAAAGATGCTGTGCAATGTGGATGTCTGCATGTTGCCGGGTAGTCACGGGTGGTCAGCGTGAGTTGAGTTTCCTTGCGGTGGCCCGGGGGTGGCGGCCGGCGGCTTTCACAGTTGATGTCCACCAGCACCACATGTCTCATCGTAACTCCCTCTAACTCCTCTAATTCATTCTAACTTCGCGCATCAGCCCGACTGCCCGCATTTATCTTTGCAAAATGGAGTAAGTAGGTGTTCAAAACTAATTGCTATCAAATTGTGCGCTCTTTCGGGCCGCATGCCAAAGTCCGCGAGAGATAGTGGCGGGCTGCGCTACCGATGAGGCATTGGTATGCGGCCCGAAAGAGCGCACAAGATGGTGGCAAATATATAGAGTACACCTGCAAAGTCAATTGTATCGGTTGATTTTGAACAGCTGCTTGTTAGCGCCCCGGGCATTTCATCACGTTGCCTTGAGTGCCTGTGCCGCCCGGACTTGGCGTCGACGGCTGCCCCTCCGGCAAACTGGGCAGGCCTCAGGGCGGCGGCATCACTGGGTCTCTAAGCCGTGCCATGGCCGGTATGGCATAAAAAAACGACCGCCCTATTCACATAGAGCGGCCGCCACAGTTATATATAAATCGTATTAGTTATTCGCAATTTTTTATGCCTTGGCAATCTCTTTGTCGGCATTGCGCCTGCCCTTGCCCATGGTGAAGTAGGCCACGGGGGCTGCAATGAATATCGACGAGAACGTACCGAACACGATGCCGAGTATCATTGCCAGCGAGAAGCTGCGTATGCTCTCACCTCCGAAGAAGATGATGACGAGCAGCACGAGCAGCGTTGACGAGCCGGTGTTGATGGTACGGGCCAGCGTCTGGTTCAGCGAGTCGTTGAACAAGTCCCACAGGTTGCGCTTGGAGTAGAGGTGCATGTTCTCGCGTATGCGGTCGAACACCACCACCTTGTCGTTGATTGAGTAACCGATGACGGTCAGGATGGCTCCGATGAACGTCTGGTCTATCTCGAGCGACATGGGCACCATTCCCCAGAGCAGAGAGTAGACGCCGAGCACGAAGAGCGTGTCGAAGGCCAGGGCCACCGTAGAGCCCAGCGAGAACGCCACGTTGCGGAAGCGCAACAGTATGTAGAGGAAGATGGCTATGATGGCTATCACCACGCTGACTATTGCACCGTAGGTGATGTCCTTGGCTATGGCCGGCCCCACCTTTGAGCTGCTTATGATAGAGCCTCCCTCGCGTATGTCGGGGTTCTTGAAGGCTTCGACGCTCTTCTGGGTGACGAGCCCGTCGGCCGACAGCTCCTTGTAGAGTATGTTCTCTATCTCGCTGTCCACGTTGGGGTCGTTAGACTCTATCTTGTAGTTGGTGGAGATGCGGATGGTGTGGCCGTCGGTGCCGAGGGCTATGGCGCTGAACGTAGACTCGCCGAAGGCGCCCTGCAGAACCTCGCGCACCTGTTCGGGCGACACGGGCTTCTCAAACTGCAGCACATAGTTGCGTCCGCCGGTGAAGTCGATGCTCCGGCTGAAGCCGCGCACCACGAAGCTGCCTATGAACACGAGCGCTACGATGCCCCAGATGGCGAACGAGCTCTTGTACTTGCCCATGAAGTTGATCTTGGTGTCCTTCATCATGTTGCGCGAAATGGCAGTGGTGAACGTGAGGTTGAGCCACTTGTCGCGCTTGAGCTGATGGTCGTAGACGATGCGGGTCATGTAGACTGCCGTGAAGAACGAGCAGCACAAGCCGATAATCATTGTGGTGGCAAAGCCTCGGATGGGGCCTGTGCCGAACACGAACAGTATGACACCGGTGATGATTGACGTGAGGTTGGAGTCGAAGATTGCCGAGAAGGCGTTGGTGTAACCACGGTTGATGGCTTCCTTCACGCCTATGCCTGTCTCAAGCTCCTCCTTGGCGCGCTCGTAGATGAGCACGTTGGCGTCGACGGCCATACCCAGCGAGAGCAGCAATCCGGCAATGCCCGGCATGGTGAGCACCGACTGGAACGAGGTCATGATGCCCAGCGTGAAGAACAGGTTGAACAGCAGGGCCAGGTTGGCCAGCATGCCCGGTATGACGTTATAGAGGATGATGAGGTAGATCATGAGCAGCACGAAGGCTATGATGAACGACACGAAGCCTTGCTGTATCGACTCCATGCCGAGCGACGGGCCCACCACCTCTTCCTGCACGATGCGGGTCGGGGCGGGCATCTTGCCTGAGTTGAGCGTGTTGGCAAGGTCTTTCGTCTCCTCGATTGTGAAGTTTCCGGTTATCTCTGAGTTGCCGCCGGATATCTCGCCGTTTACCCTCGGTGCGCTGTATACGCTGTTGTCGAGCACTATGGCAATGGCGCGGTTGATGTTGGCCTTGGTGAGCTGTGCCCAGCGGCGTGCGCCGTCGCTGTTCATCTGCATGGTCACGCAGGGCTGTCCCATCTGGGTGAAGCCGTCGCGGGCGGTAGTGATCACGTTGCCCTCGAGCGGTGCGCGCCCTGACGGCTCGGTCACCTTGATGGCGTGGAGCTCATAGATGGTGCCGGTCTTGTCGAAGTCGACGGGCTTGGCGCTCCATACCAGCTTCAGGTCGGAGGGCAGCACCTGGCGTGCAATGTCAGAGTAGATTATCTTGTTGACGTCGGCCGTGTCGCGCGCAACGGCATATCCCACCACGCTGAGGGCGTTGCCCTGCATAGGCTGGAACACCGAGAAGAGCGGGTTTTGCCTGCGTATCTGCTCGGCCTGGGCGTCGGCGTCCTTGCTGCCGGCCTTCTTGGCAGTGCCCTTGGCGGCCAGCGCTGCTGCGAGCGAGCCCTTGTCCGCCCCGGCCTTGGCTGCCGTTGTGTCGGCCTTTGCCGTGTCGGCGGGTGCTGCAGTGGCCGATGTGCTGTCGAGAGCTGCAAAACGCTGGTTGAGCTGTGCCAGCGACGGCACTATCTCCTGGCTGTTGTATGTCTCCCAGAACTCAAGGTTGGCGCTTCCCTGCAAGAGCTTGCGCACGCGCTCCGGCTCCTTGATGCCGGGCATCTCGACCATGATGCGGCCTGTCTGGCCCTCAAGCTTCTGGATGTTGGGCTGAACCACGCCGAACTTGTCGATACGGTTGCGCACCACGTTGAACGAGTTGTCAACGGCCGACTGCACTTCGGCGCGCAGGGCACGCTCCACTTCGGCGTCGGTGCTCTGCGTGCTAACCTTGCCCTTCATCTGCTGCGTGGCGAAGATTTCGGCCAGGCGGTGGCCCGGGGCGTTCTTATGGTAGCTCTTGACAAAGAGTGAGATGAAGTCGTCCTGGCTGGTCTCCTCTTCCTGCTTCGCCTCGTTCATCGACTTGACGAAGGCCGGGTCGGTCTTGTGGTCGGCCAGCACGGATATCACGTCGGGCACCGACACCTCGAGGACAACGTTCATACCGCCTTTCAGGTCGAGACCGAGGCCGATTTCCATCTCGCGGCACTGCTTCAGCGAGTAGATGCCGAGGTACACTTTCTCGTTCATGATTGAGTCGAGATATTCTTGCCCCGCCTCTTCTCCCATGGCAGCGGCCTTGTTCTCATAATGGCGCGTCACAAACGAGAAGGAGAGGTAGAATATGCACACAAGCACAAGCAGAAGTGTGATAAACTTTACAATTCCTTTGTTTTGCATTTCTGTTGTTATGTTATTTTTTAATTATTATTTCCCTGTTATGCCATTTTTAGCTTGCAAATATAGCATTTTTTTTACATTGTTGAAAATTTATCGCCATTTTTCACGCCTTTTATTTCATTTTAAGCCAACAATAAATGGGATAGTGGTCGGAAGCCTTGATTTTGCTATCGACCTTACAGCCAAACGGTTTGAAGTGCGAAGAGCACATTATGTTGTCTATCCTCACGTAGAATCCCTTCTGATTATACGACAAACCAATGCCGCGCCCGGTGGCCACGTAGCAGTCGGTCAGGTCTTTGGCCATCATGCGGCGTGTGTAGGATATGGGCGTGTCGTTGAAGTCGCCGCACAGTATTGTGGGATAGTTGGCGTGGTTCTTTATGTAGGCATACACCGCGTCGGTCTGGCGGGCGCGTATCCTGGCTGCGTCGCCGAGCTTCTTTATCAGTTTCTTCGACTCGGCCCGTGCCGTGTCCTGGGCCATCTCGCCCTTGAGCATGTCTTTGTAGCGCTGGCGTTCGTCGGGGTCGAGGTGGTTGCTCTCGAAGTGGTTGTTGATGACGAGCACCGTGTCGCGCCCTATCCTGAGGTAGTAGGCCACGCTGCCGTTGCCCGTCGATTCGTATTCTATGCGCTCCTTGCGCAATATCGGGAAGCGGGTGTATATGCCCAGGGCGTTGCTGCGCCTTGCCTCGTCGCCCACGTAGGTGGTGTCGGTGTGTGCGTATAGGCTGTCCATCCTGGGCTTCATCTTGCCGCTGCCGTCGACGTCTTCCTGGAAGCACACAATGTCGGCCTTGCTCCGGCTGATGTAGTCGACCATGTCGTCGTAGGGCTTGTCGTGCCCCGGCAGCCCCGAGTAGTTCTTTACGTTGTACGACAGCACCTTGATGGCGCCCTGCGGTGGCTCCGACGCCGGGTTGATGGGCATGTATATTCGTATGGGCACTATGGCGGCGGCATAGGCCGCTATGGGTATCACGGCCATCTTCCACTTGAAGACGAGCCAGAAGACGAGGAAAGCCAGGTTGATGGCCAGCAGCACCGGGAACACCAGGCCCGCCGTGGCAATGTAGGGGTGGGTGGCGGGATTGGCGTAGTCGGAGAATCCCACCAGCCACATGATGATGCCGGTGGCTATGTTCGCCCCGGCTATCATGTTGGTTGTGAATGTCTTGAGTTGCTTCAGCATCGTCTGTCGTTAGTCGTTGTTGCTGCTGTCAAACAGTTTCTGCTTCTCTTCCTTGGTAAGGCTGTCGTATCCGCTCTTGCGTATCTTGTCGAGTATGCGGTCTATCTCGTCTTGGTTGGCTTTCTTCTTGGCGTTGTATTCCCAGTCGGTCTCATGCCGGGTGGCGCCGCCCTGGGTGGCGCCGTGGCTGCCTTGGCCGCCCCTGTCGTACTTTTCGCGGTACTGGTCGAACTTGTTCTTCAGGCTTTCGAAGAACTGCGCGCCGTTGCTCCTGCTGTAGTAGGCGCCGGGATGGCGCTGCCAGTAGCGTATCATGAGGAAGCCGAAGAGCATGCCGCCCAGGTGTGCCATGTGGGCCACGCCGTCGCCCGAGGCGGTGACGGCCGATAGCAGCTCGATGGCTGCGTAGAATATGACGAACCACTTGGCCTTGATGGGTAGCGGGAGCGGGAAGATGAATATGCGCTCGTTGGGGAATGTCATTCCGAAGGCGAGCAGTATGGCGTATATGGCGCCCGACGCGCCCACGGTGGTCCAGGCGTTGAGGTACATGGCGTTGTACTTGCCGATCTCGAAGATGTCGGCTATGCTGCCCATGGGGAATTCTCCCTTCATGATGAGGTAGAACTGCACGAACTGGGCTATCTCCTGCATCAGGCCGGCGCCGATGCCGCACGAGATGTAGTAGAACAGGAACTTCTTAGGACCCCACACGCTTTCCATCACGCGGCCGAACATCCACAGGGCAAACATGTTGAAGAGTATGTGGGTGAAGTTGGCGTGGAGGAACATGTAGGTGAGCAGCTGGTAGACGTGGAAGTCGCTGGCCAGGAAGAAGTGAAGGCCGCCAAGGTCGCCCAGGCTCGGGAACACCAGTGTGGCCACGAATGCCAGCACGTTTATTATCAGCAGGTTTTTTGTGATTGTGGGTGTATTAAACATATCTGTGTCGTTGTGTCGTTTCGTTGTTGAATACTTGTTGTCGGGGGGCAAAATTACTAAAAATATCCGTCAAACTATACTGTACAAGGGCGTTTCGGGGCTTTTTTCAACAAAAAACTCACTTTTTTTTATTTTTTGTTTGTTTTCTGAATTGTTTCTCCTATATTTGCGTGAACAAATCGGGCAATCCTCATTTACAACCATATTTATTTAATAAAAATCAAGTTTATGAACAAGACAGAATTAATCGACAAGATCGCTGAAGGCTCAGGCCTGACCAAGACGGACTCCAAGAAGGCGCTTGAGGCAGCGGTATCGGCCATCCAGGCTGCACTCGTTGCAGGCGACAAGGTTTCACTTGTTGGCTTTGGTACATTCAGCGTGAGCGAGCGCCCTGCTCACGAAGGCATCAATCCGGCCACAAAGGAGAAGATACAGATTGCTGCCAAGAAGCTCGTCAAGTTCAAGGCAGGTGCCGAGCTTGCCGATGCCATCAATTGATCGTGCTCCAGAATAACGTCGGGCAGGTACTCGTGAGAGTGCCTGCCCGATGTGTTTTCATGCCCGGGCTTGCTGCCCGCGGCGTGTCATGGCTGCTTGCCGATGTATGCCAGTATGCCTCCGTCAACGTAGAGGATGTGCCCGTTGACGAAGTCTGAGGCGTCGGATGCCAGGAACACTGCCGGGCCCATTAGGTCTTCGGGTGTTCCCCAGCGCGCTGCCGGTGTCTTCGACACTATGAAGCTGTCGAAGGGGTGGCGGCTGCCGTCGGCCTGGCGCTCGCGCAGCGGCGCGGTCTGCGGTGTGGCTATGTAGCCCGGGCCTATGCCGTTGCACTGTATGTTGTGCTCGCCGAACTCAGAGCAGATGTTGCGTGTGAGCATCTTCAGGCCTCCCTTGGCGGCAGCGTAGGCCGAGACGGTCTCGCGGCCCAGCTCGCTCATCATCGAGCAGACGTTGATAATCTTGCCGTGGCCTTTCTTTATCATGCCCGGTATGACGGCCTTCGACACAATGAAGGGCGCGTTGAGGTCGATGTCTACCACCTGGCGGAATTCCTCGACCGACATCTCCGTCATGGGGATGCGCTTGATGATGCCGGCGTTGTTGACCAGTATGTCAATCACGCCCAGCTCCTTCTCGATGTCGGCCACCATGGCCTTCACCTCTTCTTCGTTGGTTACGTCGCAGATGTATCCCTTGGCGTCGATGCCCTTTGCCTTGTAGTCGGCCAGAGCCTTGTCCATGTGCTCCTGGCTGCGGCAGTTGAACGCTATCTTGGCGCCTGCGTTGGCGTATGCCTCGGCTATGGCGAAGCCTATGCCGTAGGCTGCTCCCGTGACGAGGGCCACCTTGCCCTCGAGCGAAAATTTGCTCAGTATCGGTTCCATTGTCTTTTGTTCCTTTCCGTTTCTGTTTGCGTTGTTGTCACTTGAGGTCGGTTATCTTCGAGAAGTCCTGGTCGCCGTAGTCGAGGTTCTCGCCTCCCATTCCCCAGATGAATGTGTAGTTGTGTGTGGCGGCGGCGCTGTGTATGCTCCACTCGGGCGACAGCACGGCCTGGTCGCCCTTCATCCATATGTGGCGTGTCTCGTCCACCTGCCCCATGAAGTGGCATACGGCTTGCTCCTCGGGCACCTCGAAGTAGAAGTAGGCTTCCATGCGGCGGCTGTGCACGTGGGCCGGCATGGTGTTCCATACGCTGCCGGGCGCCAGTTCGGTCATGCCCATCTGCAGCTGGCATGTGGGCAGCACCTGGCTCACGAGCATCTTGTTGATGTCGCGCTCGTTGCTCATTTCGAGCGAGCCCATGTGTGCAACCACGGCGTCGGCCTTGGTTACCTTCTTGCAGGGATACTCCTTGTGGGCGGTGACGCTGTTGAAGTAGAACTTTGCCGGCTTCTGCGGGTCGGTGCTGCAGAACACCACGTCGCGGTCGCCGCGGCCTATGTAGAGTGCTTCCTTGTAGCCCAGGGTGAACGTCTCGCTGCCCACCTTAACGGTGCCTTCGCCCAGCCCGACGTTGAATATGCCCACCTCGCGGCGCGTGGTGAAGTATTCGGCCTTCAGCGGGTCGATGGCCTCGAGTTTCAGCTCTTCGCTGACGGGCATTGCCCCGCCTACTATCATTCGGTCGTACATGGAGTACACCATGTTCACTTCGTCGGCTGCGAACACGCGCTCGATGAGGAAGTCGCGCCTGATGCGCTTGGTGTCATAGCTTTTTGCGTCCTCGGGGTGGGCCGCATAGCGAATCTCATAGTTTGTCTTCATAATCTTAGCTGTTGTTTATGTCTGTTGTCTTTGTTTGTTTCAGCGCTTGTGTGCGTGGCTGTCGGTTGCGCCTGCAGCCGCCAGCATAAGGCAAAGATACTGTTTTTTTGCCGTATGGCAAAATAATGGCCTCACTTTTAGTATATGTTTTCATTTCGCCGTGGCCCCGCCGTGGGCTTGCCGTGGGCTTGCCGCCCATGGTGGCAGGCCGCCGTCCGGCCCGTCGCTCTGTCCGTTGTTTGCAGCCCGGCCTGCCGTTTGCGGCCGCTTTCGGCCCCGTGGTGTCCGTTTGCCGGGCTGCCGCGCCCTTGTGGCGGCCGTCGGGGGCCGTGTATGGTTGAAAAAAGCGCCCGCCCCCTGCCGCGTGTCGTGGCGGGGGCGGGCGCTTTCCGGGCCCTATGCCGCATTGTGGCGGCCGTCACCTGAAGTCGAACCAGAGCTTTATCCTAAGCCCGTCGTCGCCCTTGTTGATGCGTATGCCGCTGGGTTGCGCCTCGGGGCCGAGCTGCTCTATGGGCTTGTATGAGCGCATGCCCGGTATCTCGAGCAGGAACGATATGTCGCCTTCGGGGAAGGGCTGCATCGTGCGCTCGTTGCGGTGCTTGGGCTCTTCGGGCGTGAACAGGCGCAGGTAGAGCCCGTCGGTCTCGCTGTACACCTTGAACGGTGCCGTGTCCGACTGCATCTCGGCCCAGTAGACGTTGGCGTGGTAACCCTTGAACTCGGGGTAGTCGAGCCTGCCGGCGCCCTCGCCGGTCACGGTGTTGTTGTAGTCTTTCTGCCACAGGCCGAACACCGGGCCGCGCAGGCGGTTGCGCCACACGCGGTAGGGGCCTTTGCCCACCCACCGCACTCCCTTGGCTGCCTCTTCGGGGTATGAGAAGCTGAAGCCGAGGTTGCGCACCTTGGGGTCGAAGAACTCGCCACCGAACTTGCCGCCGTCGCGCCGGTTGAGTATCACGGCGTCCATGCCGAGCACCCCTGCGGGCGTCATGCGCCATACTATCGAGTCGGCCGCGCCCTGGTAGCGCATCACCAGCAGCGCGTCGGCGCCTTCCTGGCGGGCCGTGATGCCCTTGAGTTTCATCTTCATGCCCACGGGCAGCGGGCCGTTTGACAGGGGGAACGCCTTTCCGTCGACGGTGACGCTCTTGAGCATGCCATCGTCGGGGTTGAACTCGGCTCGCACCCCGCCCCCCTCAAGGGTTGTGCCGTCCGCCGTGGCAGCCCGTCCGGCCACTGCCGCAGGCTTGGCCAAGGCATAGTATTCGTCGGCGTAGCGCATGGGGTAGGCCCAGGTGTTGATTGTGTCGCCAGCCGCCGTGGTGGCCACCAGCGTGAGCACGTCGCCCTCGGCAAAGCCTTCGGGCAGTGTGATGGCGGCCGTGCCTGTCTCGCCCGGCGCGATGTCGGGCAGCGCCACGGTGCCCTCGGCCACGGTGCGCCTCCTGTCGGATGCAGGCGAGGGCAGCGTGGTCACGCTGTAGCTCATGCTGCACTCGGTGAGTCGGCTGAACAGGAATCGGTTGGCCACCTTGAAGCGCCCGTCCCATTGCGGCCTGACGGTCATGGGAGCAATCTGTATGGGCGACCATACGTCGCGTATGGTATACCAGCTGCCCTCCTTCTCGCGGTGCGGGCCCACTATGCCGTCGGGTGCGTTGGGGCCGTCGGTGTCGATGCTGTCGCCCCTGTCGGTGCGCATCACGCCCTCGTCGGCCCATGCCCAGATGAAGCCTCCGGCGAAGAGCGGGTTGCGCGACCACTGCGCCCAGTACTCGTCGAGCGACGCCCCGCCACCCTTGTCATACTGGCTGTGCAGGAACTCGGTGGGCATGAACACCTCGGTGCCGTTGTGCAGCCGCCCGGCGCCAGTCTGGTAGGCCGGGTAGTGGTGGCAGTCGACGCCGTTCCACAGTGCCCACGGGTGCACCACGTGGCGCCGTTGCGGGTCGAGCTCGGCGAATAGCGGGTCGAGCTTAAGGTTGTTGCCGCCCTCGTTGCCGTTGCCCCAGACGAAGATGCAGGGGTGGTTGGCCTCGGCGGCCATCATCTCGCCCAGTATCTGCGTGCCGGTGGCGGTGCTGTAATGGTTCTGCCAGCCCGGCAGCTCGTTGAAGTATAGCACCCCGAGCGAGTCGCAGATGTCGAGGAAGGGGCTTCCGGGCGGGTAGTGCGAGCGAATGGCGTTGGCGTTCATGCCCTTGATGAGGCGCACGTCGGCTATGTCGCGCCTCTTGTCGGGCGTGCGCCCCGTCTCCGGGTAGAAGCAGTGGCGGTTCACTCCCTTGATGTTCAGCTTTGTGCCGTTGAGGTAGAAGCCGTCGCGCGGTCGGAACTCAATGGTTCGGAAGCCCACGCGCTCGCTTGTGCGGTGGGCCACCGAGCCGTCGGGCGCCACGAGGCTGAGCGTGAGCACATACATGTTGGGGTGCTCGGGGTCCCATGGCTTCACGCCATCGAAGCGCAAGGCCACGCGCTGGCGTTTCCCGGAAGACAGCGAGACTGATTTTTGCGGTGATTGTTGGGCGGTTTGGCTTTGCAGGGGGCTTATCGAGGCGGCCAGCTTGTAGCCGTCGGCGAGGCCCTCTGTGGTGAGGTCGAGCGTGAGCGTCCCGTCTGCTTTTGCGTCAATGCCGGTGTGGGCAATGTGCGTCTTGGGCAGCGCGCGCAGGTAGACCGGGCGGTAGATGCCGCCGAAGAGCCACCAGTCGGCGCGCCGTTCGGCGTTGTTTACCGAGCTGTCGTCCGACTGCTTCTTCACCGTCACCTCGAGCGTGTTCTTGCCTCCGTAGTCTATCAGCCGGCTTATGTCGTAGGCGAAGCGCGTGAAGGCCCCGCGGTGGGTGGGCCCGGCTGTCTTGCCGTTGACGCTCACCGTGGCGTCGGTCATCACGCCGTCGAACACTATCTCTACCTTCTTGCCCTGCCATGCGGCCGGCACGCGGAACTCGTGGCGGTAGCGCCCTGTCTCGGTGCTGGGCTTGCCGCCCGGTTTCTTGTACCACCTGCCGTAGGTGTATTCGCCGAATCCCTGCTGCTCCCAGCACGAGGGCACGGCTATCTTGCGCCACTTGCCGCTGTTCTGGCCTGCCGAGCAGAAGAACTTCCACTCGACGGTGGCCGACGCGTCGCGGCCAGAAAGATACTGTACCTCAGTGTTTTGGGCTGCTGCCATGACGCAGCAGCCCAATAGTGAAAGCGTTATGATGTAGTGTTTCATTTCTCGCCGGTTGTAGGGAACAGGTAGAACTTTCGGTCGGCGTCGTAGTCAACCATCCACTGGTCTACCACGATGTGGTTGTCCAAGGCCTTTATCTCGAGCTTGTGCTGGCCTGCCGCCAGTCCGGGCAGCTTCAGCGTGCGCACGGCCTGGCCCCTGAGCACGTTTTGCTTCCAGCCTTCCGAGCGGAACTTCTCCTTCAGCGTGTAGACGGTGGGCTCGGCCCCGTCGACGCTTACGCTGAACCTTATGTCGCCTTTGTCGTTGGGTTGTGTCGGTATGAGGGCTGTGCGGAGCACGGCGTCGCCGTCTTTAGCCGTGGTGAACGTGTATGTCAGCGTGCCGCCCTTGGGCAGTGCCACGGCGTTCATGCTGTGGCCCAGCATCTCGACGGGCTGCGCCCCTTCGGTGGCCTGCTGGTAGTCGCAGGCGTTGCGGGTGACGGTGCCGTCGGCTTCCACCGGGTGGGCCTTGCCGACGGGGGCTTTCGCCAGCCACTCGTCAACCTCTTCGTCGGTCAGCATGGTGGGCAGCAGTGGCGCTCCATGGACAGGCAGGTCGCGCGGCCGCATGTTCATGGAGCGGTTCCACTTGCCACCAGACATTCTCTCATTGTAGTATTCCGTCAGTTTCCTTATTTCTTCGTATGCTTTCTGGCTCTTGGCCACGGCCGTGTAGAGCGCGGGGTTGCTGTCGAACATGCCTTTCGTGGTGCTGCCGTTGGCCATCTGGCGTGCGCGCTGGGCCTCGAGCATCTTGCGGGCGTGGGCCTCGGCTGCCAGCACCGGGTACTTTATGGCTGCGAAATAGGCGTCCTTGAGCTCGGGCCGCACCAGGGCCTCGGCCTCGCCCACCGTCTTGGCCACACCGGCGTAGCGCTCCAGGTACCTGTCGAGCTCGCCTCCGAAGGCCGTCGTGCTGAACTGTGTGTTGCGCACGGGGCTCAGTCCGCGGTCGAAGGTGGCCTTCGACAGCTCTGTCTGGCTCCACCCCATGAACTCGGGCCGCCGCTCTCCGCACAGGCGGTAGAACTCGTGCATGGCGGGATAGAGCTTGTTGCCGGCCTCGTTGCCGAACTGCCGGCACAGCCATGCGCGGTAGTGGTCGGCTATGGTCGATGCGCTGACGCTGTTGATGTCCCAAGCCATGTCGAGGAACAGCTCGAGGTCGTAGCCGGCCACCTTCGGGTCGTGCACGTTGACTATCCATATCTTGCGCACGTTGTGGTCGTAGGCGGCGCGCATCTCGTTGTATATCAGCCCCGGCTGGGTGGTGGTGAGCCACAGGTAGTCGTGGGGGCGGCCCCAGTAGCTAAGGTGGTAGTATACGCCGCCGCCTCCGCTGCGCCGCTGCTCGGCCTCGTCAGACAGGCGTGTCATGTATCCGTAGTTGTCGTCGCACCACATCAGCGTGACATAGTCGGGCACCTTGAGCCCACGCTCGTATATCTCGAGCACCTCTTTGTAGGGCACGAACACCTGCGTCTGCTTCTCGGGGTCGCCTATGTACTTGCCGAGCAGCTCCTGCTGGTCGTCTATCACCTGCTGCAGGGCGTTGAACTTCTCGTCCATGGTCTTCACGCCCTCCATCGAGCCGTCGTGTATGCCGCGCATGCCGATGGTGAACATGTTGCCGCCGGCCGAGCCCTTCACTTCCTTGAGCCGCTCTATCCAGTACTGCTGCACGGCGTCTTTGTTGGTGATGTAGTTGAAGCGGCCGCGCTCCTTGGTGTCCCACTCGTCGACGTTGTTCCTCAGCAGCGGTTCGCAGTGGCTCGTGCCAATGGCTATGCCGCAGCTGTCGGCCATGGCCTTTGCCCCTTTTATCTTGAAGAACGCCACGGTGCCGGTGTGCATGCCGGGCCAGATGGCGTTGGCGCGCAGGCGCAGCAGCAGCTGGAACACCTTCTTGTATGTCTTCGGCCCTATCTCGCCAAACTTGCCCGGCTCGTAGTTGCCGTAGCTCCACGGGCGCAGCGACCAGTCTTCGTCGTTGAGGAATATGCCGCGGTACTCTACCGAGGCTCCCTGCAGCGTCTCAAACTCGCTGTCGATGGTGAGCCGCTGCCTGCGCTCGGGCACCACGTCGCCCCACCACACCCACGGGCTTACGCCCGCCATGCGCGACATCTCCAGCAGCCCGTAGGCCGTGCCTCGGCCGTTGGTGCCCACGATGGTCACCTGGCTGCCTTCCACCGAGATGTGGAACCCGTCGGTCTTGCCCTCAAGCTCGTCGACGGGCACGCCGCTCTTTTCCAGCTTCTTGCGCACAGCCGACGTGGCCTTGTTGAGCTCCACCAGCCGTATGGCGGCACTGCTTTCGGGGGCGGCCACGGCCTTGCGCCCTGTCACGGCCTCCATGTCGGATGCAAACATCTGCAGGGCTATGTCGACCACGGGGTCGGTATTTTTCTGCACGCTGTAAGTCACGGCCTTTGTGCCGTCGTACCACTCAACTTCGGCGGCCGTCGCGGTCGTCATTGAGGCCACCGTCAGCACTGTAAGTGCCGTCCTTCCAATAGTCTTCAGTTTGGTCATTTGTAGAATATCAGTTATTGGTTTTATATTGATGTGCCGCCACCGTCTGTGGCGGTGGGCCGTTTTCAGGCTTTGTCCTGTCCGGCCCTTAAGCAGTTTGTTTCAGTTGCAATGGCCCGGCCTTTGGCCGAGGCCGTGGCTTGCCAGTCTGTCTTGGTTGGCTTTCTTTCCGTGTCGATGGCGGCCGGGCGGTGGCGAGCCGTGTCGCCCTGTGCCTGTTGCCGCCTTGCCTTCCGCAAGTGCATTGCAAACGGGCGCGATGCAACATCGGTCGCACATTGCCGAGTGCCGCCTTGTCTTCTGCAAAGATACGACAATCATGCCTGCCATGCAATATCCCGGGGTGTAAAAATCTATGCAAACGGTTGCATTCGGCGGTGCCGCCGCGGGTGTTCCGTGGCTGCCGGCTGTCCGGTGGCGCTTGCTTGCATATCTGCCTGTGGTGCAGGCCTTTGCCGGGGGTGGCGCCGTCGGCCTGCGAAAAGGGCCGTTTGGGGTGGCCGTACGGCCCGTTTTGCGGCCTGACGGGGGCCGTTTTGCAGGGCGCGGCCGTAGGGCCGGGCCACCCGATAAACATAGGGTGCTTAAGCGTACAGGGAGTCAGGGAGTTAAGACAATAGTCTTTGTGTATTCTTGGGAATTCAGGAGTGCAGGAGTGCAGGAGTACAGACAATAGTTTAGTATATATTTTGGTGTTAAGGAGTTAGGAGGTTAAGGAGTTTAGGCTATAGTTTTGGGAGCACGGAAACCCTGGGGGCATGGGGAGCGTATTGCAGGAAGAGACAGTCAATGCTATTGTCCTCTAACTCCTTGTAGCTCCTTCTGCCTTCCTCTAACTCCATTATACACAAAGACTATTGTCTGCACTCCTGCACTCCTGTACTCCTGCACTCCTAAAAAAGCCTCTGGATTTGTCTGCTGAGCCGTAGGGCCGGGGCTGCATGGCGGGCAGGCCCGGGCATGGAAAAAGCCGGGGGATGCAGCCCGGCCCGGCCCTACCGCCCGTTGCGGTTGCCTGCCTGCTGCATCCCCCGGCTTGCTCTTTCCCAGCGGGGCTATTGTTGTGCCGGCTTGCTGCCTTCGCCTTCGGCAAAGGCGGCCGCTTCGGCCATTGCTATTATCTCTTCGCGCGACATCTCCTTGGGCGTGGCCGTGATGTCCGACAGGTCAAACTCGTCGTGGTCGTCGGCTGCCTCGGCCTGCTTGGGGGCCTCGGCCGGTTTCTCGGCCTGCGGCTTGCGCCTCTTGGGCTGCGCGGCGGCGGCCTCACCCTTGGCTATGATGAAGTCGGCCTTGTCGTCGGTGGCGGGCACGGTGGCCACGGGCTCCTCTTCCATCTTGGTGCGCTCGGCCTTGGCGGCGAACACGGCGTCGATGAATTGCGGCTCGCGTCGGAGTTTCTGCAGTGCCTCCTTCGACGCCAGCTGCTGGCTTTCTTTCTTTGAGTATCCCTTGCCTGTGCCGGCTTCCTTGCCCTCGATGACGGCCTTGTATACAAACACCGGGCTGCTGTTGTCTTCTTTCGACTGGCTCACGAGCGCGAACTCGAGGTTGACGCGGTTTTTCTGGCTCCACTCTATCAGCTTGCTCTTGAAGTTGACCTCTTTGTAGGCCACCTTGTCGATGTTGATTATCTGCGACAGTATGCGGTTCTGCATGAATCGCATGCAGGCGTCGTAACCCCTGTCGAGGTAGATTGCGCCCACCAGTGCCTCGAAGGCGTTGCCACCCATGTAGCTGTTGTGCGCGTTCGAGTGGGTCGACGAGAGAATGAGCTGGTTGATGCCCATCTCCTGGGCCAGCCTGTTGAGCGTGTCGCGCTGCACGAGCTTGCTTCGAGTGTTGGTCAGGAAGCCCTCGCGCTTGCCCTCGAAGTGGCGGTATACTATGTCGCCCACCACGGCGTCGAGTATGGCGTCGCCCAGGAACTCCAGCCTCTCGTTGTTCAGCGGGCGCCCCTTGGCGTTGCGCCGTGCCACGCTCTTGTGCATCAGCGCCAGCTTGTAGTGCTCAATGTTGCGCGGGTAGAAGCCCATGATGGCCCTGAGCGAAGAATAAAGCTCCTTGTCCTTGCGGAAAGGGAGCTTTATCCTGTCTATCAAGTCACTATTCAGCAGCATATTTCTTGAATATGACGCAAGCGTTGTGGCCGCCGAATCCGAACGTGTTGCTCATGGCGGCGCGCACCTCGCGCTTCTGTGCCTTGTTGAAAGTGAAGTTGAGGTTGTAGTCTATCTCGGGGTCGTTGTCGCCTTCCTCGTGGTTGATGGTGGGCGGTACGATGTCGTTCTGCACAGCCAGCACGCTTGCCATGGCCTCCACGGCGCCGGCGGCTCCGAGCAGGTGGCCCGTCATCGACTTCGTAGAGCTGATGTTGAGCTTGTAGGCAGCGTCGCCGAACACCTGCTTGATGGCCTTGGCCTCCGACACGTCGCCCACGGGCGTCGATGTGCCGTGTACGTTGATGTAGTCAATGTCTTCAGGCTTCAGGCCGGCGTCCTGCAGGGCGCGCTCCATCACGAGCTTGGCTCCGAGACCCTCGGGGTGGGATGCCGTGATGTGGTATGCGTCGGCGCTTTCGCCCTCGCCCACCATCTCGGCGTATATCTTGGCTCCGCGGGCCTTGGCGTGCTCCAGCTCCTCGAGTATGAGGCAGCCTGCGCCCTCGCCCATGATGAATCCGTCGCGGCTGGCGCTGAACGGGCGCGAGGCGTGCTCAGGGTCGTCGTTGCGCGTCGACAGGGCGTGCATGGCGTTGAACCCGCCCACGCCGCAGGCGCAGATGGCGGCCTCGGCGCCTCCGGCCAGTATCACGTCGGCCTTGCCCAGGCGCAGCTGGTTGAAGGCGTCGGCCAGGGCGTTGGTCGACGACGCGCAGGCCGATGTGGTGGCATAGTTGGGGCCGTGGAACCCGAAGTGTATCGAGATTTGGCCGGCGGCTATGTCGGCTATCATCTTCGGGATGAAGAAGGGGTTGAACTTGGGCCCGTCTTCCTTGTGGGCGCCGTAGTAGCCAACTTCGTCCTCAAAGGTCTTGATGCCTCCGATGCCAACGCCGAATATCACGCCGACGCGGTCTTTGTCTGTCGCATCCAGGTCCATGCCGCTGTCGTTGACTGCCTGGATGGCCGAGATGAAGGCCAGCTGGGTGTAGCGGTCCATCTTGCGGGCTTCCTTGCGGTCTATGTAGTCGTTCACGTTGAGCCCCTTCACCTCGCAGGCAAAGTGGGTCTTGAACTTGGAAGCGTCAAATAATGTAATAGGGGCGGCTCCGCTCACTCCGTTGACCATGTTGTTCCAGGTCTCTTCGGGAGTGTTGCCAACCGGTGTCACGGCTCCGAGCCCTGTTACAACAACTCTTTTTAGTTCCATGCTATGAATTGAAAAAAGAGAATTCGGAAATGAGAATCATGCGCATGCCGGGGCAAACAGCCACCAGGCAATGGCCATAACTCTCATTTCCCAATTCCCGGACGGTGAGAAAAATTTATTTTGCGTTCTCTTCGATATAGGCTATTGCGTCGCCAACAGTGGCAATCTTCTCAGCCTTATCGTCGGGAATGGAAATGCCGAACTCCTTCTCAAATTCCATGATGAGCTCAACAGTGTCCAGAGAGTCGGCGCCCAGGTCGTTTGTGAAACTTGCTTCGGGCTTTACCTCTGCCTCGTCTACACCAAGTTTGTCTACGATGATTGCCTTAACTTTTGATTCAATTTCTGACATGATTGTAAATTTTAAAATGTTAATAATGACTTCTATTCTCAAAAAATTCGGGTGCAAAGTAACTAATTTTTATCCACTTACGCAAATAATTTGGGTAAAAAGCATCTGTTTTTGCACAAAGATATGGTGATTGTGCAACTTTGGCGAGCTTTTTTGATGCTTTTTTCTGTCTGTTGGCCGGTTATTGGCCATAATTCATTATCTTTGCATTGCCCAAGCCGCACGATGCCTGTTGTGTGGCTGCATCGTTTTGTACATATTTTATATAGGGGCGCGGGGCATCGCGAGGCCTATGTGGCCGGCGGCGCCCCGGCCGCACAACGATAGTCTGAAGTATGAATATAGAGAACGTACATCTTGTTTATTTCAGTGCGACCTACACCACCCGCAAGGTGGTCAGGGCGGTGGCCGCTCGGCTGCCGGGCACGGTTGTTGAGCACGACATCACGGCCCTCGAGCCGCCCGACGACGTGGCGCTCTCCGACCGCGGCGACCTCATGGTGGTGGGGGTGCCGGTCTATGCCGGGCGGGTGCCTGTCATGGCGGCCGACGCGCTGTTGCGCTTCCGCGGCAGGGGCACCCCGGCCATTGCGGTGTGTGTCTATGGCAACCGTGCTTACGACGACGCGCTGGTGGAGCTGTGCGACCTGCTCGGCGACGGCGGCTTCGGCGTGGTGGCGGCGGGGGCCTTTGTGGCCCGGCACTCCATATTCACGTCGATAGCGGCCGGACGCCCCGACGAGGCCGACATGGCCGCCATAGGTCGCTTTGGCGACGCCTGCGCCTCGCTGCTGGCCTCGCTGCCGTCGGTATACGGGCTGGTGCCGCCGGCCGTCCCGGGCAACAGGCCCTACAAGACGCCCGGGGCCATACCCATCTACCCGTCGGGCAGCCGCAAGAAGTGCACCCATTGCGAGCTTTGCGTGCGCCTGTGCCCTGTCCATGCCATCTCGCCATTGCGGCCCACGCGCACCGACGGCAACATCTGCATGTCGTGCGGAAGGTGCGTCGAGGTGTGCTCCCAGCACACGCGGTGCTTCTCGGGCATGATGTACAAGATGGCGCAGCGCAAGATAACCAAGCTGTGCCGCGAACGCAAGGAGCCCGAGTGGTACCTCGCCGGCCGCTGACAGCCCCGCTCCGGGGCTGCCGCCTGCCGGCGGCGCTGTCAGAACCCGTAGATTTCCTTCAGCTTCTGGCCGAGCCTCTGGCCTCGCAAGTCTACGTCGACAATGCGCCCGGAGCCGTCGACGAGTATGCTCGACGGTATCGACCGTATGCCGTAGGTAGACGAGCCGGCCGAGTTCCAGCCCTTCAGGTCGCTCAGCTGGGGCCACTCCATGCCCATGCTCTTGATGGCGTCCTGCCATGCCGAGGCGTCCTTGTCAAAGGATATGCCCACTATCTCGAAGCCTTTCGGGTGGTATTTCTTGTAGTTGGCCACCACGTTGGGCATCTCCATGCGGCACGGCCCGCACCAGCTGGCCCAGAAGTCTATCAGCACATAGCCGCCCCGGCCGCACCACTCGCTGAGCTTGCGCGCCTTGCCCGATGTGTCGGCCATCTCTATGTCGGTGACCATGGTGCCCGGCTTGCGCTTGGCTATGCTGGCCTCCATGTCGGCGAGCGCCGTCTTGGCGTTGTTGAGCAGCGGGTGGCTGTAGTATGGCGCTGCCGGGTCGAGCATGCCTTTCAGCGTCTGGTAGTCGGTGGCGCGGTAAATGTTGTCTATGAACACGGCCGCTATCAGGTTGTCGCGGTTGCTGTCTATTATCTCCATGTAGAGCGCCATCATCGAGTCCCTGAGCGCGTCCATCTGCGCCGACAGCCTGCTCTTCTCGGCCTGGTCGGCGGGCGTGGTGCCCTGCATTATCTTCTCAAACTCGTTGTATATTTCCATGCCGCGGTCGTCGAGGGCCTTTATGCGGCGGTATTCGCCGAACAGGCGCTCGTTGAGTGGCGACGCCTTGGCCTCGAGCGTGCGCATGTCTAAGTCGGCGGGCGTGCCGTCGTTGAACAGCGTCCATCCCTCCTGCCTGTCGGCCACGGTAAGCGCGGCGTTCAGCTGCCTCCTGCCGCTCAGCTCAAACCGCCCGCCTCTCACGGCCGCGCTGTCGGCGGCGTCCTTTTCTCCGGCCACATACAGGTATATGGTATGCGCGCCTTTCGGGGCGGTGCCTGTTATTTTGAATGTTGTGTCTTGTGCTTGCGCCGTGGCCGATGCGGCCAGGGTCGCGGCCGCGAGGGCCATCCTTTGTATTGCTTTCATCTGTCTCGTGTTTTGTTTGTTATGCCGTCGGTGCCGCTTTCTGGCGCCGGGCGTGCCCGGCAGCCGTTTGCCGGTTGCGGCTTGTGTCGCACAAAGATAGTCGAAAAAATCGTCATCGGCCAATGCCGCGCCGTTTTTCTTCGGTTAAAAGTGCCCAGGGGCCCTTTTGGCCGCTATTTCGCAGAGTTTTGTTCTTATTTTTATTCCCGCAGGCTTCTAATCAGATTATTTTGTATATATTTGCATCGCCAACGGCCCCGGGGCGTGCTTGGCGGGGCCGTGCCGGCGGCAGGCCTCCCTCTGGCGGTGTTGTTGCCGCAGTGCTTTATTGTTGTCAATTACGGAACGAAAGAGTTTGTCATAATGAATTTTGCTTATCACGCTATATACGCAGTCTGCTGCCTGGTGTCGTTGTTGCCGCTCAGGGTGCTCTACTGTTTGTCAGACGTGCTGTTCTTCATCGTATACCATGTTGTGAAATACCGTCGCCCGCTTGTCAGGAAAAACCTCACCGACTCGTTTCCCGACAAGACGGCAGAGTGGGTGGCAGGCGTGGAGAGGGCCTTCTACGCCTGGCTTTGCGACTATTTCGTAGAGACGCTAAAGCTGCTCACCATCAGCAAGCGGCAGATAAGCCGCAGGATGCGCTTCGTGGGCCATGAGCAGCTGTCGGAGAGGCTGCGGCAGGGCAAGACGTGCTCGCTATACCTGGGCCACTATTGCAACTGGGAGTGGATAACGTCGCTGCCGCTGCTGGTCGACGAGGGCATCTGCTCGCAGATTTACCACCCGCTCGAGAACCGCGGCATCGACATGCTCTTCCAGCGCCTCAGGAGCCGTTTCGGCTGTACGAACATAGAGATGGACAACTCGTTCCGCACCATCGTCACATGGAAAAAGCAGCAGAGGCCAAACATCGTGGGCTACATTGCCGACCAGGTGCCGGGGCTGCACAACGTGCACTGCTGGGTCGACTTCCTCAACCACGACACGCCGGTGTTCACCGGGGCTGAGAAGATAACCATGCTCACGGGCGCCGAGGTGTTCTACGCCGACATAGAGCGCCCCAGGCGGGGCTACTACGTGTGTACGTTCAAGCCCATGCCGCTGCCGCCGGGCGGATATGTCAAGTTCCACTATACCCGCCTTTACTTCAGTATGCTCGAAGACAGCATACGCCGCGCGCCGCAGTACTGGCTGTGGAGCCACAATCGGTGGAAGCGCACGCGCGAGCAGTTCAACAAAGAGTATTCGGAAGAGGAGCGCAGGCGGATGCTGAGCAGGCTTTGAGGGCATGAAGAAGACGTTTGTGACATACGGCGACGACAACTACCGCGAGTCGCTCGAGAGGATAGGGCGCGAGGCCCGGGCCACAGGGGTGTTCGACTCCGTGAGGCTCTATACGCCTGCCGACCTGCCCGAGCCGTTTGCCTCGTACACCCGCGCCTACCCACGCGGCGGGGGCTACTGGCTGTGGAAGCCCTTCGTGATTGTCAGCGAGCTCGACCGTGCGGCCGAGGGCGACATTGTGGTGTATGCCGACGCCGGGTGCACGCTGATGCCCCACGCCGACTGGCAGCGCTATTTCGACGCCGTCGACGGGCGCGAGGAGCTGTTCTTCCTGGCCGAGGGCAAGAGCGCCAAGTGGTGCAAGAAAGAGGTGTTCGACTACTTCGGCACCAGGCGCGACGCATGGAAGAACGCCAGCCAGGTGCAGGCCACGTTCATCATCGCCCGCAAGAGTGGGCGCAACGAGGTGCTCAGGCGGTGGTACGACCTTGCCGTCGCCCACCCCGAGCTGTTCGTAGATGCCGCAGCTGGTTCTGAGCAACATCCCCGCTTCCGCGAGCACCGCCACGACCAGGCTGTGCTCACGGCCTGTGTGTGCGCATCGGACAGGCCGCGCGCCTTCCGCCTCGACGTCGAGAAGGTGGAGCGCCGCCATGCCGGCGGCCAGGCCGTGTTTGCCTCGCGCATATCCAACGGGCAGGTGCGGGGCAACGGCCGTGTCAAGGGGCGGCTTGCCGGATGGTTGGAGCGTCTGTTTGTCAATCCCCTGAAGGTGGCCTCGGCCCGCCTGCTGTTTGCCCTCTCGCGGGGCTGACAGTGCCTGCGCATCTCTTTGCCGATTCTTTTGCCGCCGCGCGCCGCGCAAATGCCATTGCCATTTGCGCCCCGTAGGCCACCCCGTCCGGCCTTCAGTCTATGTATTCCACCCTTGGCCTGAACGTGAAGCCCGCCAGCAGCCCCTTGCGGCAGGCCGCCAGCAGCTTGCGCTCCTCGTCCTTGGGCAGTTTGCGCCTGCGTATCTTGCGTGCGTGCAGCCGCAGGGCGTTGAGCTGCGAGAAGAAGAAGGCCAATGCGCCTTTGCGCTCGCGGCGCATGAACGACTGGTTGCGCTCGCCGTAATACAGTTTCCATGCCGCCGCCGCCGGCACCGTGTCTATCGATGCCGCATAGTTCTCGGCCGTCTTGTGGGTGGCCACGCTGCCCTCCACCAGCAGCCCGGCATATCCGTTGCGGGTTATCCGCTCGGTGTATTCGGCGTCGTCGCTCCAGATGAAAAACTCCTTGTAGGGCAACCCAATCTCGCGCGGCAGCGAGCCGCGGACGAAGAGCGACACAAACGACGCCCCCTCTATGGGCTCCGCCCCGCAGCCCTCGCCCAGCCCGAGCCTTTCGAGCGCGGCCTTGCGCCGGGCCTCGTCGTCGATGCGGCCGGGCAGGTTCATCAGGTGCAGGCTGCCGTCGGTCCACACCACCTTGCTGTTTAGGAAGCCCACGCCGCTGCACCCCATGAACGGCACCATGCGCTCCACGGCGTCGGGGGCGGGCACCGTGTCGTCGTCCATCACCCATATCCATCCCGGCGAGCACAGCGCAGCCCTCCTGATGCCTTCGGCAAAGCCACCGGCCCCGCCCGTGTTGGTGGCCAGGCGCACTGTCTCTATGGCCTTGTTGCCGCCTATCGACGCCAGGTATTCGGCCGTGCCGTCTGTCGAGTGATTGTCTATTATGATGGTCTTGCGCAGAGGGTGCGTCTGCCCCATCACCGCCCCGACTGTCTCTTTCAGCAGGGCGAGGCGGTTGTAGGTCACAATCACGCCTACCACGTCTGTGTTTCCGATTCCGTTGTCCATTTGTTCCTTTGTTAAGAAGTGGTCATTCCATTGGCCGCCATAGTGCATTCAGCCTGCGCTCGGGTTTGCCCTCACATTTCCGAGTGTAGCTTCATCGTATGCAAGGATAATGCAAACGAGCGAAGAGAGAGCTTGCTCTCAGTCTTCCGAGTGCAGCTTTATCGTATGCAAAGATAGTGAAAAAAGAAACACGTGGAAGATGTTTACTGTAAAAAAGTATGGCTTTGAAACCGGATGGAAGCGTGCCGTGCGGTATGCAGTGGCAAGCCGCTGCCGGGCGACGGGCCGTAATGCGGCAGCGTTTGTGCCGTTTGGGAACGCAAAACGGCCCGTTTGACATCGTAATACGTGCCGTTCTGCACTGCGGAACGGTACATGTGGCCCACACCGTGGCTGGCCTACATGGCTTTGGCACGTGTTCTGGGTGGTGAATATGGCGCAGGCCGGTTGTTGGCGGCCTTTGTAATGTAGGCGGCAGGCGGTGAATATAATATGCACATCGGACCGCCGTTCGTTTTTTTTTATTACCTTTGCCGCTGTATAACAACGACCGACAGCCAATGATATTCGTAAAAGGCTATGGGCAGATGTGCAACAACTGGTTGCAGTACGCCCACATCTACGCATGGGGCAGGGAGTACGGGGTGCGCACGGTGTCGATGCGCTTCGCCTACAAGTACCGCTATTTCCACATCTGCGAAACGCCGTGGCACAACCCCGCCACCTATCTTGCGGCCAAGCTGCTCATAAAGACAAGGCTCATACGCTGCCTGTGGCTGCAGCACCCGCGTCAGCGCACCGACCCCGAGGTGCACCGCCTGCTGAGCCGCAGCCCCCTGATAGCCGCCGACGGATGGAGCTTCCGCCATCCGCAGCTGTTCATGAAGTACAGGGCCGAGATAGCCTCGCTCTTCGCCTTCCGCCCCGCCAAGGTGGCGGCCAAGGCGGCATGGCTGCGCTCGCTGCCCGGGGCCGACGTGCGCCTGGGCCTGCACATACGCCGGGGCGACTACGCCCGCTGGCAGGGCGGGGCCTACTTCTTCGCCGACGACGAGTATGCAGAGCGCGTAAGGCAGTTTGCGGCCCTCTTCCCGGGCAAGAGAGTGCAGGTGCTCGTGGCCACCAACGACCCCCGGGTCGACCTGGGCCTGCTGCGCAGCCGCTCGGGCGTGGCCGACATGCACCTCACACGGGGCAACCCCGGCGAAGACCTCTACCTGCTCTCAGAGTGCGACTACATCATGGGGCCGAAGAGCACCTTCTCGCTCGTGGCCGCTTTCTACCACGACCGCCCGCTCCACTGGATGGACGGCAGGGGCGGGGAGCTCACCGAAGGTAGCTTCTGCCGCTTTGCCGATGTGTTCATGGATGTGTGAACTGCAGGGCGTATTGTAGCATCATTAAGATATTGACAATGGAAAAAAGAACCAGCACCCCTTCGACGAGTATAATAGTCACTACGTATAACCGGCCCGACGCCCTGAGGCTTTCGCTTGAGAGCATGTTGAGGCAGACAGTCGCGCCGGATGAGATCATCGTTGCCGACGACGGCTCCACCGGCGACACACGTGCGGTTGTCGAGGCGTTGGCGGGCGCGAGCAGCATACCCGTGCTGCATGTCTGGCAAGAGGACAGGGGCTTCCGCCTTTCGGCCATACGCAACAGGGCCATAGCCAGGGCGTCGGGCGATTACATACTGCAGGTGGACGGCGACGTGTTGCTGGGCCGCCACTTCGTCAGCGACCACCTTGAACTGGCCGAACGGGGCTTCTTCGTATGCGGCAGCCGCGTTAGGCTCTCGCCCGAGGTGACGCGCCGCGTGCTCTCCGATGAGCATTTCAGGCCCACGCTGTTCAACATGCCGCTGAGCTTTGCGGCCAACAGCCTGCGCTCGCGCTTGCTGAGGCACTGGATGGCCACCCGCTACGGCCGCCGCATAGACCACCTCAGGGGCTGCAACATGGCTTTCTGGCGCGACGACCTGATACGGGTCAACGGCTTCAACGAAGACCTCACGCAGTGGGGCCACGAAGACGGCGAGATAGCATTCCGCCTTCACTTTGCAGGGGTGGGGAAGAAGTCGCTCAAGATGGGCGGCTGCGTCTACCACCTTTACCACCCCGAGGCGTCGCGCTCGGGCGAGCAGCGCCACCTCGACGAGCTGGAGAGGGTGAAGCAGGGGCGCATAAGCCGCTGTGACAACGGGATAGACAAATACCTGAAACAATAATAAGAACAGACATGAACACACTGCGCGTAAGGCTTCAGAAACTGCTGGCCACCTGCGTCTCGGCGCTCATACCCGCCAGGGAGGCGCGCCACCGCGTGCGCTACTGCCTGCACCCGCTCAACGACCGTCGGTGCGTGGCCTACTTCAAGCGGCGCTACGTTGAGCGCACGCCGCCCGCAGCATTGTCTGTGGAGCGCAGGCGCGAGCCGTCGGCGGGGGTTGAATATATATGGCAGTGCTGGCTGCAGGGCGAGGAACGAATGCCCGCCCTTGTGCGCCGCTGCCTCGACTCCGTGCGCCGCCATGCCGCCCCGGGGCAGCAGGTGGTGCTCGTCACCGAGGCCAACTATGCCGACTATGTGGCGCTGCCCGAGGGCATCACGGCCCTGCGGCGCGCCGGGCGCATTGCCGACGCCCAGTTCTCCGACCTGCTTCGCGTATGGCTGCTGTCGGCTTACGGCGGCTTCTGGATCGACGCCACCTGCCTCATGACCGCCCCAATACCCGAGAGCATATCGCGCGCCGGCTTCTTCGTGTTCCACTCTGAGGGCGAGTTTGGCTATACGCTAATACAGAGCTGCTTCATCAGGGCCGCGGCGGGCAACTACCTCATCTGCCGCTGGCGCCAGCTCATGGAGGAGCTGTGGGCCTCCGACGCCCGCCTGCTGCACTACTTCCAGCTCCACCTTATGTTCAAGGCCATGGTCGAGGCCGACCCCGTGGCGCGCGAGGAATACGGGCGCATGGCCCGCGTGGGCGAGGCTCCCACCCACGTGCTGCTGGGATACATGAAGGAAGGGCGGGCTTACGACGGCAAGCTGATGGCCGAGGCCGCCAGTGGCTCGTTCATCCACAAGCTGACATACAAGATAAAGCCCGACGGTGGGGCACACCCGCCAACGTTCACCGACCGGCTGTGGAACGGCCCTGAGCCTTAGGCAAGGGCGATGTGGGCCGTGGCGGCTCACTGCCTGCGGCGCTCCTCGATGAGCTTGGCCACCACCGCAAACTGGTAGACGGCGTCGAGCATGGCGTGGATGAGGCCGGCCCGCCCGTCGAGAAATCCCCTCTTTATAACATACGACTTGAAGAAACGGAACGCGGGGCGCACCAATAGCGCCACCGTGCCGTAGCCCTTGTGGCGGCGTCGCGGCAGTTCGTGGTCTGAATAGGTGTCGGTCTTGCGCAGTATGGTGCCCACGCTGTCGTTGGCCAGGTGGTCGAAGGCCAGGTCTTTTCGGTTGCGCGGTATGCGCTCCACGCGGCCCTCCACCTGCGGGGCGGTGTGGATTACGGGCGGCCACGTAGTGACCGACTTCCTGAAGAAGCGCAGTATGTAGTCGGGGTAGCAGCTGTGCAGGAAGCTGCCCATGAAGTAGTTCTTCCTCGGAATCCACAGTCCGTCGGGGCATCCGTCGCTGCCAATGATTTCGTAGAGGTAGCGGCGCAGCGCCTCGGGCACAAGCTCGTCGGCGTCGACCACGAGCACCCACGGCCGTGAGGCCTGTCCGATGGCAAACTGGCGTGCGGGCTCCACTATGTTGCACCCCCGTTTCTCGAACGTCACCACCCTGCACCCGTGTCGGCGGGCAATGGCCACCGTGTCGTCGGTGCTTTCCATGTCGCATACCACCACCTCGTCGAAGCCGCCGACCGACTGCAGCACCCTGTCGAGGTGCCTCGAGGCGTTGTAAGTGTTGATAACCACCGATATGCCATCGGCGTGGCTTTCATTTCCCATATCTTTGTTGTTGAGTTACTGCCTTGTGCGTGCCGGTGCCAATAGCGGCGCGGTTGCCGTCCCTGTCAGCCGCGGGCCATGGCCTTGCGGTAGACGGCCATGAGGTCGGCAGCCAGGCGGCTGTCGGCAAAGCGTGCTGCATATTCGCGCCCGCGGTCAATCATCTGCTGCCGGCGCGGCCCGTCGGTGCAAGCCGTGTCGATGGCGTCGGCCATGGCCCCGGCGTCGTCGGGGTCTACGTATATTGAGTGTGGGCCGCCGGCCTCCTCGAGGCACGAGCCTGTGCAGCCTATGGCCGGCAGGCCGCTGGTGATGGCCTCGAGCATGGGTATGCCGAAGCCCTCGATGCGCGAGGGGTAGACAAAGGCCGTGGCCAGGCGGTAGAACGCCGGCAGGTCGGCAAAGGGCACACCGTGGACGAAGCGGAACGACTGCTCCAGCCCCTCGCTGCGCAGGTAGCTGCGCAGCTCGTCTTCATAGTCGGTGTGCCGCCCCACGGCCACCACAGGCACGATGTCGGCCGCCTGCCGGCCCCGGCGGGCCATCAGCGCCACGGCGCGGGCCGCCAGCATGAGGTTTTTGCGCCGCTCTATGCTGCCCACGTAGAGCACGAAGCGCGGCGGCAGCGAGTAGCGGCGGCTCACGTCGGCAAGGGCTTCGGGGGCTATGTCGGCGGCAAAGGCCGGGTCGCACCCCTGGTAAACCACGTCGATCTTGCCCTCGTCGATGCCGTAGTAGTGCACCAGCTCGCGCTTGGTAAACTCGCTCACGGCTATCACCCTGTCGGCCACGCGGCAGGCGCGGCGGAACTTGTAGTTGTATATCATTCGGTCTATGGGGTGGTAGTATTCGGGGCAATGGATGAAGATTAGGTCGTGGATGGTCACCACCGAGCGGCAGCCCGCCCTGCCTATGGTCAGCGGCAGCTCGTTGCTCAGCCCGTGGTACAGCTCGATGGCGTCGCGCCGCAGGTCGGAGGCCACGCCCCACACGCGCCACAACGACCCAAGGCGCCGCCACACCGCCTGGCAGGGGGTGTGCAGGTGGAGCGCCCCGAGCGTGGGTATCTCGCCCAGGTAGGGCGTGCGCCTTGCGTTGGGGGTGTAGAGGTGGTAGTCGTTGGCGGGCTCCGCCTGCGACAGTATGCGCACCACGAAGCGGCTGTAGTTGCCCAGGCCGGTGCGGTTCTGGGCGGCTCTCTTGGCGTCGAAACCTATTCTCATGTCGTGGCTTTGTTTTTAATGATAAGCAAAACTATGCAAAAATATTGAGATAACGGCATCATTTCGGGAAAAATAGCTACTTTTGCATGAAATTTGAATGCGAGATGAACAATACGACCGAAGCCTTGCGGCGTTTCTTCCGCAAGCCGTTCTTCACCGACCCGCGCACGCTGGTGGGCCTGTGGCTGCTCTTGCCCGTGATTGCCGCGCTGCTCAAGCTGAGCAAGTGCAACAACTTCCTTATCTTCAAGTATGTCTTCTGGCATGCATGGGGGCAGCTGCCGCTCTACGAGCCCTATCCGGCCGAATACTTTGACACCAACCATTACGGCCCGGCGTTCAGCCTGGTGATAGCCCCCTTTGCCGTGGTGCCCCAGTGGCTGGGCCTGCTCCTGTGGGAGGTGATGCTGGCCATGTCGCTCTATGTGGCCGTGAGGCGGCTGCCCATGGAGTGGCGCAAGCAGGTGTTTGTCTACTGGTTTTGCGCCCACGAGCTGCTCACGGCCCTGTTCATGAGCCAGTTCAACATAGCCATTGCCGCCATCATCGTGGGCACCTATGTCTGCGTGGAGCGCGAGCGCGAGGGCACGGCGGCCTTCCTCGTCATGCTCGGCACGTTTGTCAAGCTCTACGGCATTGTGGGCCTGGCCTTCTTCTTCTTCTCGCGCCACAAGGCCCGCTTCGCCATGTGGCTGGCCGTGTGGGCCGCGGTGTTCTTCGTGCTGCCCATGGCCATAAGCAGCCCCGAGTATATAGTGGGGCAGTACAAGGCGTGGTGGGTGAGCCTGACCGAGAAAAACGCCGACAACATGTTCAGCGGCGGGCAGAACCAGTCGCTGCTCGGCCTGGTGCGCAAGATAAGCCGGTGCCCGTCGTACTCCGACCTGTGGCTCATAGTGCCCGGCCTGGCGGCCTTTGCCCTGCCATACCTGCGCCGGGGGCAGTGGCGCCACGAGGCCTTCCGGTGCGCCTTCCTGGCCTCTACGCTGCTCTTCGTGGTGCTCTTCAGCACAGGCAGCGAGTCGTCGACATACATCATAGCCCTCACGGGCGCCGCGCTGTGGTATGTCAAGGCGCCGTGGCAGCGGTCGCGGCTCGACGTGGCGCTGATGGTCTTCGCCTTCATACTTACGTCGATGTCGCCCTCCGACCTCTTCCCCGCATACCTGCGCAAGCACTACGTGCAACCCTACGCGCTCAAGGCGCTGCCCTGTGTGCTGATATGGATAAAGCTCGTGGTGGAGATGACAACCCGCGACTATGCCCCGCGCACGGCCGCAACAACATTACGAGCCCATGAGAATGCCCGGCAGAGATAAGCTGATGCAGTTTGTCAGGTTCTGCATCGTGGGCACAGTGGCCGCCGCCATACACTACGGCGTATACTACCTGATGCAGCTCTTCCTCAAGGGGGGCGTGTGGCTCAGCGTCGACTACACCGTGGGATATGTGGTGAGCCTGGTGTGCAACTTCTTCATGACCACCCACTTCACCTTCAGGTCGCACGTATCGGCGGGCAAGGCGGCGGGCTTCGGCTTCAGCCACCTGGTGAACTACTCGCTGCACATAGTGCTCTTCAACATCTTCGTGGCCGTGGGCATCCACCGGCTCGTGGCCCCGGTGCTGGTGCTGATGGTGGCCGTGCCAACCAACTTCCTCATACTGAGGATGGTGTATAGGTAAAGCCCCTCTCCCGTCTCCCCCGTGGGGAGAAGCTACGATGCCGACGAGTTTTCCACGTGGAATACAACGTTTCCGATGAGGAGCTTTCCACGTGGGATATTACGCTGCCTACGTGAGGCTGCCCACAGGTAAGATAGAATAGAATATAATAATATAAACAATTAATTAACAGAACGCCCTTCCGCCCAGCTCTTCTCCCCACGGGGGAGACGGGAGAGGGGCTGCCACTCTTCCGCCCAGCTCTTCTCCCCACGGGGGAGACGGGAGAGGGGCTGCCACTCTTCCGCCCAGCTCTTCTCCCTACGGGGGAGACGGGAGAGGGGCTGCCACCCTTCCGCCCAGAGCTTCTCCCCATGGGGGAGACGGGAGAGGGGCCGCCACCCTTCCGCCCAGAGCTTCTCCCCACGGGGGAGACGGGAGAGGGGCTGCCACCCTTCCGCCCAGATCTTCTCCCCATAGGGGAGACGGGAGAGGGGCTGCCACCCTTCCACCCAGGTCTTCTCCCCACGGGGGAGACGGGAGAGGGGCCGCCACCCTTCCACCCAGGTCTTCTCCCCATAGGGGAGACGGGAAAGGGGCCTCATGATAGCAATGAACAGAATACGCAAATCCATTTATTCCGGGCCGTTGTGCCTGGTGATGAACCTCGTACTCGTCTATGTGGTCTACGAGGTGTGCCGGCTGGCTTTCCTGCTTGAAAACTGGCAGGCGTTCGCCCCAAGCCTTACGTGGGGCAAGTTTTTTGAGATGCTGCACGGCGGGTTGGTGTTCGACACGTCGGCCATACTCTACACCAACGCGCTCTACGCGCTGCTGATGCTGCTGCCCCTGCACTACAAGGAGACCGACGCCTGGCAGCGCGTGGCGCGCTGGGTGTTCGTGGTGTGCAACGCCGTGTGCATAGTGGCCAACCTTGCCGACTCGGTATATTTCCAGTATACGGGGCGCCGCACCACGGTGACAGTGTTCTCAGAGTTTGCCTCCGAGCACAACATCGGCTCGGTGGTAGGCGTGGAGCTGCTGCGCCACTGGTACCTCGTGGTGCTTGCCGCCGTGCTCGTGTGGGGGCTGTGGCGGCTTTACTTCATGCCCTCGGGCCCGCGCCCGTCCTGTGTGGGCAAGCCGCTGAGGCTCAAGCCTGCGCTGGCCTACTACGGCGTTCAGCTGCTGTGGCTGCTGGCCTATGTGCCGCTGACGGTGATTGGTATGCGCGGAGGGGCCACCACGGCCGTGCGCCCCATCACCATAAGCAACGCCAACCAGTATGTTGACCGCCCGCTCGAGGCCGCCGTGGTGCTCAACACGCCGTTCTCGCTCATACGCACGTTCAACAAGCCCGTGTTCACCGTGCCCGGCTATTTCGCCCCGGCCGAGCTCGACGCCATATACACCCCGGTGCACATGCCGCAAGACAGCGCGGTGGCCCGCCGCAAGAATGTGGTGGTGCTCATTGTCGAGAGCTTCGGCCGCGAGTACATCGGGGGCTACAACCATTGGCTCGACGGGGGCAAGTACAAGGGATATACGCCTTTCGTCGACTCGCTAATGCAGCACAGCGCCACGTGGCTCTACTCATACTGCAACGGGCGCAAGAGCATCGACGGCATGCCGAGCATACTCTCGGGCATACCAATGTTTGTGGAGCCGTTCTTCCTCACGCCCTCGTCGATGAACGACGTGAGCGGACTGGCCGGCGAGCTTAAGCACAAGGGCTACTACTCGGCTTTCTTCCACGGGGCCGAGAACGGCTCGATGGGCTTCCAGGCCTTTGCGCGCACCACGGGCTTCGACGACTACTTCGGGCGCACGGAGTATAACGACGACAAGCGCTTTGGCGGCGACCGCGACTTCGACGGCATGTGGGCCATCTGGGACGAGCCCTTCCTGCAGTTCTACGCTCTCAAGATGTCGGAGTTCCGCCAGCCGTTCATGTCGGCTGTGTTCACGGCATCGTCGCACCACCCCTACGTAATACCCGACGAATACAAAGACGTCTACCCCGAGGAGGGCATAGCCATACACAAGTGCATTCGCTACACCGACAACGCGCTGCGACGCTTCTTCGCCACAGCCAGCCGCCAGCCGTGGTACAAAAACACGCTCTTCGTGATAACGTCAGACCACACCAACCTCTCTGACCACGACTATTACCAGACCGACCTGGGCGGATTCTGCTCGCCCATCATATTCTTCGACCCGTCGGGCGAGATAAAGCCGGGAATGCGCGACGCCATAGCGCAGCAGATTGACATCATGCCAACGGTGCTGGGCTACCTGGGCTACGACCGCCCGTATGTGGCCTTCGGCTGCGACCTCTTCAACACCGAACCGCAAGACACATGGGCCGTCAACTACCTGAACGGCATCTACCAGTATGTCAAGGGCGACTACCTGTTGCAGTTCGACGGCAGCCGCACCAAGGCCGTCTACCGCTTCCGCACCGACCTGCTGCTTGAGCACAACCTCGTGGGCCGCGTCAGCGAGCAGGCAGCGATGGAGCGCGAGCTGAAAGCCATCATACAGCAATACATGACGCGCATGACCACCAACACCCTCGTGGTGGGCGGAGGTGGCGGTGCCGGGCCGTCAGTTGCCCGCTGAAAGGCAGGGCCGGGGGCATGGTGCTGCTTGCAACTTGCCCCGGCCTTGCCTTTGGGTCTTTCACCATCCCAAACAGAGGTTGTGGCCCAAGCTTATGGCGGGGGCTCTGGCCGTGGTTGATTGCCTGTGGGTTTTGTTTCTTTTGTCGGTGAAGTCTTTTCATTTGTTGCAATTTGTTTTGCAGACAGCCGTTTATTTTGTATATTTGTAATCGCAACGTGGGTTGTCGCAAAATTTTTTTGTTCAAACGATGGCTGTCTGTTGTTATGTGTAACAAATAAACAAGCAATAATTATGGGAGATCTCGACAGGAAATCATTGCTGCTGCTTACGGGTGGCTGTGCCGTTGCTGCTTTTGGCGTGTGGCTCGGTAGTATTGCCGGAGGCTTTTGGGCCTTGGCCCTTGTGGGCTTGTCTGTGTGTGGGGTGGTTGCCCTGGGCCTGCGCGGGCTTTTGCACCGTCTTTCCGGCCAGACGCTGATGGTCGACGGCATCCTGCTTGTTGGCATCCTGGCCTGCCTCAGCCTTGAGCAGTCGGCCTTGGTGGTCAACATGGTGTTTGCCGCCTTGGCTGTGTTCCTGTGCGCCGACGTGGCGGCGTGGTTCCGCCAGTGGCGCGGCAGCCTGTCTGATGGTGCCGTTGCCGATGCCGGCCGTGGCGTCGTGGCGTCGTTCGTGGCTCAGCTTGTGCTTGGTGTGGCCCTGCTGCTTGGTGTTGGCGTCGTGGCCTTTGCCTCGGGCGTCGGGCCGTGGAGGTGGCCTCTGGCCGTGGTTCTGTCGTTGCTTTGCGTCTGCCTGCTGGCGGTTGTGGTGCGCCCGCGTTCGGCGGGGGGCGTCCTAAGGCGCGAACTCCGTGTGGGCCTTGAGCTCGACTTGGCGTTCATGGCCATCACGCTTTATGCCTTCTGTTGCTCAGACTTTCAGCCGGGGCATTGGCTCCCGCTCTGGCTTGCGGCTCTCGATGTGCTGTTCTTTGCCTCCGACATAGCGAGGTGGAGGCTCGACAGGACAGCCAGAATCTAAGAATTGAAAATTAAGAATTAAGAGTTAAGAATTAAATGTGTGGCGTAGGGGCTGTGTCTGACGCTTCTGCTGCTTCGGCTTGGTGTGCAATGAGGTGGATTCAATGAGTATTTAACATACAATTCTGATAAAATAATAACAGACTATAAAGTTTTTTTGTTACTTTTGCATTTGTTATGAGTATTGTCACCAAGCTATTCTTGTTTGCATCAGCAGTTGTCATGGCTGTTTTCATGTCGTGCGACACCAGGCACATCTATCCGCGGTCGCTCCTGGTTGCTGACAGCCTTGCTGAGTGCAACGCCGACAGCGCCCTGGCCTTGCTCGACACTATAGCCGACAGCGCCCACGCAATGCCCCTGCAGGACAGCATGTATTACGCCCTGCTGAGGGTAAAGGCCCGTGACAAGGCCTACCAGCCTAACGACACCACCGACGGTATACTCAGTATCGTGAGCTATTACGAGCATGGCGGCGACCGCCGTCTGCTGCCCACAGCCTATTATTATGCAGCCAGTGCATATCGCGACATGAACAAGCCGGCCGCTGCCTTGAGGTATTTATATAACGCCATCGATGTGGCAGAAGAATACGGCGACGTGAAGATAATGTCGCTGTGCCATGCGCAAATAGCCAATTTGCTTTACATGAACAGGCTTTACGAAGAGGCCTTAAAGTCATACCGCGAGGCTTTGTTGTGTGATTCAATGCGTGGAAATTCAATTGGAATGATGTTCGATTTTCGCGACTTGGCGTGTTGTTATAGTGAACTTGGCCAATTTGACAGTGCGTTGTGCTTATTTAATAAAGGTCTAAAGTTGGCTGTAGAGCGTGGTGATGAGTCAATGAGAGCCTCAATAAGCGCTCAAAAGGCGCGTGTATACCTCGATATGAGAAAATACACAGATGCAGAACGTTTGCTCAATGTTGCTATAGCCTATGACGATTCAGTAGACAGGACTTCCGTCTTGTCTATAGCTGCGCGTCTTTACAAGGATACGAATCGCGAGGCTAAGGCTATTGAATGCTATAAGCGGCTTGTTGTAATGGGTAATCTGTATGGCAAGCAAAATGCACATGCCAATCTGTCTGAGTTTTATTCAAAACACAGCATGATGGATTCCGCCACTTACCATTTCAGGCATTTTAAGCAGCTGACAGATTCCATAGACAGAATCAGGGCCATAGAGAGCTTGGCAAAGATAAGATTTGAAGAAGAATACAACGAATGGAAAAGAGAAAGCAAAGATCGGTATGCCGCCTTTTTGGTCACTGCCGTAGCTTTGATTGTGGCAATGTTGGTGTTTAAGTCTTTGAAGAAACATCTTCGTAATAACCGTGTTCGTGTAGGGCATGGAATGGATGAAGCGCTAGATGGTGCCGATGTCTCTGTTTCAGAACGCAAACAGCGTTTGATGGCAACGCCGATAGTTCGGAAAATAACACGAATTAAAAACGACAATACAAAATGCTCTGCAGGCAATGAAAACAGGCTCACGGATGATGACTGGGCTGAATTGGACGACTGCGTGAACAAGATATACCCAGGATTTAAGAATTGCCTGTTGTCAAAGACGAGGATATCAGAAATAGAATATCACGTTTGCCTGCTTATAAAAATTGATTTGCAGCCGGCAGAAATAGCGCGGCTTACATTTAAAGAGGCGTCTACAATAAGCAATATACGCAGGCGATTGTTCCGTAAGATTTTCGGAGTTGACGGCAACGGAAGCGATTGGGATAATTTCATACAGTCTCTTTGACGTGTGGACATGGCTGTTATGCCATTTTTGACACTTTACGCTTACTTTGCGTTCTGCTTGTAATTATTTGTAAATCAATTAGTTGCTCTTATGAAAACACTTTTGAAAACAGTCGCAACCAATTGAAAATACTTTTGAAAACCCAATAGTTTTCCTCTTTCTTCTGAAAATGCTAACTTTGCCATAAAAAAGAAAGGACTGATATGGTAAGAATTGCAACATTGTTAATTGGACTTTTTGTTTCGGCAAATTGCTTTGCTGATATAAAAGAAGTGGAGTTGAATGAAAATAATGATGAAGAAACATCAAATAAAGGTCATCGCAGCGTAGCTCCCACAGTAAATTATGATGAAAATAATGTATGGATAAAATCCAAGGATTTGCTTCCCAATGTAGACATTGTCATAAAGGATTCTGCCAACAAGGTGATTTATCATGGTGCCATGCCTCTGTCACCGTCGGCAAGTGTGATACCGTTGCCTGACGACAACGAAAAATACAGCATTGAGTTGTCTTACGGCAAGAATAGTTTTAGCGGGTTCTTTGAGTAGTGGTAATCAGCTGTAGCTGTCTTTAAGCCATGGGTTGAAATGTTGGTTAAACAGTGTTTTTTATTAATGATTAGAATATTGAATATGGGAGATTTTGACAGGAAATCGTTGCTGCTGCTTACGGGTGGCTGTGCCGTTGCTGCTTTTGGCGTGTGGCTCGGTAGTATTGCCGGGGGCTTTTGGGCCTTGGCCCTTGTGGGCTTGTCCGTATGTGGGGTGGTTGCCCTTGGCCTGCGCGGGCTTTTGCGCCGTCTTTCCGGCCAGACGCTGATGGTCGACGGCATCCTGCTTGTTGGCATCCTGGCCTGCCTCAGCCTTGAGCAGTCGGCCTTGGTGGTCAACATGGTGTTTGCCGCCTTGGCTGTGTTCCTGTGCGCCGACGTGGCGGCGTGGTTCCGCCAGTGGCGCGGCAGCCTGTCTGATGGTGCCGTTGCCGATGCCGGCCGTGGCGTCGTGGCGTCGTTCGTGGCTCAGCTTGTGCTTGGTGTGGCCCTGCTGGTTGGTGTTGGCGTCGTGGCCTTTGCCTCGGGCGTCGGGCCGTGGAGGTGGCCTCTGGCCGTGGTTCTGTCGTTGCTTTGCGTCTGCCTGCTGGCGGTTGTGGTGCGCCCGCGTTCGGCTGGGGGCGGCCTCAGGCGCGAACTCCGCGTGGGCCTTGAGCTCGACTTGGCGTTCATGGCCATCATGCTTTATGCCTTCTGTTGCTCAGACTTTCAGCCGGGGCATTGGCTTCCGCTCTGGCTTGTGGCTCTCGATGTGCTGTTCTTTGCCTCCGACATAGCGCGGTGGAGGCTCGACAGGACAGCCAGAATCTAAGAATTGAAAGTTAAGAATTAAAGGTTGGGCGCCGAGTGCTTGCTGCATCACGCCTTGTTGGTGGCAATGTCATGTCAATGGGTCGATAACCCGCCAAATGCTTATAAGTATAAAAAATAATGGCGGCAAAACAACTAAACTTAAAAAATATGTTGTATATTTGCGATATATAGATATTTGACTCACGTCTGTTTGATTGATTATATGATACCGGCCCTGAGCCGCATTCCGCAGGGACTAATTCCGACATACCGACTTTTATTACTGCGCATAGATAAAAGCATGGACCAGACCCAAAAGGAGCGGAAACCGAAAAGCTATATGAGTAGGTAATTACGATTAATAACCAGAAACAATGGAAACAAATAAAAAGTTGAACGAGGTAGCCATAATGCAACGCCTCAATGACGGATAACAGACCCCATGTGGCCGGAGGAGTGGTAGGTGGTTACTTTGTGCAGTGGTGTCCTGTTGCAGACAATCCTGCTTTTTGTCATTAGATTGCAGCCATGCCGATAGGCTGCACCGGTATGCAATAAATTATGGCTGCCCAGATTGCTTCATGGATAGGTTTCCGCACTACGCCGAGAGTCATGTTGTCAATGAGGCCCGCATCAGGGGGCTGCTGCCGGGTGCTTGACATCCGGGCAAGCTAACGTTCAACAATTCAATAAAACAGCACGCATTATGGAGAAGAAGATTTTGGCATCAGTGGCGTTGGCATGTTGTTTTGCCGGCGCATCGGCGCAGACCGTCCCGGCCGACAGCACGCGGGCAGAAGCAAACGTGAACGCCGCCGACAGCACCCGTGAGGCTGTGAGCCTTGACAGTGTGTCCAGACAGATGGAGCTGGCAGGAGTGACAGTAAAAGGCAGCCGCAAGACCACCCGTGCCGACCGTGACACGTATACGTTTACCGAAGAGCAGGTGGAGAAAGCTCAGCATGCGGCCGACCTCGTGGCCACATTGCGTGATGTTCATGTTGACCCTGTGAGCAGCAGGCTGAAGATGATGGACGGTGGCAAGGTTATGCTGTTGCTCAACGGTGTGCCTTGCTCTGACTACGACTTGAAGTCTGTGCCTGCCAACAAGGTAATAAGGGTGGAGCAATATGTTGTGCCACCGGCCAAATATGTTGGCATGGGAACGGTGGTCGACATAATCACCAAGCGCCTTGACAATGGGTTTGCCCTTGGTGTCGGAGGACAGCACGCGCTGACAACAAAGTTTGGCGATGCCGGCACATGGCTGCGCCTCACATCCGGGCGCCACCAGCTGTCTTTCGACTACTCGCTGTCTTACCGTAACTACAGTGACTGCGAGTGGACAGAGCGGTTCGACATTCCCGGCAGTGGCAAGGGGGCGAGTTACATATACCATAACAGCCGGCCCTTTGGATATACAAACAATGACTTCGACTTGAAATACACTTACAACAAGCCCGAAGACCTGGTGATGCAGGTGGCCTTCAGCCCGTCGCTGTCACACTCGTTCAGCCAGTCCGACATGCGGGTCACCACCATTGGTGATGACAACTGGGCCGGGGGAAACGGCGAGAGCCACAGAAAGCTCAACACATTTGGGCCTACGGTCAACGTTTATCTGAACAAGAAGATTGGCAAAAAACATGAGATTATTGCAGATGTGGTGGGCACATACTATCATAATGACCAGAGCGAGAGCAACAGGCAGTGGGCGTGCGATGACGGCGCCACAATGCTTGACGACAACATGACGTCGCGCAACCACAAGGTTTCGCTGATAGCGGAAATGATGTATACGCGATCGTGGAAGAACTCTTCAATGAACATAGGATACAGGGGAATGGCCGGGCGGTCGACGGCCTACATCAGCAACACGCTCAGCGACAACCGCGAATACCGCTACCGTTCGGCCAACAGCAGCCACTACGCTTACGCCGAATATGGCGGCTCACATAAGCGGCTGGGATATAGGGTGAGCGCAGGAGCAACGTTGTTGCGCACCTCCAACGACGACACCCATCAAACATCAGTGGTGTTCTCGCCTCAGCTTTTGCTGTCTTATTCATACAAAAACGGCATTGTGAGGTTGGAATTGTCGTCGCAATCAGAGCCACCCGGCATATCCCAGCTCAGCAACAACGCCGTGCAGCTGGCCTACAGGCTGGTGAAGCGGGGTAATCCCTATTTGCGCAGCTCAAACACATATTCATGCTCGCTTAGCGTTGGCCACCGCCTGTCGTGGATAGACCTCAACGTCTCGATGCTTGCATCGTTCACCAACAACCCCATCAATACGTATTACCATGCCACAGAGTCGGGCAGCGTGGTGCAGACATACGAGAACGCCGAGAGCTTCAGGCAAATGGGTGCCACATACTCTGTTGCCATACGCCCGTTCTCCTCTGGGATTCTCACGGTTAACCTCTACGGAAAGGCTGTCAACCAGCGCATTGACAGCAGGCTGATGGGGGTGAGCTCAAAATGGTATACGCCGCTGTGGTATACGGTCAACCTCAGCCACGGGCGGTTTGGGGCCTACTATACCGGCAACATCGTGTCGAGGTGTATAAGCGGGCCCTACCTCTCCGACGACGAAAACGCTGGCCACGTCATGGTCTATTACCGTCACAAGCAGCTTATGCTGAACGTCGGCTGCTACTGGGCGTTCTCAAGGTCAAAATACCATTCCGAGACATTGCCCAACGACATCATCGCTCACTCATCTACCAACATCATCAACGACAATGCCTCTATGTTTGTCATAGGGGCAAGCTACACGCTGTTCAAGGGCAAGGACAGCAAGATAAGAAAGAAGATAACAAACCGGGATACAGACAAAGGCACGTTCTGAGCTTTGCGGCCGCGTATTTGCCTGTTCTGTACAATGCCGATGGGCATGCTTGCCAAGGCCTCTCTGCCCTGCATGCACCATCGGCGGCTGTGTCAATTCTTTGTGCTCTACCGCATCAGGGGGCTGCTGCCGGGCAAGCTAACGTTCATTAATTCAATAAAACAGACACGCATTATGGAGAAGGAGATTTTGGCATCAGTGGCGTTGGCATGTTGTTGTGCCGGCGCATCGGCGCAGACCGTCCCGGCCGACAGCACGCAAACCGCCCCGGCGGCAAGTGACAGCATATACCGGCAGATGGAGCTTGGCGGCGTCACCGTAGAGGGGCGCACGGCCATACAGAAAGGCGACTACACCGCCTACATGCCAACGCAACGGCAGGTGGACGCGGCCAACTCGGGCATAGGTTTGCTGGCCAACATGATGATACCCAAGCTGACGGTTGACCGGGTTAGCGGAACAGTAAAGAATGCCAACAACACCGCTCCAACAATATATATTGACAACCGCAAGGCCGATGCCATGGAGGCCGACCGCCTGAGGCCGAAGGACATTGTGCGCGTGGAATACTATGACCAACCGTCGGATGAATTTCCGGGAGAGCAGAGCGTGCTGAACTTCATAACAAGAAAGTATGGGCGCGGAGGGTATGTTGACGTGCGCACGTCGACTACATTCCATCCCGGGCTGAATGTTGGAGGATACTCGGCTCAGGTTGGCTTTGACATGAACAAAATGAACATAACACTGCTGGCCGGTACCGACTTCGACCGTGAAGATGCTGTTGGAACATCGGGAACGGAGCACTATGCCTTTGACGCGCCCTTCACGAAGCAGACCACAGCCACCTACGGACTGACGAAGCAACGCAACTACTACGGCAAGATGCGCATGACGTACCGGACGGACAAGACAACGGCATACGCCGACATCGGCCTTGGCTGGGGTGAAACGCCGACCGACCGGCACAGCACTCTTGTAGTCTATTCGCCTCAGGCATACCCTGATGCCATGGCAACAACCACGACGCAAAGCCGCAACGCAACACCGCAGGCCACACTCTTCATGGAGACAAGGCCGGGCAAAGGGCAGACGTTGCGGGTGCAGGCCAATTACGCATACGGCAACAACACCTACCGGCGCGACTACACCGAGGGTGGCCTGACGCCTGTTATCACCGACACAAAGGAAATAAGAAACAACTTTGACGCGCATGTTAAATATACGGCCGACCTGCGCCACAACAACTCCGTAACCTTATTCATTTGGGGATTCAACACATGGAGCAAGGCAGACTACATCGGAACCATTGACGCCGGACAGGAGATTCAAGACGGAGGATTGCAGTTGCTGCCGATGTACACCCACACATTCGCCAAAAAGCTGCGCATCGGCATACAGCCTGGTTTGTATTGGGAGAGATACTACATAAAGGGAATAGGGGCAACAAGAAAGATACAAGGGCGCCCCACTATATCAACAAGCTACAGCATAAACAGCAAAAACTCTCTGTATGCCAACTGGTCGATGGGTACGAGCGTGCCTACCATGGATCTCTACAACAACACGGAGCAGAGGGTAAACCAATATACCATAAAGCGCGGCAACCCGAACCTTGAGATAGAGAAGCTGCACTTTTTTGACATAGGCTACAGCCTGGCACTGAAGAATGTCAACCTGTCTTTGTTCGGAGACTACTTCATCGCCGCAGACTTGACGAAAGATTTCTACACGACAGAAGGCGAAACGATGGTTAGCACATACATGTCAGACGGGGCATTGCACTCTTGCATCGCCGGCGGAGCCGTGGCGTGGAGCCTGCTTAACCGCTCACTGCAATTGTCGGGGCAACTGATGTACAAAGGACAACGGTTAACAGGCGTATATTCCGCACACAATGACTGTATGCTGTTTTCATTGTCAACAAACTATTATATAAAAAACTTCACCTTGACGGCAATGTATTCCTCAAAGATGAGTGAACTGTCCGGTTCGCAATGGAATGAAACTCCGGCGCAATACTATTTCACTGCATCCTGGCACCACAAGGGGCTATACGCAGAGATAGGATGCCAGCGCATCTTCGACAAGGATTACAAAAAGCGGCAATGGTTTGACTTCGGCACTTACAGCTATGACCGAGCCACCGTTTACAACAACATGTGTTCGGCTTGGTTGAAGATTTCTTACAGTTTCGACTTCGGCCGCAAGAAGGTGGAGCGCACCGAGCTTGAGGTTGACCGTGGCTCGTCGGGAATCATGAAGATGTGAAATGTTTAAGAATTTGCATCGGGATGCGTCTTTAGGAGACAGGAGACAGGAGACAGGAGTGTAGGAGTACAGACATTTGCATTTGACTATCACCGCGCAGCCTTTTCGTAATTCTTAATTCTTAACTTATCAAGTTCTTAACTCTTAATTTTTAACTCATAACTCATAACTCAAAGCTCTCAATGTCCGTTTTCCCCTTTCGCATGCAGCACGACGCCATGCAGTGCGGCATAGCCTGCCTGCAGATGGTGTGCGAATACCACGGCCGCAAGATGTCGGCGGCCGAGGTCGAGGAGCTGTGTCCGTCTACGGCCGAGGGTGTCTCGCTGCTCGGCATGAGCCGTGCCACCGAGGCCCTGGGCCTGCACACCGTCAGCGGGCGCCTGCCGGTGGATATGCTTGCCAAGGCCCCTCTGCCCTGCATACTCCACTGGCGGCAGCGCCACTTTGTGGTGCTCTACCGCATCAGGGGGCGCGGGCGCAGGTTGCGCTACTGTGTGGCCGACCCGGCCAAGGGCCTCGTGGAATATTCGCGCGCCGAGCTTGAGGAGGGATGGCTCAGCTCGCGCTCCGATGGCGAAGACAAGGGCATAGCCATGCTCTTGGAAACCACCCCGGCCTTCGCCGAGGCAGCCACCGGCAAGCGTGGCGGCGACACCGGCTCGGTGCGCTTCCTGATGGCCTATGTCCGCCGCTACAAGGCTGCCTTCGCCCATGTGCTGGCAGGGTTGGCCATAGGCAGTGCCATACAGCTGCTGCTGCCCCTGCTCACCCAGGCCGTGGTAGACAGGGGCATAGCCCTGCGCGACATTGGCTTTGTGTGGCTCGTGCTGGCGGGCCAGCTCATGCTCACGTTCAGCGCCACGGCCCTCGACTTCGTGCGCCGCTGGCTGCTTACGCACGTCAGCATGAGGGTCAACCTTAGCATACTGTCCGACTTCTTCGCCAAGCTGCTCAGCCTGCCCATGCCCTTCTTCGACACCAAGCACACCGGCGACCTGCTGCAGCGCATGGCCGACCACGACCGCGTGGAGCAGTTTCTCACCGGCCATGTGCTCACGGTGCTCTTCTCTACCATGACCATTGCCGTGTTCGGCTGTATGCTGCTGGCCTACGACGCCGTGTTGTTCCTCGTCTTCGCGGCCTTCAGCGCGGTCTATGGGCTGTGGATGGCGGCCTTCCTGCGACGCCGTCGTGTGCTCGACTACGAGCGCTTTGAGCGCGAGGCCGACAGCCACGACAAGACATGGCAGATGGTTACGGCCATGCAGGAGATAAAGCTGCAAGACTGCCGCCGCCGGCGCCGCCAAGAGTGGGAGCAAACCCGCCTCGGCCTGTTTGGCATTAGGATGAAGGCTCTCAGGCTGCAGCAGGCCGAAGAGGCCGGCGGGGTGCTCATAAGCAGCGTCAAAGACATCATCATAACCGTCATGGCGGCCATGGCCGTGATCGACGGGCGCATGACGCTGGGCCAGATGCTCGCCGTGCAGTACATCATGGGCCAGCTGGCCGTACCCGTCGACAGCCTGCTTGGCTTTGTCTATTCGTGGCAAGACGTCAGGCTGAGCCTCGAGCGCATCAACGAGATACACCGCGCCCGCCCCGAGGGCCGCGACGGCGCAATGGCGGCCTTCGCCTCGGCCGACCGCACCATACGCGTTGTGGGGCTGTCGTTCCGCTACGACCGCAACGCCCTGCGCCCCACGCTCCAAGACGTAAGCCTCGACATAGAGCAGGGCAAGACCACGGCCATAGTGGGGGCCAGCGGCAGCGGCAAGACCACGCTGCTCAAGCTGCTGCTGGCCTACTACACGCCCGAGGGCGGGCAGGTTACCGTGGGCGGGCGCCCGCTCGCCGACTACGACCCGCAGTGGTGGCGCAGCCGCCTGGGCGTGGTGATGCAAGACGGTGTGATATTCTCTGAGTCGGTGGCGCGCAACATCGCCGTGGGCGACGGCGAGATAGACGCCGACAGGCTCGTGGCAGCCGCCCGCATGGCCCGCGTCGACGACTTTGTGGCCTCGCTGCCGCTGGGCTACGACACGCGCATAGGGCGCAACGGCATGGGGCTCAGCGCCGGCCAGCGGCAGCGCATACTCATAGCGCGGGCCGTCTACAAAGACCCCGAGTATGTGTTCATGGACGAGGCCACCAACTCGCTCGACGCGAGCAACGAGAGGGCCATCGTCGAGAGCCTCGGCGAGTTCCTGCGCGGGCGCACGGTGCTCGTCATAGCCCACCGCCTGAGCACGGTGAGAAACGCCGACCGCATTGCCGTGATGGACCGTGGCCGCATAGTGGAGTGCGGCACCCACGAGGGGCTCACCGCCATGCGCGGGGCTTACTATCAACTTGTAAAAAACCAGCTTGAGCTATGAACGGAAACAAACACTCCGACAATGGGCGCCCACGGGGCGTTGAGCTGCGCTCCGAAGGCATGGTGAGCATGGCCGGCGGCGTGCCCCGGCGGCTGCTGTGGCTCAGCGCGGTTGTCATGGCTGTGGCCGCCGCGGTCGTGGGCGTGGTGGCTGCCGCGCTCACGTGGCTCTGACGCCCGGGCGGGCCACCCGAATAAACATAGGGGGGAGTTAGGGAGGTAGGGAGTTAGGGAGTTAGGAAGTTAAGGAGTTAGGGAGTTAAGGAGTTAGGAAGTTAAGGAGTTAAGACAATAGTATTTGACTGTCTTCCTGCAACACTTTCCCCATGCTCCCAGAGCTCCCATACTCCCAGAACTCCCATGTTCTATAACTATAGTCTGTACTCCGAGCAAAGAATTAAAAATTATGAATTTAAAAAGGTCTGCGCGATGATAGTCAAAAACTATTGTCCTCTAACTCCTTCTCCCTCCTTCTACCTCCCTCTAACTTCATTATACACAAAAGCTATTGTCCTCTAACTCCTTCTCCCTCCTTCTCCCTCCTTCTAACTTCATTATACACAAAAGCTATTGTCTTAACTCCTTAACTTCCTAACTTCTTAACTTCTAAAAAAAGCCTCCAGGATTTATCAGGTGAGCCCCGCGGGCCTCGTGGAATGCTTGCGTCAGCTAACTCAGGGCTCCCGTTGCCTGCCTGTAACCGGCAGGCAGCTTGCGGACATTCAAATTAGATTGTAATCCTCGGCATATTGTACAGCCTCGGTAATGTTTTTGACCCTCAGCTTTTTGAATATGTTGGTTCTGTGGGCCTTGACAGTAACAATCGAAACCGACAGAATCTTTGCTATGTCTTTTATGCTTTTACCATTTATGCTATTCACAATGACAACTTTTTCCATGTTGGTCAAATGTGAGTTCTTGGCCAGAACCCATCCATCGTGTCTGTATTCATAGTGTTCATCTGCCTGGGGTAATTTTACAAGAGCATTCCCCGGTCGTTTCCTCGCCGAATAAGTCAGCATGCACACCCCGAGTATTACGCTTTTTTCTGTATTGCATAGGCAGGGACTTAACGATATGTGTATCATTTCCTTGCATACTGTTGCCTCTATTGATAAGTCAAAATGCAAGACCGATGACTCCGATATGGTGTTGGCTTTTTTCAGCAATGAGAAATAAGAGCTTATGATGTTTTTTATGTCAAACAGCTGCCTGTCGTCAATTAAGTCTTCGTCGCCCTTTGTCCTTGCATTCCTTATTTGTTGCAATTTTAATAAAATGGATGGCGAAACATACGGGAATGAGCAATGCACGAAATCAATCACGACAATCTTTCCATGCCCAAGCCTGTCGAGGGCGTGGGCACTTTTCACATAAGGGAGAATGTCGTCTGCAACTTGTCCTCCCATTGCCTTTGTGCCATGGCCGTCCTGCTGCAGGCCTTTCATTATTTCTTGTATCGTCATACCTTGTATGATTTACTTAATGTATGGTATGTTTGCCTTATACAAAAGTATGATTTTTTGAGTAAAAGCCAAAGATAAATATGAATTTGTTTTGTCGTATCTGTATCTCTGACTAATTTTGGCGTAGAAAGAACGCAATGCCTGAAGCATCAGGGCGGCACCTAAATCACAAAAGGATTCGGTATAAGAAAACATCTGGAGAAGTAGCGGGGATGAGATATTGCAAAATCCATTGGATTTGGATTTTACTTTGTCTTCCCCGTGTTTTGTACAGGCGTTACTTCTGCGTGTAACTTTGGTGAAGACCGGGCAATTAATTAGTTTGATTAGATGATAAGGATATTGACAATGGCTTTGGCAGCCTCGTGGTCGGTGGCCATCGTAGCGCAAGAGAAGATAACGGGATATGTGTATGACGCTTCACGCAATGCTATTGCCGGAGCGACAGTCGTAATGCTTAGCAGTGCCGACTCTGCCTACATCAATGGCGGTGTGAGCGATGCACAAGGCCGGTTTGTGATGCCGCGGCCCCGGTGCAAATGGATGATGGCCGTGTCGTGCCTGGGCTATGAGACCGCCGTGGTCAGGCCGGATGGCGATTCGGTGGCCGTCACTCTCATCGAGGCGCAGCATCGGTTGGGCGAGGTTACGGTCAGGTCTTCGCGCCCGGTGTCGCAGCTCACTCCCGGCGGCTTCCGCTACAAAATACGTGGCACGGCTCTGGCCCATGCCGGCAGGCTCGAAGATGTGTTGGCCTCGATGCCGCTTGTGCGAAAGACCGGAAGCGGATACGATGTGATGGGCCGGGGGCAGGCCGTGTTCTTTGTTGACAATCGTCGCATATACGATTTGTCGGAGCTCGACCGTCTCTCGTCTGTTGACATCGAAAGCATCGAGGTGGTTGCCAATCCGGGCTCTGAATACGATGCTTCTGTCAAGGCTGTGGTCAGGATTGCCACCTATGCCAACTTTGCACGGGGGCTGAGCGTGGATGCCCGCTCGACATGGTACCAAAACCGCAATGCCAGTGTGGTAGAGCAGTTGGGCTTGCGCTACAGCGCACAACGGTGGACGGCATACAACAACCTTGAATACCGCTCTGACAACGACCTGACATGGAAAGACCTCACCCAGACTGTATATGCCGACACGTTGTGGAATGAAGTGAGCAATGAGCAGGAGCACCGCAGGCACAACCGCATAGAGAACACCACGGGCATTGATTGGCAGATAGGCCGGCAGTCGTATGTAGGCGGGCGCTACATGTTGACATTCGATACCTACAGCCGAATGGATTTGAGCTCAGACAACAGTGTCTATGCAGACGGCAAGCCATACGACCAGCTGCTTACCACAGGGCTGCAACGTGGGCACGGCAACCGCAGCCACTTTGTCAACGCATATTATTCCGGGGCCATTGGCGGCTTCAAGGCCAATGCCGACTTCGACTACCTCCGCAGCACTACCGAGACAGACAATGAATATGATGAGGCCAGCCGGGCCGGCAGCAGTCGCGCGTTCACGGCTGTCAGCCGTGTCAACAACCGGATGATGTCGCTGCGCGCCTCGGCAGTCCACAAGCTGTGGCGCGGCGATGCAACCGTGGGGGTGGAGTATGTCCGCACACGGCGAAACGACAACTACCTCAGCACCCTTGACGAGATGCCCACAGCGCAGAGCCTGCTCAGGGAGACGCAGCGCGCGGCTTTTGCCGACTATTCGGTGCTTACCCGTGTGGGCCTCTTCGGTCTCGGCGTCCGCGTGGAGAATGCGCGGTTCACCTTTCATCCCGGCAATGGCGAGGGGGATGTGAGCCAGTCATTCACCAAGGTCTATCCCAACCTGTCGTGGGGCATCCGCGTAGGGCAGTTGCAGGCCCAGTTGCTTTACTCCACTGAAGTAAACCGCCCCACATACCGCCAATTGAGCAAGAATGTGCTCTATGGCAGCCGTTATACGTGGCAGATGGGCAACCCAATGCTGCAACCTGAGTATGTGCATGGGTTGACGCTGCAAGGCGTGTGGCGTATGGTGCAGTTTCAGCTGGGTTACTCCGACACACGCAACGCAATCATCAACTGGGGTACTCAGTCGGATGCACAGGGCGCATTGTCAATAATGTCTTACCGCAACCTGCCTTCGGTCAAGGAGATGCGGCTGGCGGTGGTTGTCTCAAAGAGCTTTGGGGCATGGACGCCACAGGTTACTACGGTGGTTAACAAGCAGTTTCTGAACCTGACAACGAGCATGGGCACTTGCAGCTTGGGCAGCCCGATATGGATAGTCAAGCTGTCCAACAACTTCCGGTTGGGGCGCACGCTTTCATTCTTTGTCACAGCCGACTACCAGAGTCCGGGCGACTACCGCAACGTGCATCTCAGCCGCCACATGTGGTCGGTCGACTTCAATGCCGTAAAGACGTTTTGCCACGACCGTCTGTC